>NZ_JAVDVQ010000025.1:0-50551 GCF_031456935.1 Arthrobacter ginsengisoli | reverse complement strand
GCTAGCCGCCGGGGAACGGGACGGGCAGCTTCGCACACATGAGGTTTGGGGCATCCGCCCGGGGCGAAACTGAGGGCCAAAAGGCGGACATAGATCTCGAAAGTCAGGTCGCGCAATGCCCAGATGTTTCGGAACGCTCGTTCAAAATCCGTGTCCGGCGCTGTCTCGTCCAAAGACTCGAGCTGAGACTCAATCGCGTGAGTAGCGTGTACTCCAGCTTCCTCAATCCACTCCGGGGGTTGTTCGCCATCGGGAGGTGAACGGAGCTGCTGTCGCAGTAAGTCGCTGACAAGGTGCCTACCGGGAACACCAATGCTCCGGCGGTCATGATACCGAGTGCGCCGCCCGGTTCAGCGGGCGGATTCCAGCCGGGGCGGCAGGAGCTCTCGGCATGGCAGGGCTAAGGGCGGAGATGCGCAGGTTCTTTGGTAATTTTTTCGATGTCGGCCGCGGTGACTTCGATCAGCTGATGCGCCAAGTCCGCCAGGGCGCGTGCGGTCGCCAACTCGTCCCCGATCTCGGGGACATCCGAGTCCACCGGATTCAGCCTGGCCAACCCGACACCTTCCAGTTCAGCCCGGTTCCCGGCCCTCAATCGCGCCGTGGCCCGTGTTTGGTTTTCATGTTCGTCGATAACGATGTTCACCGACCAGCTTTTCTCTTGCATGGTGCCCGCCTCCTCGATCCGACTTCCACCATCCCAAGCTCGAGGCAAGCCGTCAAGGTCCGCAAAATTTCCCCGCCGACCGTGCCCCAGAGGCCCTGAGTTGCCCCGCACGCCGAGGCAACTCCCACGGGACCGCAGACCTCATGCAGACCGAGGACGCCTGAGCCGGTCGCCGTCCATCAGCTCTGGCTTCCTGGTCCGGGGTGTTGGACCTCGGTGGCGATCCGCCGCGGGAGGATCAGACCTCATACAGTCTGGCGAGGCTCAACAGGACGGCACCGCGATCGTGCCACCGGAATGCCAGCACGGGCCACCGTCCTTGCCCAGGCGAGGGCGACAATTTTTTGGCCGCAACTCATCCGCCACGAGCCCCATGCGGCCAGAGAAAGGGCCTCGTCGCCGTGTCCAGCAACTACGAACCCTACGGGGACATCAGGCAGGCAGCGACCTGATCGGAGGGCAGATCCGAGGAGCAGCAGAAGTAGCGTTCCGCCGCTTTCCTTCCATACGTGCAGGTGCCAGGGCTCCTTTGGTGCCGTGGAAATCCAGGGTGTAGTAGATCGCGGCGGGAATGTTGTTTGATCTGTTTGTCCCCGGCCCAGCTTGCCCGTCGCGATCGGCGCACCGGTGGGAGGCCGTGGTCGCCACGTTCCCCGCACCGGTCCCCGGCATACCGTTGCTGATCCTGGACACGGTCACAGGGCTACGTGTTGACGTCCCAGTGGACACGGATTGCCTCGGCAATCGGTCCGGCAGTGACATCGATACGGAGAGCAAAGGGCGCGGTCCCTGTCTCTTCGATGACCGCGTCATAGTAAACGCGGCCGCATGAGGGACACAGGGTATACAGACCCTCGTCCTCAGGCCACGGCGCCAACCCCGCGGGCATGGGAGTGCCTTCGTCGTTGTGAACTGGGATGCCTCGTGAGTTGGCCTAAGGCCGCCCCCATTTCGTCATTTTCGGGACTTCCTTGACGGGCAGTGTGACAAGTGCCATAGTCTTGGTATGGACCTGTTGGACAGCTGGACAGCTGCGCATGATCGAGTCGTACGCGTTGGCGCGGCTGAAGCGGTTTTCGCATCCCTCCGGAGTGCTATCGAGGGCGGCAAGATCCCTGTCGGCACCCGCCTCGACTCGGAGGCATCGCTGGCCAAACAGTACGGTGTGAGCCGCACGATGGTCAGGGAGGCGCTGCGTTCCTGCACCGCATTGGGACTCACGGCCACCCACACGGGCAAGGGCACCTTCGTGATCGCTGACAAGGTGGCCCAGGACCTCAAACTCGGCAAATATTCGGCCAGCGCCCTCGTTGAAGCCCGCCCCCACGTAGAAGTGCCGGCCGCGGGCCTCGCCGCCCAACGCCGCAGCAGCGAAGACCTGGAGGCTCTTCGGGAAATCCTTCGGGAAATGTCCGAGGAAGACGATCTCCAGCAGTGGGTGCTTTTGAACACTGAGTTCCATGTGACCATTGCCCGGTGCAGCGGCAATGGCGTGTTCGAATCATTCCTGTCAGACATCTGCGACGCCATGGCTAACCAATCAAACACCCTTAACCTCGTGGCTGACCGGCGCAAGGAATCGGGCCAGGAACACGCCCGCATTTTCGCGGCCATCGAGAATGGATCAGCCGAGGAAGCATCGCAGGCCATGAGAATGCATTTGCACGGGGTTGAATGCGCCCTGGGCACCATCGTCCCCGGAAGCGGAAACTCCAGGGCCGGCCATACACGCTAGATCCTAAACCCCGGATTTCACTCTCCATCCCCCACCGCAATCGCCACAAGCCTGGCCCGTCCCTGTGCCGTGGAACAACCATGCCCACCGTCCCGGCCGCGGCGTCACTCAAGCCTGCCCCGGCCCCGGATTATTACCGTCCAAACCCGTCAACGAAGCCCTGTGAGGACCACATGACCATCCCCCATACCGCCCCGGACACCCGTTCCGAACACGACCTCCTGAGCGACCGGGATGTCCCTGCCGACGCCTACTGGGGCGTCCACACCCTCCGGGCCGTGGAGAACTTCCCCATCACCGGCCAGCCGCTCTCCTCCAACATGCACCTGGTCCGCGGGCTAGCCGCCGTGAAACTCGCCGCCGCACGCACCAACCACGAGCTCGGGCTCCTCGACGACGAACGTGCCCGGGCCATCGCGGAAGCCTGCGCCGACGTCATGAACGGCAAGCTCAGCGAGCAGTTCGTGGTGGACGTCATCCAGGGCGGCGCCGGGACGTCGTCGAACATGAACGCCAATGAGGTCATCGCCAACCGGGCCCTTGAAATCCTCGGGCACCCGAAGGGCGACTACGCCCGGCTGCACCCCAACGACCACGTCAACCTCAGCCAGTCCACCAACGACGTCTACCCCACGGCGGTCAAGCTCGGCACGATCTTCGCGGCCCGGGAACTGCTGGAAGCCCTCACCGAGCTCGAGGACGCCTTCGCCGCCAAAGCCCTTGAGTTCCGCACGGTGGTCAAGATGGGCCGCACCCAGCTCCAGGACGCCGTCCCCATGACGCTCGGCCAGGAGTTCGGCACCTACGCCGTCACGATCGGCGAGGACCGGCTCCGCCTGGCCGAAGCCGACCTGCTGATCCACGAAATCAACCTCGGCGCCACCGCGATCGGCACCGGCCTCAACGCACCCGCCGGGTATGCCGAGGCCGCCTGCCGGCACCTTGCCGAGATCACCGGGCTGCCGCTGGTCACGGCGGTGGACCTGATCGAGGCCACCCAGGACGTCGGCGCCTTTGTGCACCTTTCCGGGGTGCTCAAGCGGGTCGCCGTGAAACTCTCCAAGATCTGCAACGACCTCCGGCTTCTCTCCTCCGGCCCGCGCGCCGGATTCGGCGAAATCAACCTCCCCGCCGTGCAGTCCGGCTCCTCGATCATGCCCGGCAAAATCAACCCGGTCATCCCGGAAGTGGTCAGCCAGGTGGCCTACGAGGTGATCGGCAACGACGTCACCATCACCATGGCTGCAGAAGCCGGCCAGCTCCAGCTCAACGCCTTCGAACCGATCATCGTCCACAGCCTCCACAAGAGCATCTCCCACCTGGAAGCCGCCTGCCGCACCCTCACGGCCCGCTGCGTCCGGGGCATCACCGCGAACACCGAACACCTCCGTCTCACGGTGGAACAGTCAATCGGCCTCGTCACCGCCCTGAACCCGCAACTGGGTTACGCCACGGCCACGGCGATCGCGCAGGAAGCCCTCGCCACCGGCAAGGGCGTCGCGGAGCTCGTACTCGAACACGGACTGCTCACCGACGAGCAGCTCACCGAGCTCCTCAGCCCACAACGCCTGGCCAACCTGAGCAAATAGCCGCCGCACACCTACGACCCCGCCCGACCAGGGAGCAAGGGGCACGCCGTCGTGCCCAAAATCCCGACCGACTACAGAGAAAACGGAACTCGATGACGAGGACCGTTCCAGCACCGGGCCACCAACCCGGCCTCTACCCAAGGACTGACTATGAAAAACAAATCAACGATGTGGATCCTGGCAGCGCTCCTGTTCGGGATCCTCAGCGGTCTGCTCTTCCACTGGCTGCTGCCGGTGGCCACGCGCGAATCCGTCGTGGCCGTCCTCGACACCGTGACGCACATGTTCCTGAACCTCATCAAAATGATCATTGCCCCGCTGATCTTTGCCACCCTCGTCTCCGGCATCGCAGGAGCCGCCAAATCCGCCGGCGTGGGCAAGCTCTTTGGCCGCTCAATGATCTGGTTCCTGTCCGCCTCCATCCTGGTGGGCGCGTTCGGATTCATCACGGCCCATTTGCTCAACGTCGGTGACGGGCTCCACCTGATGCCGGGAGGCGACGCGGGGATGGAAACGAAGCCCCTCGATTACCAGGAGTTCATCACCCACATCATCCCCACGAGCGTCTTCGCCGCCCTGACGGCCAACAATCCCCTTCAGATCCTCGTATTCGGCGCCCTCTTCGGCATCGCGCTGCTGAACCTCCGGAAGAAGGGCCGCTCCTCCATAGCCGATGCCATCGATGAACTGATGGGCGTCATGCTGAAGGTCACCGGATATGTGATGCTGGCGGCACCAGTGGGCGTTTTCGCCGGCATCGCATCGGCCTTCACCTCCCAGGGTCTCGATGCGTTTGCCACCTACGCGTCATTCATCGGCGGGTTCTATGTGTCTCTCTCGGCCCTCTGGGTCATCATGGTCGGCGTCGCCGTCGCCTTCCTCGGACGGGCGGCCTTCCGACTGGTCCGGATAGTGCGTGAACCCATGGTCATCGCGTTCGCCACCTCCAGCAGTGAAGCCGCCCTGCCCAAGCTTATTGAAGGCCTGACCAAGTTCGGCATCGAGAAGCGCACCACCGGTTTCGTGCTGCCCCTGGGTTACTCGTTCAACGTGGACGGTTCCATGATGTACATGACCTTCGCGTCGGTCTTCCTGATCAACGCCTACGGCATCGACATGGACCTTGGCCAGCAGATCGCGATGACCGCAATGCTCCTACTCAGCAGCAAGGGCATGGCCGGCGTGCCGCGCGGGTCACTCGTCGTCGTAGCCGCCGTGGTCCCTGCCTTCGGCATCCCGGCCGCCGGAATTGGTGTCCTGCTGGTGATCGACCAACTCCTGGACATGGGACGCACCGCCACCAACATCTTGGGAAATGCCATCGCCACCGCGGTCATCGGCCGGAACCACGACAAGTCCACTTCCCTCCTCGAAGCGCCACGCGCGGAAGCCAACCAAGACGCGGAAGTCACTGAAGATAGCAGGGAGCCTGAGCTCGTTTCGAGGCACTGACCGGCACCCGGTCGGCCAGCCAATTTTCAACCAGCGAACCTACCCTCACACCAGATGAAAGGTCATCGCCAATGACGGCTGACATTGAAATCCAGAGCCCGATGGACGTGCACCGCATTCAGCGGACGAAAAGAGCGAGAAACACTCCGATCAAATCACAAATCATCGACTACCTGGCAAACCATGGGGCCAGCAAAGTAGCTGACATCAGCAACGGCATCGCGTCCTCGCGCGGCGCAGTCAGATACCACCTGGCAGCGCTGGAGAACGCCTCGATTGTCCGTTCCAACATTTCCCCCGGAGCCAGAGGTCGGTTCACGCCCTTCTACGGTCTCGCCCCTGGAATAACGGAGCCCGCCTCCTAGCCGGACAGCGCTGACTGCAACTCTTGCGGACGACGGCGGGACCTCCCGCCGTCGTCTGCCGAGTCTTTACGGCCGGAATCTCATGTCCTCTCTGTCCCCGCACAGGGTGATTCCGCAGCTTCCCCGGGGAGGACCGCCGGAGGCCCATCTCACCCCTCCGCTCCCCGTCTGATTTGCCCGGGAGGCGGCAATAGCCCGGAGAGCAACGGACCTAATGAAGCGCCGCGGCCAAGGTCGAGACCGCAGGGTGCCTTCTTATCAACTTCGGTGTTTGAGCCATGCGAGGCCTGAGTCGAACAACATCATCGACGAAATGACGAGAGTTTCCCGGGAGTTCCGGCTGTTCACGGCGACGATCCTGAGGGTTTGATCCCCAAGTCTCAGCAAGTCATGCGGTTCCAAGCGCTCCCGGCCATGAAGGAGTAAGGAGCAACACCGCTGTCCGAGTCATGAGCAGGAGCCGCCAGACCAGGCACCACCAACAAAAATGGGCCCCTGCAGGGGCCCATAAGAGGAGATTTGTACACATTCAGAGGACCACAGGCCCCTGAACAGGGAAAACACGTGCCCGAGGTGGGACTCGAACTGCATTCCAGCCCTTGCAAACACTGGGCACCCGCGGAAACATAGCCAATCCGAACGAGTCCAGTTGATGTACGGCCCAGTCCGAAGCCCAAGGTGTGTACGTTGTACACCCCTTTTGGACCCTTCTCAAAGCCTAAAACCCAACGACCACACGCCCATTCGAAGTCATGGTGTCCTGATTGCGCTGACCATACACCACCGTTGAGCACACGGACCTCCGCGCACTCCCGGAGAACTTGACCGCGGCCGATCGCGTTGAAGCCCGGATTAGGCCCACGAACAGGGGCAAGCGCCCCGCAGTCGCAGCACTGGTCCCCTCCTCGGCGACTTCCCACCGGCTGTCACCATCACCGATCAGGGCCCATATGTGTGTTTCGTCAACTTTAAGTAGGCCATTTCAGCGCTAAGAATCAGGCCACCTCGGCACGCTTTCGGGCCATTCCGGCGGCTTGCCTATTTCATGAGGGCATTCTTGACCCGGTAGGACTCGCCACGAAACTGCAGGAGCCGGCCGTGGTGGACGAGCCGGTCGATGACGGCTGCTGCCATGTTGTCGTCCCCGAACACGGTTCCCCAGCGGGAGAATTCGAGGTTGGTGGTCATGATGAGGCTGCGGTTTTCGTAGCCATCGGCGATGACCTGGAACAGGAGCCTGGCCCCTTCGGTGTCGATCGGGAGGTACCCCAGTTCGTCGATGGCCAGGAGCTGGTTTTTGGCCAGGGAAGCGAGCTCCTTGTCCAGCCGGCCCTCGTCTTTGGCGCGGCGCAGCATCATGACCAGGGCGGAGGTGGTGAAGAACCGGGCCGGGATGCCCTGCCGGCATGCCGCTGCCACCAGGGCGGTGGCCATGTGGGTTTTGCCGGTGCCCACATCCCCGTAGAGGACCAGGTCCTGGGCCCTCGTGATGAACTCCAGGGATTCCAGTGCCTGCCGCCCGTAGTCTTCGGGGAACCTGACACTGGTGTAGTCGAATCCGGTGAGTGTTTTCAGGGTCGGCAGCCTCGCGGATTTCAGCAGCCGGGCCCGGCGTGATTCCTGCCGGGATTCGTGCTCCGCGACCAGCACTCCGTGGAGGTACTCGCGCTGTTTCGGGGTGCCTTTCTCTGCCCATTCGGTCAACACGCTGCCGGTCAGGGAGGCATGCTTGCCCGCTTCGAGGATGTCCTGGACGGTGACCGGATTCATGCGACTTCTCCCGTAGTGGTGTTCAGGGTTGTGAAGGTGTCATAGACGCTCAAATCCACGTTCGCTGCCGCCGGTTCGGTGCCGTGCGCCAGCCGACGGGCGAGCATGCCCAGGGCGGCCATGTCCGGGGCGTCCCCGCGGCGGATCAGGGTGTGGGCGGCCTGCATTGCTGCATCGAAACCGGCGGACCCGGACGCGGCATCGACCCCGTTGAGCAGGCGCCGCCGATCGGTGGCAGAGGCCGCATCCAGCCAGTCCCGGACCGGGTCGGTGACCAGGGCACGCAGCGGGGAATGGGACCACGCGCCGGGCTTGGTCACCAGCAGCGGGACCAGGGAGGCCGGTTCAAAGACCGTCCCGGTTTGCCGGCCGAAAGCCCGCGGGAAAGACCTCACGGGTTCGGAATGCTCGTCAAGGATCTCGATGACATCGTGGCGCAAACCGACGGTGAGCATCCGCCCGTGGAAGGAGGGCCCGGCGGCGTAGGTGTTCCCGTCAATGAGCAGGTTCCCGGTCTTGTCTGCCTTGCGCGACTCGTAGCGTACCGGGTCGAACCCGACTCCCGGAAGTTCCAGGGACGCGGCCACGTCCTGGATGAACAGTTCCCCCAGCGGCAGGCCCTTGCGGTAATGCGTGGTGGCGGCCAGGGCATCGCACCGCGCCAGTAAAACCTCGTTGAGGCCGGCCAAGGTGGCGGCCTCCGGTTCGGGGACCATGAAGTTGCGGCGCAGGAACCCGACACGTTTTCCACGTTGCCTTTCTCATGGCCGGAATACGGGTTGCAGTACCTGGATTCGGAGCGGTAGTGCAGCTTGAACGCGCCGAACAGCTTGGTCTCCACGGCCCTGGTGCCGACCCGCCGTCCGATGCCGGTGGCATTGTCAAAGACCAGGTGCCCGGGGCGGCTCCGATGTGCTCGAACACCCTGCGCAGCCCGTGGCAGACACATTCGGCGGTTTCGCCGCGGTATGCCTGGACGAAGCGCATGTTCGAGAACGGGAAGGTCACCACCAGGAGGTGCAGGACCTGCCGGATCCCGGCAATGATGGCCTCGGCCTGGCCGAAGTCGACCTGCGCGGTGCCGGCCGGCCACACCAGTTCGGTGAAACCTTCCCCTGCAGTCCTGTTGCGGGCCGTCCATTTCTTCACGAACCGCTGCACCGGAGAATAGGTGCCGGTGAACCCGTGTTCATCCACGAGCCGGTCGAACACGCGTTTGGCCGTATGCCGCTGCCTGCGATTCCGGCGCTGGTCCCCGGCGAGCCACGCTTCGATAATGTGCTCGAACCCGGTCAGCACCGAGACCCCGGACCGGGCCAGCGGCGCCGGCGGTGCCGGGGAGAAGTCTTCCTGATCGGAGTATTTCGCCACCGAGGACCGGCTAACGCCCAAGGTGAGGGCGATCTCCCGGCCCGGGACTCCCTGGGAGTCCAGCCTTCTGATATTTTCTTGTACGGACATGGGTACCGTCATCTGCTTTCCAGCCCTTCCGGCGCATACGCTTCGCAATGGCAGCGCCGTAAGGAACCTATCTGGGGGTGGCGGGCCCATGTCCCTGACACTCTGGGAGGGCCCTCGCCACCGGGTGATCTCTATCTGCAGGCAAGCCCCCGAAACCACGATTTTCAGGAGAAAAGACTGGCCTGATTCTTACCGCTCTTTTGGCCTGAAACGAGCCACCAACCTGGCTCAAATTCCTGGCTGAAACGGCCTACAGATAGTCGATCACACACACCCATATGTGCAGACTGCATGCTTCGCCATGATCCATCGCGGGAATGTGGCCCCGGCGATGGACGCCCGAAACTCCCTATCCCACGTCTTCGGGAACATTCAAATGAACGCGCGCCCCTCACGATCCCACTTGACAACATTTCTGAGTCAACTCATAATTGAGTAGACTCATTTTTAATGAAGCCGTACGTCATAGAGGAGCAGCACGCCATGAGGGCATTCGTCGTCACCAAGTACAAGGAGCCGCTGCGCGCAGCAGACGTCCCCGAGCCGACCGTCGGCGACCGCGATGTGCTGGTCCAGGTCCAGGCAGCTGGCCTCAACCAATTGGACGAAAAGATCCGCCTGGGTGAGTTCAAGCAAATCCTCCCGTACAAGCTCCAGCTGATCCTCGGCAACGATGTCGCCGGCACCGTCATCCGCATCGGGGCGAAGGTGCGCGGATTCAAACCGGGCGACGAGGTCTACGCCCGCCCCGACAAAGACCGCATCGGCACGTTCGCCGAGCGCATCGCCATCACCGAGGCCGACCTGGCACTGAAACCCGCATCGATCAGCATGGAGGAGGCCGGCTCGCTACCGCTGGTTGCACTTACGGCGTGGCAGGCCCTAGTTGAGCAAGGCCACGTACGGCCGGGGCAGAAAGTTCTCATTCACGCCGGGGCCGGCGGGGTCGGGTCGATCGCGATCCAACTCGCCAAGCACCTCGGCGCCACCGTCGCGACCACCGCGAGTGCCTCCAACGCCGACTTCGTGCGCGACCTCGGCGCGGACACGGTGATCGACTACCGTACCCAGAACTTCGAGCAGCTCCTCGCCGGGTACGATCTGGTACTCGACAGCCTCGGCGGGGAGAACCTCGTGAAGTCACTGCGCATCCTGAAGCCCGGCGGGAAGGCGATCGGAATCGCCGGTCCGCCGGACCCGGCGTTCGCGCGCAAAGCCGGTCTGAACCCTGTCCTGCGCCTGGCCATCGCGGGGCTCAGCAGCAGGATCCGGCGGCAGGCGAAGAAGCTCGGCGTCAGCTACGAGTTCCTCTTCATGCGTGCCAGCGGCGACCAGTTGCGCCAAATCACCGCCCTGGTTGACGACGGCGTGCTGCGCCCGGTCGTCGGGCAGGTCTTCGACTTCGCCCAAACCCCACAGGCGCTCGAGTCGCTGGCCAAGGGCGGCCTCCGCGGCAAAGCCGTCGTCACCCTGCCCTCCTGAGCCGCCGACAGCCATTCACCTCACAGACCACTCAGGAGGACTACCAGCATGAGCAGCTTCGACACCCCGAACGGCTCTGTCGTCACCTCGTACGCGAAAGCCGCCACACGCACCATCACCGCCGGTGGCGTCACCTACGCCTACCGCGAACTGGGGCCCAAGGCCGGTATCCCCGTCGTGTTCTTCGTGCACCTCGCCGCGACCCTGGACAACTGGGACCCCCACATCGTCGACCCCATCGCGAAGAACCGCCACGTCATCACCTTCGACCAGCGCGGTGTCGGAGCCTCCACCGGGCAGGTTCCCGACAGCATCGAGGCGATGGCCGACGTCGCCTACACCTTCATCAAGGCCCTCGGGTTCGACCAGGTCGACGTATTCTCCTTCTCAATGGGCGGCATGATCGCCCAGGACCTGCTCCTCAAACATCCCGACCTCGTCCGCAAGCTCGTGCTGGCCGGTACCGGGCCGCGGGGCGGCAAGGACATCGACAAGGTCGTCGGCACCACCTACTGGGACGTCCTCCGCGCGACCCTGACACGCTCGGACCCGAAGGAGTTCCTGTTCTTTAACCGCAACGCGACCGGCAAGCCGGCCGCGAAGGCGTTCATCAAGCGCCTGCAGGAGCGCACTGTCGACCGCGACAAGCCGATCAGCACCAAAGCCTTCCAGACTCAGCTGAAGGCAATCCGGAAGTTCGGCCGCTCCGCGCCGTCGGACCTGTCAAGGCTCACGCACCCCACCCTCATCGCCAACGGCGACAACGACCGCATGGTGCCGTCGGTCCTGTCCGGGGACCTGCACCGGCGCATCAAGGGATCCGAGCTGATCATCTACCCCGACTCGGGCCACGGGGGAATCTTCCAGTTCCACGACAGGTTCTCCCCCGTCGCCGTAGAATTCCTCGCCCGCTGACCAGCACCTACCTGACAAAATCCCGCCAACAGAGCAGAGAGCCACTGTGCCCCCGCCCGCCCGTGAATATGGGCGGGCACAGTCATTGGCGTGGCGCCTCGTCGCGCTGGCCAGCTCGGACAGGACACCCACAAACGCGTCAGCAGAGTGATCAAAATTATCGCCACCCCTGACGCGGCCCCTGGCTAGTGACTACCCCGGTGTGTCAGGCCAACCCCGGATCCTCCGTTATTCAGACACTCCCCACCCCTTCCGTCGTCTCTTGGGCATCGTGGGCCGCGTCGTCCTTTGGCAGGGTGGTGCCACCGCGCTCACTTTTGGTGAACGCGGTGGCGCCGGTTGTTCGCTTATGCGTTTGTGTCCACCAACTGCGGGTAGACCGCTTCGAGGGGTGCGCTGAGTCCGGCCTTGAGCTGGACAGACGTATCGTCGGCCAGGACCTCGTACTCCCCCGCCTCGGTGGCGTCGAACACGGTGCGCACCAGCACGGCCGGGTCGAGCTTCGGGTCGGTGGCGTGCGCGGCCATCGCGGTGTCGACGTATGCGACGTGGACCCCGACGACGTGCACGCCTTCGGGGGCGAGTTCGAGGCGGAGGGAGTTGGTCGCGGACCAGAGGGCGGCTTTGGTGGCGCTGTAGATGCCGGCGACGGCGTACCAGCTCAGGGCCGAGTGGATGTCGATGATCGTCGCTTCGTCCTTCGCTGACAGGACCGGAGCGAATGCGCGGGCGACGAAGAGCGGACCGAGGAAGTTCGTCTCGACGTTGCTGCGGATTTCCTCGTCCGTGTGGGTGAGGATCCCGGGGCTGGGAACCGACGCGCCGGCGTTGTTGATCAGAACGGTCACATCCGGTGCCGCCTCGACCGCTGCCTGCATGGAGGCCGAGTCGGTGATGTCCAAGGCGAGCGGAACGATGCGCTCGTCGTTCCAAGTGCGGGGGGTGCGGGCGGAGGCATAAACCTTTGCAGCTCCCCGGGCGAGGGCTTCGTGCACGAACTGCGTGCCGATTCCGCCGTTGGCTCCGGTGATGAGGACGACAGCTCCGTTGAGTGCGGGCATTGGTTTCTTCTTTCTGATGGTTCTGCTGGGTAGGGGTGTGTGATGTCGGTGGCGAGTGGCCCACGACAGACGATTAGGTGTGTGCCAGAGCAGGGTAGTCGGTGTACCCAGCGGCGCCGCCGCCGTACAGGGTGGCCGGGTCCAGCTCGTTCAGCGGTGCGCCGGTGCGCAGGCGCTCAACAATGTCGGGGTTCGCCAGGGCGAAGCGGCCCAGCGGCGCGATGTCCGCGAGTCCGGCGTCGATGTCGTCGGCGATCTGCTCGCGGTCGCGCCCGTACCGGACGACGAGGATGGCTGCAGGCCACGCGTCGCGGAAGGACCGCAGCAGTTCGTCATCACCGAGGTGGTGTACGTGCAGGTACGCAAGGTTCAGGGTGGCGAGTTCGCCGACCAGGTGGCGGTACTGTGTCCGGACGTCGGCGGGGTCCCCTTCGTTGATTCCGCCCAGCGGGAACGCCGGTGAGATGCGGATGCCGGTCCGGCCTGCCCCGATCTCCTCGGCCACCGCGCGGGCGACCGCGACGACGAACCGGGACCGGTTCTCCACCGATCCGCCGTATTCGTCCGTGCGGTGGTTCGAGTTTGGCGAGAGGAACTGGTGGAGCAGGTACCCGTTCGCGCTGTGGATCTCCACGCCGTCCGCTCCCGCTGCGATAGCGGAGGCTGCGGCGTGGCGGAACCCGGCGATGGTGGCCTGGATGTCTTCGGCAGTCAGCTCACGCGGCACCGGCGTCTTCTGCGGGCCCGTTGGAGTGAACATGTCCTGCTCGGCCGAGATCGCCGATGGGCCAACGGGCCCGCGGTGGTGCGGGGTGTTATCCGGGTGCGACATCCGGCCGACGTGCATCAGTTGGATGAACAGGGCTCCGCCGCCTGCATGCACCGCGTCGGCGATCTTTCGCCATCCCTCGATGTGTTCGGGAGTGTAGATGCCGGGGGTGTTCAGATAGCCCTGGCCATCGTCGGACGGGTGCGTGCCCTCGGTGATGATCAGCCCGAGCGAGGCGCGTTGGCCGTAGTACTCCGCAGCCAGTTCCCCGGGGGTGCCGTCAGGGTTTGCGCGGCTCCGGGTCAGCGGGGCCAGCGCGAGCCGGTGCGGCAGCTCCACATTGCCGAGGGTGAAGGGTTGCCAGAGGGAGGAAGTCATGTGTGCGGTCCTTTGCGTCGCGGGGTAATAGCGCCACCACTCTGCCGGGGCAGAACACTGGGGTTCGGCCCTTGCGTGGGAGAATGAACGAAGGAACATTCGAGCCCACACAGTAGTGACTACACTCATAACTGAGTGCAGTCAGAATCTATTCCGGAGGATCCATCACCATGTCTCTCGCCTCCCAGCCGGTCGGACGGCGCGAGCGGAACAAGCAGCAGAAGCTGGACCGTATCACGGCCGCGGCAAGCGAACTGCTGGCCGAACACGGCATCGAGGACGTCACGACCCAGCAGATCGCCGACAAGGCGGACATCGGCACCGGGACCCTGTTCCTTTACGCGAAGACCAAAGGCGAACTCCTCCTCCTCGTGCAGAACGCCCACTACGCTGAAGCGCTTCAGCAAGGTCGGGCTGATGCCGAATCCACCCGGGATATCCTCGATGCGGTGCTGGCAATCGTACGGCCGATCGTGGAATGCAACCGCGTCCAGGTCGACAACGGACGCACGTACCTGCGGGAAATGGTCTTCGGTGATCCCGCGGAGCCCCGTCACGCTGAGGCCCTCTCCATCGTCGCGCAGACCGAGGAGGCCATCGCTGCCGTCCTGTGCAGGCACGAGCTGGTCAGCGCTGGTGATGCCGCAACGACGGCACACGTCGTCACCGCCATCATGTTCCTTAGCATGGCGGCGAGCGTGAACGCCGCCATGAGCATCGACGAGGTTGTTCGGGACATCCGGACCCAGGTCGGCGTCCTGCTGTCTCGCTGACGCCTCCGGCAAGAACTTCCCTGGCGCCTGCTGGCGTAAGCGCCCTCGGCGGAGCGGCGTCCCGACGCCGGCCCGGGCAGTCGGCGCGAACAGCAGGTGCCCGCACCGACGTCCGGATTTCCGCCCTAATCATTCGGAGAAGGATCCACGGCAGTTTGCCGGGTCGGGCAAGGTCGGCCCCGGTGCCAATGTTTTGAGGACATAGCCACCGCCGCAAGCGCCGTGATGTGCTGAAGGTCCATGGGCTCGTCGTAAGTGATCCAGGGCGAGGACGGGTGGAGTGGGTCAGCTGGTGGTTCGGTGCTTTTCGGTGGGCGTGTGCTCGCTCGCTCCCCAGCTTGCGAGGAGGCGGAGCCGTTCCGCTGAGGGGGAACCTGGCTCTGCGGTGTAGACCATAAGCACGAGACCTGGCTCGGCGGTGATCGCGAGTTCTTCGTACGCCAGGGTAAGTTCGCCGGCCACGGGGTGATGGAAGCGTTTCGTTCCGGAGCCATGGGTGCGTACGTTGTGCGCGCCCCATAGTGCGCGGAAGGCCTCGCTTCGCGTCGAGAGCTCTCCGACGAGGTCCTGCATTGTGCGGTCGTGGGGGTCCCGGCCCGCTCCGGCACGCATGATGCCGACGCACATCTCACTGAACAGCTCCCAGTCGGGGTAGAAGTGCCGCGAGGCCGGGTCGAGAAATTGGAACCGCGCGAGGTTCGGGGTGCGGCCGCCGTCTCCGATCACCGGCGAGTAGAAGGCGCGCCCCAAGGCGTTGGTCGCGAGCAGGTTCTGGTAAGGGTCGCGGACGAATGCGACGCCCTCGGTGATCGCTTCTAGCGCCCACTGCAGGCTCAAGCGGGCCCCGGCTAGGGTGGTGGCGCGTTTGCGGGGCCTGCCGGAGGTGGGGATGCCATCTGCCGCCCGGGCCAGGTCGAACAAGTGCGCACGCTCGGTGTCATCAAGGCGGAGAGCCCGGCGACGGATTCGAGCACGGACGAGGACGCGCCCGCGATGGAACCGCGCTCGAGCTTGGCGTAGTACTCCACGCTGACGTCGGCAAGTAGCGCCACCTCGCTGCGCCTCAGCCCGGCCACTCGACGATTCGACCCTGCGGCAATGCCGGCGTCTTCTGGTGTGAGTCGTGCGCGCCGTGACATCAGGAACTCACGCACTTCAGCCCGGTTATCCATGCTTCAAGGGTAAATCGGCGCGGAGGAACGAGGGGTTCCCTCCCGGTACACCCCTCAACAGAGACTCCCCCGCGCACGGAAATAGAGCTTGACTGGTTGTACCCAACCAACAGGAGAGCAATTATGCGTGGTGTTGTCATGTACGCCCCCCGGTGACGTGCGCGTCGAAGAACTTGAGGATGCGAAGATCGCCGAGCCCACCGATGCGGTGATCCGGCTCGCTGCAACGTGTATCTGTGGTTCTGACCTTTGGCCGTATCGCGGAATCGAGAAGCTGGATGGACCGGCCCATATGGGCCACGAGTATGCGGGCGTGGTCGAGCAGATCGGTCACGACGTGAAGAACGTCAAGGTCGGCGACTTCGTTGTCGGCTCCTTCGTCGCCTCAGATAACACGTGTGAGGTCTGCCAGGCCGGCTACCAGTCCGGTTGCATCCACCGGGTGTTCATGACGGGCACCCAGTCCGAACTCGCCCGCATCCCCCACGCGGACGGCACGCTGGTCCCCACTCCAGGAGTACCTGAGGCAGATCTGCTGCCGTCGCTGCTGGCCGCGTCTGACGTGCTTGGCACCGGCTGGTATGCCGCAGTCGCTGCCGAGGCAGGGCCTGGCAAGACGGTCGCCGTGGTCGGAGACGGTGCCGTCGGACTCTCGGCGATCCTCGCCGCCAAGCAGCTCGGCGCCGAGCGCATCATCGCCTTCAGCCGGCACCCGGAGCGCCGAGCGCTGGCCCGTGAGTTCGGCGCAACCGACATCGTCGAAGAACGCGGCGACGAGGGAGCCGCGAAGATCAAGGAGATGACCGGCGGATACGGCGCCCACGGCGTCGTCGAGGCCGTTGGAACTCAGGAATCCATGTGGCAGGCCATCCACGCCGCCCGCGGTGGCGGCCGCATCGGCTACGTCGGAGTCGGCCACGACGTCGAGCTCAACGGCCTGGACCTGTTTTTCACGGGTGTGCAGCTCAAGGGCGGCCCCGCCCCCGTGCGCCGCTTCCTGCCCGAGCTGATCTGGGACCGCAAGATCAACCCCGGCAAGGTGTTCGACCTCACCCTGCCCCTGGAACAGGCTGCCGAGGGCTACAAAGCCATGGACGAGCGCCGGGCCACCAAGGTGCTGCTCACAGTCTGATCCAATTCACTTCGCCCAACCGTCCAGGCACGCCGCAGAGGCTGCCGCCCGATAACGGGTAACACGGCAAACGCCAAGACCCGGGAGGTCTACCCCACGGCCCGTGGGAGAGACCTCCCGCCGCGTCCGATCTCCAAGCCCGATCCTGGCGTCTCCGACCCGCACGAAAGGAGCCACATGACAACCGCCCCCACACGAACACCAGCACCGGAAGCCAGGGCACGGCAAAGACTGCCTTTGGTCGCGCTTGTCGTCCTGGCCGCAATGGGATTCATCCTCGTCGCGACCGAAACTATGCCGGCCGGCCTGCTACCCGTCATCGCGGCAGGCCTCCACACCAGCGAAGGAACTGTCGGTCTGCTCGTCAGCGCCTACGCCCTCGGCACGGTCCTCGCCACCATCCCCGCGATCACCTTCACCCGCGGTATGCGACGAAAGCCGCTGCTGCTCGCGAGTATCACCGGACTCGTGCTCGCCAACACCCTCACCACGTTCTCCCCTGAGGTTGCACTGTCCCTCGTCTCACGATTCTTCGCCGGCGCGTTCTCGGGAATCATCTGGGGGATGCTCGCTGCCTACGGCCGCCGCATCAGCCCGCCCCAGAACGCCGGGCTGTCCCTGGCCATCGTTTCCACGGGCGCGCCGCTCGGCTTCGCTTTCGGCACCCCCCTCGGCGCCTGGATCGGAACGACCTTCGACTGGCGATGGTCCTTCGGTGCGCTCTCCATCCTCGGGCTCGTCGTCGTTGCACTGATCATCGCATTCGTCCCTGATGCCCCCGGGCAGCCGGCCACGTCGCGGCTTCCTTTGGGGCGCGTGTTCCGGATCCCCGGAGTCGCCCTCATCCTCGCCGTCATCGTCGCCTGGATGCTCGCACACAGCACCATCTACACCTACATTGCCCCCTACCTCCGCGCCACAGAAACCGACCTCTCCGCCGACTTCATCCTGCTGATCTACGGCATCGCATCGGTCATCGGTGTGGCCATCACCGGAGCGCTGCTGGACCGCCACCCCCGGCCCCTCCTGCACCTGAGCGTCACCGCGTTCGTCGCATCAGGAGTCATCCTGCTCATCGGACACACATCTTCCCTGGCCATCGTGATCGCCGCCGCCCTGTCTAAGCCACGAGAAAGAGCCGCCAGAGCATCCGCCACCAACAAAAAAAGGGCCCCCACAGGGCCCATAAAAGGAGAATTGTACACACTCAGAGGCTCACAAGCCCCTGAACAGGGAAAACACGTGCCCGAGGTGGGACTCGAACTGCATTCCAGCCCCTGCAAACACTGGGCCCCCGCGCAAACATGCGGAATCCGGAGCAGTCCGAGGGCTGCACGACCCAGTCAGAGGCGTAGCGTGTTGACATTGTCAACAGGCCGACTTCCATCGCTTGAGACTTCTTCCGACAACGGGTCTGGCTCAATTGAGGGGAGGTCATTCTTGGTCTAACAGGGCCTACCCAGAGAGCACGACCGCCAGAACTCATGCGAGCGCAGGAAGAATCCGATCCAGCGGCCGGCTGCCCGTAAGAAGCGGTGTTTCGGTGCCTGCCTGTTATATCCGGCATCAGGGCCCGCCTCGCACGTTTGTACGCGGCACTTCTCCATATGCCGAAGCCCAATGTCTGAAGGCAGCGACGTCAAAGGCATTGAGATCTGCAACAATGCCCCGAAGTTCCGCGATTACTCCATCGCGTTGCCGGGTAACGATCTCGAGTGCTTCCTCCATTGATTCGGACTCCCCGTAGAGCCGCTCTAGCGCAGTCAACTGTTGTTCGAGAAGACGAGCGAACAATGGATCGTCCTCGGAGGAATCTGTCATGGTCCAAGTTTGACTGGTTTAGGACCGCGAGAACATCAAGGATCCATGTTTCGGGTGTGACGAAAGCTGCCCGGTGGCTAAAGGGAAATGACGGGATGAATGAGCGACACATCCATCGGGGCCATCCTCGTAGTTGCGAGTACACCTCGACGCTGGTGTGTGCAGCAGCGCCAACGACAATTTTCAGAGCGGTGACCGCTCGTGATCCTTCATAATCGTGCGAAGCCAGTCATCGAGCGGCTTGACCGCCTGAGGGGCGGTCTTGCGTGTGGCAAGGTGCTCTCTCAGGAGAGCCGACGGCAAGTGAGGCTTGACCTTCCCCGACTTCTTACCTGTGGAGTTCCATCCCTTCGAGCCAAGCCAGGCCGCCAACTCCTCTTTTCCTGTGACGCCTGATGCGTATCTATCCGACGCCGCCTGGTCAACCTCGTTCTCGCCCGCCGGTCCGAGCATCTCAGCGAGCTTCTTCTGACCGATCGTGTCGAGCAGCAGGCCTTCAAGATCGGATGCCAGAACGAACGCATCCCACCTTGCAAGGCCGCGATTGAGACTCGCCTGCTGCTCAAGTGCGGCCTTCAAGTTCGATACCGTTGCATCCGCCAAGCCGTGCAAAGCCTGAAGCTCACTCTGGGACGGGGCAGGATCTCTGGCTTTCTCCAGCAACACGCGCTTGCCTTGGCCGCCTGGCTTGTGCACGCCGTCTTTGTCAGTGATCACGTAGGCGCGAACGCCGAAGTACTGCGCCAGACCCACGATCCGCTATCCACTATAAAACTGGCTGCTTGAGAGAACAGAGCGAGGGCATTTCTACTCTTGTCCTCTTCCCCGATTTCCACACCGCGCACTTAGCTGGCCTTCGCGTCTGCTTCCAAAATGTCGTCGATGATCGCCCAAAGACCTTTGTCGTTTCCTGGACGGGCAAGATTCTGGATAAGACTGATACCCGATTCAATCTCGGTGTCCGGCATTCGTGCAGATGCCAGACGCCTGAACTTTTGTAGAACGTCGTCGTCTGTCAGCGGGTTGGCAGCAGAACCCCGAGGGGCGTTGCAGCCGCCTTCGACTATTTTCCCGTCATTCCCCTCAATGGTTACTCGTGAAATGTTGTAGGGTTTCGCATGAATTGTGCCACTGATTTCCAGTGAAGAGACTTCAATCCGTTCCATCAACGATTCGATTTCGGGGGACGCGTATCGTTCGAATTCGAGAGTGTGCGCTGGACTGATAAAGTCGGCACCATTCGCCGCGAGAGCGAGGCAGTACTGCAGATGGAAGCGAGCTTCATTGGGTGTTTCCGGCATGTGGTCCTTGCGTACGGCGGCCAGCAAGTATTCGGGCACCTGGACTTTGATTTGCTTGGCTTCTGCTACATTAACGCCTTGGCGGACGAGATCGACCACGGCGTCGATGCTCGAGTGGGTGTATCCGCAGGATGCATGAAGTTTTCGCTGCGGCTTGAGCAGATGCCATACATCTGGTGAACGGATCTCACTTTCGTCAAAACTGTGTGAGAGTGCAGCCATAAGCCCGAGTGGGCTTTCGATCAAGTGCGGCGGCCCGGTGAGTCCCGCCAGAGCATACTCAACGCCTTTGATGCCGCTGTCTGCAGGGCACGCACCGAACAGGATCGGCTTGATGGTTCCTCCCGTGCCGAAGATGACCTCGGCCGGACCCCAGCTGACGATGGTCCCGGCAATGCCCATTGCTTCGGCCGTCATAGCGACGGAAAGGCCGCGCAGTCGGGCAACGGCGGCCGCGGCACCTATGGCGGATACCAGGCTCGGGATGACCATCCCCGACTCTGTGTAAGGCTTCTTCGTCCATGCCGTGGATTCATAGAGGCGGGAAGTGACTTCAATGCCCGCGACGATGGCATCGACCACCTGCTCCCCGGAAGAGTCCGCTTGCCGGGCAGCACCTATCACCGCGGCAACGATCCCAATGCTTGCGTGTCCCCCGATCAAGTCATTAAGTTCCAGTACGTCACCCATGTAACCCAAGACTCGAGCCTCCTCACTCGGAGACAACAGGACTCCCGAGCCACTGCTCAGACGGCGTTCCGCCCGCTGCAGGGCCGCGGCCTCCGCTGTTACGGAGCCAGCGATAATGCATCCCAAGGTGTCGAGAAGACAGAGCTTGGCCTGGTCGCGTACAGCAGAAGGAATGGCATCACCCTCAAGTGAGTGCGCAAATTCGGCCAGTACGGTGAGCAACGGTTTCTCCGCTGATTCCAGCTCATTGGCGCCGCTCTGGCTTACGGTTGGGGACTGCATTTTTTCTCCTCCGTCTTGACAAGACCTGTCGTGACCTCCACCATATCAATGGATGGACCAATGCGCGAGACTGGGTCCCGAAGGAAGCCCGCCAAGGGGGTTCCGGACCCAAAACTCCGACGCAGCAACCCGCGGAATTCCGCGGTATTCAAAGGAGAATCATGGCAGTAGTAGTTCGCGGTACCCCACGGACGCCCTTGGACATCGTTGATGGTCTTGCTGAACTGGGTGTGGCCACGGTACATGAATCCCAGGGTCGAACCGGCCTGCTCGACATTCGTTTGCGTCCTATCTTTCCCGCCAAGGTAGCCGGAAACGCACTTACCTGCGAGGTTGCTCCGGGCGATAACTGGTCCCTTCATGTTGCCGTCGAGCAGGCCCAGGCCGGCGACATCCTGGTCGTGACGCCAACGAGTCCTTGTGACGATGGATACCTGGGCGACCTGCTCGCTGAAAGTCTTCTCGCGCACGGTGTCCGCGGTCTCATTATTGATGCCGGTGTTCGCGATGTCGACATCTTGACCGACATGAATTTTCCGGTGTGGTCCAAGGCCATCGGTGCGCAGGGAACTGTGAAGGAGACCGTCGGTAACGTACAAGTTCCCGTCGTTATCGCCAACCAGCTCGTCCGTCCCGGTGACGTGATCGTGGCCGACATCGATGGTGTTTGTGTTGTTCGGCGAGACGACGCCGCGAGCGTCCTCGCCAAGGGCCGTGAGCGTGAGGCGAATGAGACCGCAAAGCGGGCACGTCTTAAGTCAGGCGAGCTGGGCCTGGACATTTACAACATGCGCGAGAGGCTTGCCGCCAAGGGTCTGGTCTACGAGGACTACCAGCAATGACCCGTCAGATGGCGGTCCCCTGCACTGTGATGCGCGGGGGCACGTCCAAGGCGCTGTATTTCTTGGCCGAGGACCTGCCCACTGAGCGGGGCGCCCGGGATGCCTTCCTTTTGGCGGCCATGGGCTCACCCGACCCCCGGGAGATCGACGGAATGGGCGGCGGCCACCCGCTCACTTCGAAAGTTGCCGTCGTCAACCGGTCCATCCGGCCCGGGATTGACGTGGATTATCTTTTTCTTCAGGTGTGGCCGGACCGTGCCGAGGTCAGCGATCAACAGAACTGCGGCAACATTCTGGCCGGGGTAGGTCCCTTCGCCCTTGAAAACGGACTTCTGCCGGCTGCTGACGGTGTCACTCCCGTCGCCATCTACTTGGTGAACACGGATTCCAAGGCCACAGCGTATGTGGAAACTCCAGGCGGAGTGGTCAATTACGCCGGTTCCGCCCGCATCGACGGTGTTCCTGGGACGCATGCTCCCATCACTATCAATTTCGAGGATGTCTCTGGCTCAAGCTGTGGTTCGCTGCTGCCCACAGGCAACGTGACCGACGTCGTCAACGGAGTCGAGGTCACCTGCGTTGATAACGGCATGCCGGTGGCCTGCCTCAACGCTTCCGATTTTGGCATAACGGGCTATGAGACTCCGGCCGAACTCGAGGCAAATTCGGAGCTGAGGGGCCGGGTTGAAGAAATCCGCCTTCAGCTCGGACCTCTGATGAATCTCGGCGATGTCACCAACAAGACGGTTCCTAAGATGAGCCTGCTTGCACCGGCCAAGGGGGGCGGGGCCATCAGCACCCGCACCTTCATCCCGCACAGGGTCCACGAATCCATCGGTGTTCTCGGTGCCGTCTCGGTAGCCACCGCCTGTGTCCTCAAGGGCAGTGTCGCCGAGAAAATCGGGTCGCCGGATACACCCGGCCGTGGCGACGGTGCCGCCATGGAGGTCCAGGTCGAGCACCCCTCCGGATTCTTTACGGTCCAGATGGAAGTCGATAACTCCTCGGACCATCCCGTCGTGACCAAGTCCGCCTTACTCCGCACCGCCCGCATGTTGATGTCGGGCTCCGTTTATGTCCCTCAAATTTTCCGGGAGAACACATGATCATTGATTGCCACGGCCATTACACAACTGCCCCGGAACTTCACAATCAGTGGCGGATCGATCAGCTGGCAGCCTTCAAGGCCGGCAAGCCCAGCCCTGCGTACCCAGAGATTTCCGACCAGAGCATCATCGACTCCGTCGAGAAGAACCAGTTGCGCCTCATCAACGAGCGCGGCATTGATTTGACGATCTTTTCTCCACGGGCGTCTGCCATGGGCCACCACGAGGGTGACCAGCGGATCAGCCTTGAATGGACCGTTGCGTGCAACAACCTGATCAAACGCGTCGTGGATCTCTTTCCTGAGTCATTCATCGGTGTCTGTCAGCTGCCGCAGTCCCCCGGTGCCGATCTCACTGAATCAATCACGGAGCTCGAGCGCTGCGTCAACGAGCTCGGCTTCATCGGCTGCAACCTCAACCCTGACCCCAGCGGCGGGATGTGGCAGACAACGCCGCTGACTGACAAGTACTGGTACCCCCTGTACGAAAAGATGGTGGAGCTGGACGTTCCCGCCATGATTCACGTGTCGGCGTCGTGCAACTCCAACTTCCACGCCACCGGCGCGCACTACATGAACGCAGACACCACCGCGTTCATGCAGCTGCTTCAGGGTGACCTGTTCAAGGACTTCCCGGCGCTGCGGTTCATCATTCCCCACGGCGGCGGAGCCGTCCCCTATCACTGGGGCCGCTACCGCGGACTTGCAGACATGTTGAAGCAGCCGGCCCTTGATACACACCTGATGAACAACGTCTTCTTCGACACCTGCGTTTACCACCAGCCCGGCATCGACCTGCTGCTTGACGTCATCGACAACAAGAATATTCTTTTTGGTTCCGAGATGATCGGCGCCGTGCGCGGCACCGATCCCCAGACGGGCCAGTATTTTGACGATACGAAGCGCTACATCGACGCCGCTGACATTTCCCGGCCAGAACGCGAAGACATCTTCGCCAACAACGCCCGCTCAGTCTTTCCACGCCTCAACCAGACGATGAAGGCCTTGGTCTCATGAACACACTCACCTTCGTGAAGGATTCCGACTGGCTCGACTGGGATCCCACCCCCAGCAAGCCGACGTTTCAGGTTCCAGCCGGGGCAGTCGATGCCCACTGCCACGTTTTCGGGCCAGGCAGCATCTTTCCTTTCGCTCCTGAACGGAAGTACACTCCGTGCGACGCCAGCAGGGATCAGCTCTTCGCGTTGCGCGACTTCCTCGGCTTCGAGAAGAACGTAGTGGTTCAGGCAACCTGCCACGGTACGGATAATTCCGCCCTTCTGGATGTCCTGGCGAACTCGAACGACAGGGCGCGCGGCGTCGTCACCGTAAAGCCCTCGGTAACTCCGGCGGAACTGGCACAGATGCACGAGCTGGGCGTCCGAGGCGTCCGCTTCAACTACGTCAAACGCCTGGTGGACCCAAAGCCCGACGAGTATTACCGCGAAATCATAGAGAAAATCCGTCCGCTGGGCTGGCACGTCGTGCTCTACTTCGAGCCCCCCGATCTCCGGGAAAAATGGGACTTCTTCACCTCCCTGAACATTCCGATCGTGATCGACCACATGGGCCGCCCCGACGTCACCAAACCCGTGGACGGCGCAGAGTTTGGCGAGTTCCTGCGCTTCATGCAGGAGAACTCCAACGTCATCTCGAAGGTCAGTTGCCCGGACCGCATCACGGTCAGTGGAGCACCTGCCTACGCGGATGTTGCACCGTTTGCCAAGACCGTCGTGGAGGAGTTCCCCGACCGCGTCCTGTGGGGGACGGATTGGCCGCACCCCAACATGAAACAAGAGATGCCCGACGACGGAATTCTCGTGGACTACGTCCCGTCCATAGCAACAACGCCGGCCTTGCAGGAGAAGTTGCTCGTAGCCAACCCCAACTACCTTTATTGGAGCTGACCATGAAGCCAGATTTTGAACAGTTCAAGGACCTTCCGGGCACAACCATCTTCACGATTGAGAAGGGTCGCGAAGGCTTCCAGTTGAACGAGTTTTGCATGAGCCTTCGCAAGGAGGAAAACCGCAGGAGATTCTTGGCGGACGAGCGCTCTTACCTGGACGAGTGGGAGATGTCGGCGGACCAGAAACAGGCCGTCCTTACCCGTGATTTCCAGAAGATGCTCGACAACGGCGGAAACGTCTACTTCCTGTCCAAGATTTTCGCGGCCGAAGGACTGTCGTATGTCCAGGCCGTAAGCACGATGACCGACATGAACGTGGAGCAGTACCAGGCAATGATGCTGGCCGGCGGCCGCAGCGTTCAGGGCTGGCGCTCCAAGAAGGAACGAGACGAAGCATAATGGCAAAAATTACAGCTGGGATCGCGACCAGCCACGTGCCCGCAGTCGGCGCAGCGATCGACATGGCCCGCACAGACGACGATTACTGGAAGCCGATGTTCCAGGGATACGAGTTCTCGAAAAGCTGGATCAAGACCAACAATCCTGACGTGGCAATTATCGTCTACAACGACCACGCTTCGTATTTCGGGATGGAAATCATGCCCACCTTCGCCATCGGTGTGGCCGAATCATTCGAGGTCTGCGACGAGGGCTACGGGCCCAGACCCGTCCCGTCCGTCGAAGGGGCCCCGGAGCTCGCAACCCATCTGGCTGCTTCCCTCATCCTTGATGACTTCGACCTGACTGTGTTGAACGTGCTCGAGGTGGACCACGGCCTCACAGTTCCCCTGTCACTGATGTACGGCACTCCAGACAAATGGCCTTCCAAGGTCATACCCCTGGCCGTGAATGTCGTGATGTACCCCCAGCCCTCCGGCGAACGCTGCCTCTCCCTCGGCAAGGCCATCCGGCGGGCGGTGGAAGAGTTCGACGAGGACCTTAACGTCCAGGTCTGGGGCACCGGCGGCATGAGCCACCAAATCCAGGGCGCCCGCGCGGGCCTGATCAACCTGCCCTGGGACCAAAAGTTTATGGACGATCTCATCGACCAGCCCGAGGTGCTCCAGTACAAGCCCCACCTCGAGTACATGAGGGAAGCAGGTTCTGAAGGCGTTGAACTCATCATGTGGCTCATCATGCGCGGCGCCCTCGGCGACAAAGTCGACGAGGTCCACCGATTCAACCACGTACCCGCTTCCAACACATCCGTTGGCCACCTGATCCTTACCCCTAAGGAAGGAGACGCATGACTGTCAATATTGCCGTCGTAGGCTTGGGCGCCTTCGGCCACAAGCACCTTGAAGCCCTCACCCAAATCCCTGACGCCAAGATCCAGTATGTTACCCACAGCAAAATGGACGTCGCGAAGGAGGTAGCCGTCAAATATGGGGCTAAAGCCGCCTTCACCAACTACTCCGAACTGCTGGCTCAGGACGACCTACACGGCGTTGTTCTTGCAACGCCTACACAGATGCATCATGCCCAGACCCTGGAGGCCCTAAGTGCGGGCAAGCATGTCATGGTCGAGATCCCGATGGCTGACTCCCTGGCGGGCGTGCAGGAAATCGTGGACGTCCAAAAGGAGACGGGCCTTGTTGCCATGGCCGGCCACACGCGCCGGTTTAATCCCTCGCACCAATTTGTGCACAACAAGATCAGCGCCGGCGAATTCGCAATTCAGCAAATGGATGTGCAGACCTATTTTTTCCGGCGCACCAATGCCAACGCCCTGGGCCAGGCCCGGTCCTGGACAGACCACTTGCTCTGGCACCATGCTGCCCACACTGTGGACCTGTTCCAGTACCAGACCGGCGAAAAGATCGTGAAAGCCAACGCCATCCAGGGGCCCAAGCATCCTGAACTTGGCATTGCGATGGACATGTCCATCCAGCTCCAAACCGAAACAGGCAAGATTTGTACCCTGTCACTCTCCTTCAACAACGACGGCCCCATCGGGACGTTCTTCCGCTATATCGGTGACACCAACACCTACATCGCGCGGTATGACGACCTTGTCGATGGAAAAGAGAATCCCATCGACGTCTCCAACGTGGCGGTGTCCATGAACGGCATCGAGCTGCAGGACCGCGAGTTCGTGGCAGCCATCAAGGAAAAGCGCGAGCCCAACTCCAGCGTGGGCCAGGTTCTTCCCTGCTATGTAGTGCTCGACGCGTTGCAGCAGCAGCTCGCGTACTAAGCCGGGGGTCCAGTGCGGCCACTAAAAGCGAGAGCTTAACCAACAAAGGGGTGCTCCGTCTCTCGGATATCAATTGTCTTGACAGTTGTTTCCAAGCGAAGGAGCACCCCTCACGTTGTCCGGCGAACCCCACAGCAACTATGGCGCCTTGCTGAATGGAATCTTTTTTCCATGAAGGATACGTCCGTAGGTGAACTCGATGGCCGCGATCATGGTGCTCTCGTAACCGGTTTCGTTTAGCATCTCAACGACGTCCATCATTTCAATCTGCCGCCGCTTGACGTGCAGTGCGGTGCCCAAAAGGTACCGCTTGGCCGTCTGGGCGGAATGGGATTCAAATTCCTCGAGAATCTCCTGGTAAGCCCAGTTCTGCAAGCCCATGCTCTCCGCGGCCCACAAGCTGTCAGTGATGACTCCTGCCATACCTTTGACCAGCAGGCTGCGGAAGAGCCGGCGCGCCGTTGCTTCGCCCGGCACCTCGGAAACATACTCCAAGCGCAGACTGGACGGTCCAAGCAGGTCCATCAGCTTCCTGGCGCCAGTCCCGGCCACATCCAGGGCTGGTATTTCGCCGGACACCGGATCCTGTCCAACAACTGCGATATCCGCATATGAACCGTCGTCAAACAACGCGGCAAGTTCCTTTTTCACGGCAGGCGTGCCGGCGCTCAGGTCCCCGTAAAGCGCACTCTTGGCAAGGAGGGGCACCACGCTCTCGGCAACCCTGAACGGCGCAGAGGATGGGCCCAGGGAAAGAACCACGGCAGCGCCGGCTACTGCCTCCTCAAGGCTCTTCGCCATAGGCGCAATGGGTGATCTGCTCACCGCTAAATCGAAACCGACGACGTCGAACCCAGCCTTAATCAGCTCGCTGGCAACAACGGACCCGGCTTCGCTGTGACCGACGAACGCTACCTTAGGATGCACAGACATACGGCTATCGCCCAACCTGTGTGCTGAGCGAGTATTCCCGGTCGAAAAGCCGCATCTGGGCGGCGGTATGATGATCGCCCACTGGCTGCGTGACGTTATCCAGGGCCATGATTTGTTCCGGGCTGAGTTTCACGTCCAGCGCAAGAAGGACTTCTTCAAGGTGCTCAATCCGAATAGTGCCCGGAATCGGCGACCAGTCCTCCCCCTTGCTCAGCAACCAGGCCAGCGCCACCTGGGACAGAGTCGCTCCGGCCTCCTCGGACACGGATTCCACCTCTTTGAGCACATCGAGGTTCTTGTCTAATGCACCGTCCATAAAGCGCGGGTTGCTCAAACGCCAGTCGTCCAGGTCGAGCTGGCTAAGGGACAGGATCTTTCCGCTAAGAAGACCGCGGCCGAGAGGTGAGTAGGGCACAAAACCGATCCCAAGTTCCTTCAACAAGTCCAGGGTTCCATCGTCGCCATCACGGGTCCACAGCGAGTATTCGGACTGCAGCGCGGTGACCGGATAAACCGCATTCGCCCGCCGGATGGTGTCCGGACCGGCCTCCGAGAGACCGATATGGCGGATCTTGCCCTCGGCAATGAGGTCAGTCAACGTTCCCACGACATCTTCGATGGGCACCGTCTTGTCAACGCGGTGCTGGTAATAGAGGTCGATGTGATCGGTGGCGAGGCGCGTGAGGGAGCCTTCCACCGCGGCGCGGATGTTTGAGGCCGAGCTGTCCGCGGGGCCCGGGTTCCCCACGTGCGAGATCAGACCGAACTTGGAAGTAAGAACCACTTGGTCGCGGCGGCCCTTCAAAGCCTTTCCCAGAAGTGTTTCATTCTTGAAGGGCCCGTAGAGCTCCGCGCTGTCAAAGTGGGTCACGCCCAGTTCCAGGGCACGATGGATAGTACGGATCGATTCTTTATCAGCCTGTTTATGGCCCGTATAGAGATGGGACATACCCATGCAGCCGAGCCCTATCGCGGAGACGGTGAGGTCACGAAGCTTGATGTAATGCATAGAACTACTTCCGGTCGGTTCGAGTCAGGTGGAAACAGGCATCGGCTGCGATCAGCACAGGCAAGGCCCAGACGATGGGGCTTCGTCCGGGCCTTGCCTGTGCTCAGTAGCGGATCAGCGCCACCGATGACCCGAATCATTGTGTGATCTCGGCTCATCGGCTAGGGCCGACGCTGTTAAGGTTTGGTTGCAAAATCCTTGGCCGCTGCGCCCGTCATGATGTCGTTGTCCTTGGTCTCACGTGTGAGGAAAACGGCCACCACGCTGATCGCGCACATGCCCATCATGAACCAGATGACGGGACCGATGTCCTTGCCGGATGCAGCGTAAAGCGACGCAAGGATGACAGGGGTGAATCCGGCGCCAATCAAACTGGCCAGTTGGTAACTGAGCGAGATGCCGGTGTACCGCGATCGGGGCGGGTACTGCTCAGCAAGGAATGCCGCCATCGGACCATAGATCATCGAGTAGAGGACCTTTAGTGTCACGAAGGCGATAAAGACCAGCGCGATGGTTCCGGACCCAATTGCCGCGAAGAGTGGATAGGTCAACAGCGCGACTGCAATGCCTCCTGCCATCATGAGCCAGCGGCGGCCCAACGTATCCGACAGTTTGCCGAAGACCAGGACCCCTGCAGAAGAGAAAAGCCCGCTGATGGACAAGCCGAACAGAACGCTGGAGCTGCTGGCGCCGCCGGCGACAGCATAGGTTGGTCCGAAGGTGCTGATCATGGCGGACATGCTGAACAAGGAAATGCAACTCAAGGTGGTCAGGATGAGGATCTTGGGATGACGAAGTACCTCTACGAGAGGAGCGGACTCCCTCTTCTTTTCCTCTTGAGCAGCCATCGCGGCTTCAAAGACAGGGCTTTCGGAAACTTTGGCTCGTATGATCAAGCCCAGAACCAGCAGGGCTGCGGAGGCGAGGAACGGTATGCGCCATCCCCAGGTAATAAAGGCATCGTGGGGCAGCAGTGCAGCAAGACCCATGGCCCCGGTTCCCAGGAAAGTACCAAAGGAACTGCCGGCGGTAGCGAACGACGCGGCAAAGCCGCGTTTTTTCGCCTTGGCATGCTCCAGGGACATCAAGGCGGCGCCCCCCCATTCACCGCCCACACAAATCCCTTGGACTACGCGCAGCGTAACCAGCATCACGGCACCCCAGGAACCGATGGCATCAGCCGGGGGAATCAGGCCCATCAGGAATGATCCGATGCCCATCCCCGCCATCGAGAGGACGAGCATTTTCTTGCGGCCCAGCCGGTCACCGAAGTGGCCGAAGATCAGGCCACCGATGGGACGGGCGACGTAACCGGCGGCGAAGGTTGCGAGCGAGGCGATCGTGCCGGCCAGGGGATCCAGGTTGGAGAAGAACACTGGCGCGAAAACCAGCGATGCGGCCGAGGCATAGATGAAAAAGTCGTAGTACTCGATCACACTTCCGAGGAAGCTTGAGGCGATGACACGACGGACTTCCTTGTCCTTCTGTTCAGGCGTTAAAACGCGCACCCGTTCGGTTGTTGTGGACATAACACTCCTTTGTGTAAGGATAGGCCCCATTTGAGTGGTGATTCTCGGGGCGGCTGAATCGAAGCAGGGGGTGTCCAGCAGAGATCAACGGCTGGAGGAGGTAGCCCTCGCAAGGTCTCAATGGAGGAACCATTGCTCCAATGATAGTGATCTAAGCCATATAGTCAATACCGCGTCTTCGTCGCAACCGCTGCCCCTGGCGAGGACGAGTAGTCAACGGTGCAATCGGCAATCAGTTGGTGCTGTTCTTGCCCGGCTCGCTGGTGTTGCGCTGGCTTCCGGCCGCCGACTGGTTCCGGTGGCCGTGTTCATCGACGCACTACCGCAGCGGGCACCGACACCCCGGGTGTTCCGTTCATCGGTATGATGAAAGTACTTCCCTATTGAGAGGCGTCCAGTGGCCAATTCCACCTCAGGGGAATCCGTCATCCACCGCGTTGTGCGGATTCTTGCTGCATTTGCGGATGAGGCCCCCGCTCTTCATTTGCGGGAGCTGAGCCGTAAGGTCGATCTGCCCCTGTCCACAGTGCATCGCCTCGCGGGCGAACTGGAGATTGAGGGCCTGCTGGTCCGGGACCCTTCCGGACGGCTGCGGCATGGCCACCGGCTTTGGGAACTGGCTTCCCGCGGCTCCCGGGCCGCCAGCCTTCGCGAGTCAGCCCTGCCGGTCATGGAGGATCTGGCGGCCCACAACGGCCACAATATTTCGCTGGGCGTACTTGAGGGCACGGATGTGCTCTACATCGAGCGGCTGGCCTTAAACGAGTCCGTCGTTAACATCACCAGAATCGCCGGGAGGCTCCCGGTCCATGGCTGTTCGGGCGGCTTGGTCTTTATGGCCTTCGCCCCCGAGGCGGACCAGGAACGGTTCCTGAGCCGACGACTGGAGAAACTGACAGATGCCACGGTGACGGATCCGCAGGAGCTGCGGAAAGTCCTGGCCATCATCCGCCAGACCGGATATTGCTCCATGGCCGGAATAATCGTCGATGAGTCCAGCGGGATCTCCGTACCGATCTTCGCGGACGGGAATACTCCCCTGGCGTGCCTCACCGCTATCGTCCCCAGGGGCCAGGAGAACGTTCCGGCGCTCGTGCCGCAAATGCAGATGGCTGCCCGTGCCATTTCCCGCCGGCTTGGATACAATCCGGCACCCGTGGGCACACTTCGCCGGAGCCTCCCCGCGCCGAACTGAACGCACCTCAGGCCGGCACGCGAACTTCGGACTCTTATGGGCAGCCCAAAGCCTGTTCCATTCAATGATCAGGCGTTCGAATCAATGGAACACCACCTCGGTATTGCGCCTTCCACCGTGCCACGATCAGGGAATTGCTCCAGCCATCCCGCTGGACGCCAGACCCTTGGAGAGTGAAAGAACCAAATGCGCATCCTCAATGCTGAGAACGCCGGCCGCTATGACGTCGTCGTGGTGGGCTCCGGTGCGGGCGCACTCACAGCCGCTGCCACCGCAGCCCATGCAGGCCAGTCCGTAATCGTTTTGGAGAAGTCCGAGCTGCTGGGAGGCACTTCCGCAGTGTCCGGAGGCATGCTCTGGGTGGTGGACAACCACTACGCACGGGAAGCCGGCATCAACGATTCAAAGTCCGCCGGCCGTGAGTATGTGGAGGCCGTGGCCCGCGGCCGCGGCCGGTCCGAACTGCTCGACGCGGCCCTGGACCACGGCGACACGATGCTCCGATTCGCGGCGGACGAACTCGGCGTGCGGTTCATCTTCCTGGACAACTTCCCGGACTATCGCCAGGATCTGCCCGGTGCCGTCAAGGGCGGCAGGACGGTGGAGCCCGAGCTGTTCAACTGCCACGAGGCCCTCGGCCCGTTGGCCGGGCACGTCCGCACGGACGGCCGGCTCCCCTACACCATGCAGGAATACGAGGACTGGGGCGCCTTCACCGCTTTCCCGTGGGACGAACTGAACGAGCGTCAGGCCAACGGGTTTGCAGCCAAGGGCCACTCCTTGGTAGCAATGCTCATCAGCGCATGCCTCAAAAATGGCGTTCACTTCGCTGTCGAGGCCCGCGCTGAAAGGCTCCTGACCAGCGAGAGCGGCGTGACCGGCGTCGTACTCAGTGACGGCACCGAGTTCGCAGCCGGCGCAGGCGTGGTGCTGGCTGCGGGCGGTTTCGAGTGGGACCGGCAGCTGGCTGACTCGATGCTCGCCACCCGCCTATACACCATGTGCTCACCGCCCTCAAATACCGGGGACGCCCTGAAGATGGCCCAGCGCATCGGCGCCATGACCCGCGGTACCCGCGAAGCCTGGTGGGCGCCTATGTCCCTGACCGGGACAATGCGCGACGGGGAACCTGTCGGTTCGCTGCTGCGGTTCGAGCGCCAGGGGCCCGGCTCCATAATGATCAACCGCCACGGCCAGCGCTTCGCGAATGAGGCACAGAACTACAACGACCTGGCACGCGTGCTGCACTCCTGGGATTCGGCGAACAACCAGACGCTGAACACCCCGGCCCACGTGGTATTCGACCAGTCCTATCTCGAACGCTACGGCATCATGGACCACCGTGCCGGCAACCCGACCCCGGCCTGGCTCATCGAAGCACCGACGCTTGCCGACCTCGCTTCCCGGATCAGCGTTCCGTCAGAGGCCCTCAAAGCCACTGTGGAGCGGTTCAACGCCAACGCCCTCCAGGGCGAGGACCCGGACTTCGGCCGCGGATCTTCAGAGTACGACCGGTACTGGGGGGACGCGGACAACCAGTGGCCGAACCCTTCGCTGGGGCCGCTGCAGTACGGGCCTTACTACGCCCTCGAGGTTGTCAACGGAGCCTTCGGGACATGCGGAGGTGTGGCCACTGACGGCAATGGCCAGGTCCTCGACGTCGACGGAAACACCATCCCTGGCCTCTTCGCCGCCGGCAACACCACCGAGAGCCCCTACGCCGCCGGATACCCCGGCGCCGGGGCGACCCTGGGCCCGCTGATGACCATGGCCTACCTGGCCGGCCGACGATTGGCCGATCAACCGGCCCATTACACGGCCGAGTCCGAGTCGGTGCCCGCATGATCCGGCACATCGTCATGTTCCGCTGGAAGGACAGTTTCACCGAGGAAATCCGCGCCAGCTGGATCACCGGCCTGGAACAGTTGGAAGGCAATATCCCCGGCCTGCTTTCACTGGCCCACGGACCTGACGTCTTGAAGACGGACAGATCATGGGACCACGTCATCGTTGCGGACTTCCAGGACCGCAATGCACTCACCGTCTACAACACCCACCCACTCCACGAGGCCATCAAGCCCTACTCACTGCCGAACGTGCAGGACCTTGCCTATGTGGATCTCGAACTCGGCGGTTCAACGACGCCCCTCACCCCTTCAGGCAGCGCTGCCTTGACCTCCAAACGCTAGGAAACAGGCATGACTGACACCCCCACCACTACCCACCGCTGCGACATACTCATCGTCGGTTCCGGTGCGGCCGGCATGGCTACAGCACTGCGGGCCGCGCACGACGGCTTGAATGTCATCGTTGCCGAAAAGTCTCCGCACTTCGGCGGCACCACCGCGCTATCCGCCGGATGGGCCTGGGTCCCCGGCAACCGCAGGGGCGCTGCGGCCACGGGCGACACCCGGGCCGAAGCCGAAACGTACCTGAAAGCCCTGGCGCCGAAGACATACAACGAGGACGGCATCGCCGGGTTCCTGGACACCGTTCCGGAAGCCATTGCTTTCTTCGAGGACCACACCAAGGTGACCTTCAGCTATCCGGAGAAGGCACCCGACTACCAGATGGACCTGCCGGGCGCCAAACTCGGCGGCCGCGCCATCCTGCCCACCGATGCCGACATCCGCATGCTGGGCAACCGCCGCAAGGAACTGCAGCCATACCTTAGCTCCTACACCGTTTTCGGCTACATGCCGCAGGTGGGTCCGGACCTGAGCACGATCCTGAAGGCCAATCAGTCCGTAAAGGCCTTTACCTACACGGCCGGCAAGCTGCTGAGGACCTGGGCGGACACTGCGCTGTTCCAGCAGCCCCTCAGGCGCACCAACGGTTCGGCCCTGATGACCCGCATGGTCGCTTCCGCGCTGGACGCCGGCGTGCGCGTGTGGACCTCCACTCCTGTGGAGGACCTGGTAATTGACGACGGCGGCGCGGTCACCGGTGCGGTCCTCACCGGCGAACACGCAGGCCGGGTAGAGGCAAGGCTGGGCGTGGTGTTGGCCGGCGGCGGCTTCTCCGGGGATGATGCCCTGCGCAGGCAGTACTTTCGGCATGACCGCAACGGCGGGGAGCACTTCACCCCGACCCAGGGCCATGACGGCTCCTCGGCACGGATGGCCATGAAAGTCGGCGGCAGGATCAACGCCGAGGTCTCCTCGGTAGGCTCGTGGGCGCCCGTCACGGTCTTCAAGTACCTGCGCACCGGTGCCGAGCGCCTTTTCCCGCACCTGCGCCAGATCGGGCTGCCGGGCATGATCACGGTGGACCGCAACGGCAAGCGTTTCGGGAACGAAGCATTGAGCTACCACGACTTCGGTGGGCAAATGCTGGCGCACATGAAGGACGAGGACTCTGTCTACGCGTGGATTGTGGGCGACAGGAAGCTCATGGACAAGTACGGCATTGGCTATGCTAAGCCTTGGCCAATCCCCCGCGCCTTGTTCTACAAGATGGGTTACCTGGTCAAGGGCAACACACTGGAAAAGCTGGCCCGGAAGATCGGCGTTGACGCAGCCGGGCTGACGGCCACCATTGAGCGCTTCAACCGGGACGCCGTCGCCGGCGAGGATACCCAGTTCGGCCGTGGCTCTACTGCCTACAACCACTTCCGCGGGGACATGGAGCATAAGCCTAACCCGAACCTGGCACCCTTGGCCAAGGGTCCGTTCTTCGCCGCAAAAGTGCGCATGGGCGATCTGGGCACCTTCGCCGGAATCGACGTTGACTCACGCCACGCGGTGATCCGGGCCGACGGATCCCGCATCCCTGGGCTGTTCTCGGTGGGCGCCGCTGCAGTCTCCGTGTTCGGCGGCGGCTACCCAGGATACGGCTCCCACATCGGCCCTGCCCTGGTGTTTGGCTACCGCATGGGACGGGACATCGCTGCGCTGGCCGCGGAGTCCGGCCACGCCGGAGCAGCGGAGCGTGCCGCAGCCATCGGCAAGTAATTCTGAAAACTGATGCTCCGGAGCCCATTCAGGGGCTCCGGAGCATCAGTCATTTTCAGCTGTGGAGGGTGACGGCGAAGAGGCGGTCTTGCAGTGCCTTAAAGTGTTCAGCCAGGATCTTTTTGGCGGCTTCAGGATCGCGGTCCTGGATCTCCTGGACCAAGCGGGCACGGAGTTCGTGGGTTTCCATTCCCGCGGCCGGTCCGGACTTGAGGTGGAACTGCCGGGTCATTTCCAGCAGCGGCTCGGTCAATACCTCGAGCACGCGGTTATGGGCGAAGGCGGCGAGCTTCCGGTGAAAATCCATATGCAGGACCAGCCGTTGTTCGTAATTCGGTTCGGAACTCTCCGCAAGTTTTGACTGCCGGGCAATTGCAGCCAATTCATCGATCTCTTCGTCCGTCGCGTGGAGGCAGGCCCGCTCGACAGCGTAAGTCTCCAGCACCAAACGCACGTCGATGAGATCGGTGGCGTCGTACTGGTTAAGGTTGATGCCATCGCGAATATTCTGCGATAAGGCAGCCGTGTTCGAATCATTAAGGAACGCACCGCCGGTTGCCCCCTTCTTCAAGGTGACCAGGCCGGAGACCTCCAACATGCGAATAGCTTCACGCACGGTGTTCCGGCTCACGCCCATTTGCTCCGCCAACAACCGCTCGGCGGGGAGCTTCTGACCTGGCCTGAGTTCGTTGGATTGGATGCGGTCGCGGATCTGCTTCATGATTGCATCCACGGCGCGGCGCGGCTGTACCTGCGCGAACGGCTGAGCTGAATAATCCACTGTCTACCTTCGTTTAACCGGCGTGGGTGATGTCCATACGTTCGAGTATCGTAACCGCAGGGACCGTTGTCTGGTTCGGGTGCCAGCCTCCGTTGATTTGGCATCCGGCTCATGGAACAAATTCTCTACGGCGTTAACACATGTGAGACTTCAATCACCCAAGTAATGGATCAACCATACACATACTGAGGGCACTATGGCTACGGTAGTCACGGCCGGTCTGCCTGAGTCTTCGAGCCGGATCTCCAGGTATGGGCGTGACGGCGAAACATCCAGTGTCAGCTTATTCGTGACGGAACTGCAGAGGGACGGCGCTGCAAGCTCAGGAGCATGGAAAAGCCAGTCCCAGGCATGACCCGGGACTGGCTTCCTTTTTGGTGGCCGGCTACCCGAGAGCCCCGGCTTGGATGCGGCGGTGGAGCAGGTCAAAGTGTTTCGTCAATGCCTGCTTGGCGGCGTGCGGATCCCGGTCCCTTAGCGCCTGCACGAGTTGACGGCGGGTTCCGTGGGTCTCCAAACCACCGGTGGGGCCAGCATTCTGATGAAAGTGCCGCGTAATTTCCAGGAGCGGTCCCGTCAGCGCCTCGGAAATCCCGTTGTGGGCGATCTGAGCGAGCTTCCGGTGAAACAGGATGTGGCGCTCCAGGCGATCCTCGAAGTCGAGGTTGTTGGTTTCGGCTTCCTCCGAGGAACTCACGACGGCGGCCAGTTCCTCAATCTCAACGTCTGTGGCGTGCAGACACGCCTGTTCAGCAACATAGTTCACCAGGACGAGACGGACATCGATGAGTTCCTTGGCGTCGTACTGCCGCAGCCCCATCCCATCGAGCAGGCCCTGGGCCAGGGCTGCCGAATTCGAGTCGTTGAGGAACGCGCCGCCGGTGGATCCCTTTTTCAGTGTGACGAGCCCGGAGGATTCCAGCATCCGAAGAGCCTCACGAAGGGTGTTCCGGCTGACGCCGAGCTGCTCCGCCAGATCCCGTTCGCTGGGTAGTCTTTCCCCCGGATTGAGCTCATTGGACTGGATACGGCTTCGAATTTGCTCGATGATCTCATCCACCGCGCGCCTTGGCCGGACGTTGGCGAATGGCTGGAATGCCCCCGTCACGGCTTCAGGGGACCAGGGGCCTGGCAGCGAAAGCGACTTCGTCGGTGTATCGCATTGCCACGATTTCTATGGGTGAATCCAGCGGCGTGTCCACCGGTCCGAGGAAGGCAGTGGCCAAACGGGGCCCGTCGTCCAGGTCGACGATCGCGACCTGGTACGGCGTGAACTCACGGAACGCCTCCGGAGCTGCATGGACGGACGTCACTGAGTAGAGCGTTCCGCGCCCGGACAGTTCCACCCACTCGACGTCCCTACTCCACGTTGCCGGATCGAAGTCCCTCGGCGGAAAGGTGATGGCCCCGGCTGCCCCCAACCGCGTGGTGATGAAACGCCCTTCTGCCAGCGCCTCCCAGAACGGGGTGGTGAACGGGGTTTTCCGCGGTGGGTAGGGGTGGGGGTGGTTCAGCTGGACGGTGTTGATCATCAGGAAACCCTTTCAAGGATGTGCACGAGAGCTGCGTTGTAGTTGCCAAGTTCAGCGGTGGCCAGGCCGATCGAGGCGTCCTGGACCTGACGGTCGCCCGCCTGGTGCATCAACTGCTCCACGGCTTCCAGGAGGTTGTACAGCGGGGTGACGTACGCCGGGTGGCCCCGGGACGTCAATCCGCCCGAGGTGGAGATGGGAATGTCCCCACCCAAGGAGGTCCTGCCTTCTGCCGCGAATTTGGCGCCGGCACCGCGCGGAACGATTCCCAGCGCCTCGCTGACCAGGACCTCGACGATCGTGCAGGGGGCGTACGGCTCCGCGAAGTCGAGATCGGAGGGCTTCAGCCCGGCCTCAGCGAAGGCCTGGCCGCCGGCCTTCTGGGCAGCGTTCAGGGCGATCATGTCGTTGGGTGTGGCCGTGATCTGGTGGGCACCCTCGTGGTGGAAGCCTGTGCCGCGGACCAGGACGTAGGGCCGGCCGCTGGCGCGGGCCACGTCCTCGTCAGCCAACACCAGGCACACCGCGCCGTCGCTTCGCGGGGGCACTTCATAGAGCCCCAGGGGGTGGACGATAGTCGGCTGGGCCATGACCTCGTCCAGGGTAATGGGCTTGCGGTACTGGGCCAGCGGATTCAAGCTGGCGTGGTGGCGGTTCTTCACGGCCACGGTGGCCACGTCCTCGCGCGTGACCCCAAACTCATGCATGTAGCGCATCATGTCCATGGCGTACCACGCAATGGGCGTGATACCGAAGGGGGCCTGGAAGTCCACATCCCCGACGGCGCGCATGGAGCTCATCATGTGCTCACCCGAAGAGATGGCAGTCTCGTAGTTTACGCCGAGGGCAAGGGCCACCTTTGCCCGTCCCGAGCGGATGTTGTCGGCAGCATGCTCAAAGGCGAGGCCACCGGTCATTCCGTTGCCGAGAACCTCAGCCACGAATCCGTCACAGGGCAGCTGCAGATAGCTGGCCATAAACGTCCCGAAGTACTTCTGCTGGGTATACGGACGAGGCTGCGCGAAGCTCAGACCCCCAATATCCGACTTGTCCACCTGGGCCATCTCGACGGCCCGGAGCACGACGTCCGCGAGGACTTCGTGCTCAAGTGAGCCCGCGTCCCCGGTCCGTGGCTGCAACCGGCCTACCGGTGTTGCCGCATATCCAATGACTGCCACTCTGCCCATTCTGTGCTCCTGACGATTCCTAGCCGTTGCTTCGCGGCCTTGAGAAAGCTCTCTTGACGTATCTTGAGACTAGCGCCACAATTGCAATGGTTCAACCGTTGATATTTAGGAGAGACATGATTCAGCAGCGGCCCCTGTATGGGCGCGACGATCTGCGCCGGCTTATCGAGCCGAGAAGCATTGCCGTGGTGGGCGCTTCGCCCACCGAAGGCAGCTTCGGGCGCCGGACGCTCGAGAACCTCGCCAACTTCACGGGGACCGTTTACGGCATCCACCCGAAGCACAGCGAGATCCTTGGCCGGCCCACTTTTTCCAATCTGGCCGACCTCCCTGAGGTCCCCGACTGTGTCATCGTTTGTGTGGGACAGCACCTGGCCGAACCGGTCATCCAGGAAGCGGCCCGCCTGGGCATCGGCGGGGCCGTGGTTTATGCCTCCGGCTACCGTGAGACCGGGGATGTGGACGGCGAAGCAGCGCAGCTTCGCCTGCTGGATACCGCCCGGCACGGCGGGCTGCGGCTCGCCGGCCCCAACTGCATTGGCCTCGTTAATGCCCAGAGCAAGGCGGCCATGAACTTCATGACCGACTGCGGGCAGATGATCTCCGGTGACGCGGGCAGCATCTCCCTGGTCTCACAGAGCGGCGCTCTCGGGTACTCGCTTCTTCAGGGTGTGCATCGTGGCATGGGCTTCAGTAAGTTCCTTGCCTGTGGCAACTCGGTGGATGTGGACGTTGCCGACTACGTGTCCTACCTTGCGGAAGACCCGGACACCTCAGTCATCGTGTGCCTGCTCGAGGGTATCTCCGATGGCCGGCGGTTCATCGAGGCCATCCTGAAGGCCGGTCGGGCCGGAAAGCCTGTCATCGTCTACAAGGCCGCAAACGGTGAGGCCAGCAGCAAGGCCGCACTGTCCCACACCGGGACGCTCGCAGGTTCCGCGGAGGCCTACCGCTCAGCCTTCCGCCGGGCCGGTGCGGTCCTGGTGGAGGACTTCGAGGCTCTTCTGGAAGTCGCGACGTTCTTCTCCCGCAATCCCCAGGGCCCTAACGGGGCAGGCGTGGGGATCATGGCAACTTCGGGCGGGGCAGGCGTGATCTGTGCCGATAAGGCTGAAGAAAACGCTCTGCCGCTGCCGGCCCTGGATGACGCCACGGCCGCCGTCCTCCAGGACATCGTTCCCGGCTTCGGTTCCATGGCCAATCCGGCGGACCTTACTGCCGAGGTACTCAAGGACATCTCCACGTTCAAGACAGCAGTGATGTCCTTCTGTGACGATCCGAGCTACGGGGCCGTAGTGGTTCCGCTGACGTTTGTCCACGAGACAACCACCGGTGTGAGGGCCCGTTACCTCGCGGAGGTTGCAAGCGAAACCAACACCGCACTGGCCGCCGTCTGGATGAACGAATGGCTGGAAGGACCGGGCAGCCGCGACCTGGACAGCGATGCCTCCGTCACCGTGTTCCGGTCCCCCTCCCGGTGCATGTGGACGATCCGACGATGGATGGACTGGCACGCCCGCACCGATTGGTCCCCGTTGTCGGGCTCCACCGCCGATGCCGCAGTCGGGAATCCCGCCGCCGGATTGCTGGGCGCCGCAGCCTCCGGCGCGACAGCGCTGACGGAGACTGCCGCAAAGGAGATCGTGGCCCGTTACGGCATCAAGGTTCCGGCAGAACAGGTGGTCCAGACTCCGGACGAGGCAGTCGCCGCTGCGGACGCCATGGGATACCCGGTGGTGCTCAAGGTCGTGTCCCCGGACATTTTGCATAAGTCCGAGGTAGGCGGCGTACGGGTCGGTCTCGCCAGTGCCGACGAGGTCCGCGAGGCGTTGACCACCATGTCTGCCCGCATGCTCTCGGAGGCCGCGCACGCCCAAATCGTCGGCTACAGCGTGCAGCAGATGGCCGGGGAAGGACCCGAAATCCTGCTGGGTGCCCGCTTCGACCCCGTATTCGGACCCCTGGTCCTGCTCGGCAGCGGGGGCACCTGGGTCGAGATCCTCAAGGACGTCAAGGTCTACCTCACTCCGCTCGATCGTCCGACCGCCCTGGCAGCCATTAGGGAGATGACTCTGGTCAAAGTCCTTGAGGGCGCCCGGGGCCACGCCCCCTACGACATCGATGCCCTCGCCGACACCATCGTCGCTTTCTCACAACTAGTGCGGGACCTCGACGGCCTGGCGACCGAAATCGAGCTCAACCCCGTACGCATCACCCGGGAGCACGGACCCATGGCGGTCGACGCCCTCATCGTTTTGGCACCTCGGGAGCACGGCAGCACCCCGAAAACGGGCGGCGCCGCACCGGTCGCCAACCACGCAGAAGGGACAGCGGAATGGGCAAATGCGTAGAGGACTTCACCCTCGGTGACGTCAACGAGAGCCCAGCCAGAACCGTGACTGAGACGGACATCGTCATGTACTCGTGGATTTCAGGCGATTCCAACCCCATGCATACGGACGCCGAATTTGCGCGCCGCTCCCCCATAGGGCAGAGGATCGCCCACGGCACTCTGGGCATGTCGATCGTCACCGGACTGAGCGCCCGCATGGGTGACTTCGACGGCACCGCAATCGCCGCGCTGGGTGTGGACGAATGGCAGTTCCTCGCACCGATCTTTATTGGGGACACGGTGCGGTTGCGGACTACCGTGCAGGGCGCCAAGATCACATCGAAACCTGACCGGGGTGTGGTTGTCCGGTTAATGGAACTCGTAAATCAGGACGACACGGTGGTCCAGCGGGGCCTTATGAAGACCATGGCCTACACCAGGGCCGGGATGGCAGGACGAGCGGCATCAGAACCGGAACCCGCCGCCAACTGACCACCCAACACGGCACGACAACATCGCAGCACACATGACTACCACTGGAGACAAGACAATGAAGTTACTGGTCAACACCACGGGACTCACCGAGGATCAGAAGATGGTCCGCGAGGCGGTCCTGGAGATCCTGGAAGCAACGCTGCCCAGGGAAGAAATCCGCCGTATCGACGACGTCAAAGAATTCCCCCATGCCGCCTACAATGCACTTGCAGAAAGCGGCTTCCTGGGCTTGTTTTTCGACGAGGAGTACGGAGGCGCAAGCGCCAGCTACAAGGACATCACCAACTTCATGGAGACCCTTGGATACCACTACGCCGGCATCGGGCAAGCGGTGATGATCACCTCGATCTATGCTGGCGGCCACGTGGCAAAGTTTGGCTCCGAGGAGCTTAAGCACCGGATCATCCCGGGTATCATCAACGGCTCCATCAAGATGTCCATCGCTATGTCCGAGCCGGGAACCGGTTCTGACGTAGCCGGCCTCCGGACCAAGGCAGTGAGGCAGGACGGCGGCTGGGTACTCAACGGCACCAAGGTCTGGATCTCCGGCGCGCATGTGGCCGACTACCTTGTTGTGATCGCCAAGACGGATCCGAACGCTGAGCGGCACCAGGGCTTCACTACCTTCCTCGTCGACGCCAAGAGTGCCGGTGTGACGATCAACCCGTTGCAAATGCTGGGACGGCGCACCACGCACGCGAACGAAGTTGTGCTGGAGAACGTCTTCGTGCCGGACGAGGACCGCATCGGTGAGGAAGGCAAGACCTGGAAGAACCTCATGAAGGCGCTTGGCCTGGAGCGTCTGGGACTGGCCGCGATCTCGGCAGGGAACTGCTATCGGATCACCGAGGATGCCGGTGACTACGCGCAGCAGCGCATCCAGTTCGACCAGCCCATCTCCAAGTTCCAGGTGATCCAGCACAAACTGGTCGACATGTGGATCATGGCCGAGCAGGCACGCCAGGCAACGTACCGGGTGGCGGAGCTGTTGGACGCCGGCGAGTCTGCCATTGAGGAAACCTCGATAGCCAAGATCATTGCCACGGAGAACAACTTCAAGGTCTCCGACATCGGCCTGCAGGTTTACGGCGGCTCCGGCTACGCCATGGAATACGACATGCAGATGTACTTCCGGGATTCACGGGTCGGCCCGATCGGCGGCGGTACCAACGAGATCCAGCGGAACGTCCTCGCCAAGAGGATGGGCCTCTAACCCACGGGGACGGGCCGGCAGGCCCGCCCTCGTCCGGGAGGCGTGAGCACCATGACACTTCATGCGCAGCAGTACCATAGCGGGAGCAGGGAAGCCGAGCGATGATATCCACCTCAATGATCACGGCCACCCCGTGGTCCAAGCAACGGCTCGCCAGCTCGCTGTTCCTCGTTCTGGGCATGGACATGTTCATGGTCTCGCCGCTGTTGCCACAGATCAGCGCGGGTTTCGGTGTGAGCATCGGGGAAGCTTCCGTGGTTGCTTGGAGTTTCTCCCTCGTTTACGCACTGCTCAGCCCGGCGGTCGCCTTGATCACCAACCGCTTCACACGACGCTCGGCCATGTGGGTCGGAGCGGCAGTATTCAGTGTCGGCGTGCTGGGGGCAGCACTTATGCCAACGCTTGGTCTGGTGGTTGCCGGGCGGGTACTGGCTGCCGTTGGCGCCTCAATTATGGGCCCGCCGGTGTGGTCCTTCGCTACGGAGACGGCGGCGCCCCACCAGGTGGGCAAGGCCGTAGCGGGCGTGGCCTCGACCTTTGCTGCCGGACAAATCGTAGGCGTTCCGCTGGGAGGCCTCGTTGCCTCGTTCGCGTCGTGGCGGTGGACCTTCCTGGCCATTGCCGTGCTCGGTGCAGTGCTGGCTGCGCTGATCGGGCTGCGTTTGGGCAAGGAAGTCCGTGTCCCGGAAAAGGTCGGTATCAGGGAGGCGTTCGCGGACTCCTTGAATTTGTGGCGTCGTAGGGAGTTCAGCTTTCTGTTGACGGCTAATTTCTTTGCGCAGGCCACCCGGTATGCCACCTACACCTTCGCCGGGGCATTGCTCTTCACCCGGTTCGGCCTGGATACCGCCCAGCTCGGTCTTGTGGGTGCGATCGTGGGAGCAGGTTCCCTGCTGGGGGCCACCGTCGGGGGGCGTCTCGTGGACTGGGTTCGCGCCCGGCATGGCTCGCAACAGCTGTTGAACCTTTCCTTCGCCGCTGTGATGACCGGCTTCGTCATCCTGGCCACCGCCTCGGGTCACCTCTGGTTCTCCCTGGCCGGCTGGGCGTTTACGTTTGCGGCAGGATCGGCCTTCGTCAGTAACAGCCAGGAGATGCTGACCAATTCGGCCGGCAAGAACCGCGCCTACGCGCTGTCATGGAACAACTCCGCCCTCTATGCCGGGACCGCGCTGGGCACGTTTGCACTGGGGCTTGTCCCGTTGGGTACAACGCCGTTCGTCTTGATGTCCTGCGGTTTCGGCGCACTGACCGTATCTGCCAGCGCCCTCCTGTGGCGGCTGACAACCGGTCCTCGAGCGCCTGATCCATTACTCAGCGCCCCCCGTCCCCTCAGCAATGACAGCCTCGGGACGTAGTCAATTGAATGCGTTATTAGAAGGAGAAGTGAAGTGAAGATTGTCGTGTTGGCTAAGCAGGTTCCGGACACCTGGTCGGACCGGAAGATCGATTTGGAGTCGGGACTGTTGGACCGGGCCGCGTCTGATCCGGTGCCGGATGAGATCAACGAGCGTGCCTTGGAAAATGCACTGCTGGTCAAGGATTCCACCAAGGATGCGGAAGTAGTTGTGTTGGCCATGGGCCCGGAGGACGCCAACAAGGCACTCCGGAAGCTTTTGTCGATGGGTGCGGATTCGGCAGTGTTTGTCAACGACCCGGCCTTGACGGGTTCGGACATGGTCCAGACGTCCCGGGTGCTGGCAGCCGCGATTGACAAGATCGGAAACGTCGACGTGGTGCTGGCCGGCAATGAGGCCACCGATGGGCGCGGCGGGATGGTCCCTGCCATGGTTGCCGAGATTCTGGGCTGGCCAGTGCTGCCAGGATTGGATGAAGTTGCGATCACTGAAAACGAAGTATCGGGACGGGCTCAGGTTGATGGAGGCACACTCCGGTTGTCCTCGGCATGCCCGGCAGTGATTTCCGTGACGGAGAAAACCGCGGAGGCCAGGTTTCCGAACTTCAAAGGCATCATGGCCGCCAAGAAGAAGCCGCTGGAGACGTGGGCACTAGCGGATCTGGGAATCCAGGCCGGGCCGGAAGCGGCCTCCGTGCGTTCCGTGATGGTCTCGGCCACGGCGCGCCCGCCCAAGCAGGCCGGCCCGAAAATCACGGACGACGGCACTGCAGCAGCCCAGCTGGCCGACTTCCTGATCTCCAACCGCCTGGTCTGACCGGGCACCCATCCCCGTCCTGTCTTTAGTCGAATCCGGGCGGCCCCTGAACAGCCCCCGCAGCCTCCGGCAACCCTAGCCGGTGCTGGCCAAGAGGTAAAGGAACCCATCATGGCAAATTTTGGAAATGTACTCGTGTTGATCGAGACCACCGGCGGGGGATCGCCGAAGTCGACGGCGGCATCCCTGCTCGGGGCGGCTGCCGGCATCGGCAGCCCCGTGGCCGTCGTAATCGCCGCCCCCGGAACAGGCGAAGACTTGCCTGCACAGTTGGGCGCGTTGGGCGCCGCCCACGTATACGTCGCCGAGGCCGACCCTGCGGCCGCAGGGCTGGGCTCAGCGCAAGTCGGTGCCCTGGCAGACGCCATCCAAGCCTACTCCGCACGACTGGTGCTGGTGCCGGGAACAAACGACTCCAAGGCGGTGGCCGGCCGGTTGGCCATCGTCGCTAACGGGTCGGTGGCCGCGGACGTGGTCGGGGTGCGCTACGACGAGAACGACCAGGAAGTCATCGCCTCACACGCGGTCTTCGGTGGCGACTTCACCACCGAGTCCACCGTGGAAGGCGGGCTGATGATCGCGTCCGTGCGTCCAGGCTCCATAGAAGCCCGTGCGCAGGCCATTGAGGCCCCGCAAGTCGCCACCGCAGCTGTCATCACCCAAGTGGCTCGGGGAGCGAACATCGTCGAGCTCACGGATACCCCTGCCGAAAACGGGCGCCCAGTTCTGCGTGGGGCCAAAGCCGTGGTTTCCGGCGGCCGGGGTGTTGGATCCAAAGACGCATTCTCCCTCGTGGAAGACCTCGCTGACGCCTTGGGTGCCGCAGTGGGTGCCTCCCGGGCAGCAGTGGATGCCGGCTACGTGCCGCAGTCCTATCAGGTCGGCCAGACCGGGGTAACCGTGACACCCCAACTGTACGTAGCCCTCGGGATCTCCGGGGCGATCCAGCACCGCGCCGGGATGCAGACCGCCAAGACAATCGTGGCGATCAACAGCGACGAGGACGCCCCAATGTTTGACATCGCGGACTTCGGGATAGTCGGGGACATTTTCGCCGTGGTCCCGCAGCTCATCAAGGAAATCAACAACCGCCGCAATTAGCGGCGCCCGGACGCAGCCGCGACTTATTCCATCCCCCGAACCCAGGACAGACACTTACAATGACCAGCGATCACACCCCAGGCAGGCCAGCGGCCCCGCGCCGCATGGCAGGTTACAAGCCGCTGGACACTCCCCCGGGCGTGCCGGCAAGCGACCCCCGGCCGCCCACCTCAGGCCCCACGGCGGCAACGCCTTCGAACCCCCCGGCCACGGTGGATTCACCCGTCGCAACGGATAACAGGGCCACGGCAGACATGGGTGCACAGCCAACTTCGGCAGCGGCACCCCCTGCACGGAAACGACGCATGGGCAGCGGTACCCCGGCACCCTCCGAGGCCCCCTCAGCCACGGCAACATCCACCCCCGCCGCCGTGCGGATGGCCCCGGCGGAAACCCGCAAAGAGGGTGCTCCCAAAACGCGTATGGGGAGCGCCCCCGCTTTCACGCCAGCCGCAGGCCCGTCCGCCGCTCCGACCCCTGCGGGCGCGGGAGCCACCGCGGGCACGGGGACCCCCGCCGCAGGCGGAACGGCCCAGTCACCGACCGCTCTTCCGAGGTTGGTGAAGCCTGCCGCGATCGTCGCCGGGCTGCTGGTCCTGGCTGCAGCAGTCGTATTAGGCGCCCGGTGGCTGCGGACCCTCGAAGGCGTGCAGCAGTTCATTGCCACCTACGACGGGCACGCCTCCCAGCCGGGGTCAGCCCCTGAGGGCATCCCGTCCTGGTTGGGCTGGCAGCACTTCCTGAACATGTTCTTCATCGTCCTGATTATCCGCACCGGCCTGCAGGTCCGCACTGAGCGCAAACCCTCGGGCTATTGGACGCCGAAGAAGAACTCCTTCTTCGCTCCGAAGGGCAACAGCCCGAAGAAAGTTTCCCTCACCCAATGGCTGCACCAGTGCCTGGACGTACTCTGGGTTGTCAACGGCCTGGTGTTCGTGGTGCTGTTGTTCGCCACCGGGCAGTGGATGCGGATTGTGCCCACGCACTGGGACGTCATCCCCAACATGCTCTCCGCAGCCGTCCAATACGCCTCCCTCGACTGGCCCTCCGAGAACGGGTGGGTGCACTACAACGCCCTGCAGGTCATGGCCTACTTCGTCACCGTGTTCATTGCTGCCCCGCTGGCTGTGCTCTCCGGGATGCGGTTCTCCACGTGGTGGCCGGAGAAGGCCGAACGGCTCAACAAGGCCTACCCGGTGGAGTGGGCCCGTGCAGTGCACTTCCCGGTGATGCTCTATTTCGTGGGGTTCACCATCGTGCACATTTTCCTGGTGTTCTGCACCGGGGCACTACGGAACCTGAACCACATGTACACCTCCCGGGACGTTGTGGACTGGTGGGGTCTGGTGGTCTTCCTGGCATCGCTGGCCATGGTTGCCGCCGCTTGGTTCCTGGCCCAACCTCTGTTCACCACACCCATCGCCAGCCGCATGGGCAAAGTCACCAAATAAGCCGAACGCAAGCTCCCTTCCGGGTACCTCTTTCATACGACACACCGCAAACAGCGGTTGCACCCTCCAGCCACTATTTCTCCTCTGAGGACCGTTATGACTACGCGAAGAGAAACGCTCGCTATCCGCTCGGGTGAGCACTGCCCCAAGACTGGCTGGGGGCAACCCCTGCAGTCGGAAGACCGGGACCAAACAGCGCCCTCCCGGTTTGTCGGCCAAGGATGCGTCATTCCCAACGTAAACGGCGCCTCCACCTTGTGGGTGCAAAGCGGCAATGCTCGCTTGCAGACCGACTACTAGCCTGCTGACCCTCCTGTCCTGTTCATGCCAGCAACGTCCCTGAGGAAGCTCCATGAATTGGATCTGCCCGCCATTCTGCGTAGTTTTGCTGAATCGACCGCCCAACCAACCGAAGGTGTGACCCTGTGTCAATGACCGCTTCCGGCCACCACCCACCGCACGCCCCGGCAACCAAGGCCCCCACGGACGCTGAACCACCCACAGATGTGCCCAAGCTGCCGGTCAAACGCCCGACCATAACCGGCCCTGTGGAGAAGATGATGAGGGTCCGCCTGCTCAGGGACCGTCCCGACGGGCTACTTGGCGTTCGTACGGGCGTCATGGACACCGGCCACTGGGTCCTCGACATGGACGGCCGCCCGACAGGCGCCGCCGCCGCCGTCATCTTGGACAACACCCTTTCCTCCGCCCTCCGCACCAGCGTGGATGGGCTCAACTGGGTGGTCACCACCGAACTGCACCTTAACTTCATGCGCCCGCTGCCCGCCGACGGAACCGTCCTCGAAGCCTGGACCCGCGCGCTGGTGGGCGATGAGGCCGGCGGAATGGCCACAGGAACACTCCAAGGTCCGGACGGGACCGAATATGTCCAGGGCACCGGCTGGTTCCAACGCGCAGAGGGAAACACCTCAGAAGGGCTGGACCGTTTCGAGGCCCTAGCTAAGCAACCGCTCGGCGAGGAGGAAGGGGCCTCTTTGGGTGCCTTGCTCGCCGCTGGTCCCGCAACCCCGGCCCTGCCGGGTGGTCGCCCCGACTTCGCCCAAAGCTTCGTTCCCGGACTCGAGTTTGCCCGCAAAGACCTCCTCCGCAACTCCGAAGGGGCCCTCCACGGCGGCGCATTGATGATGATGGCCGCCTTGACCGCCCAGCAAGCCATGCCCGACAGAACCGGTTACGACCTGCAGTCGCTCCGGGCTACCTACCTGCGACCGGCATTCGGTGAAATCGCCACCCGAACACATGTGCGCTATGCCGGTTCGTCACTGCGGGTCGTCGACGTCGAACTGTTCAGCGCCGAACCAGGCAGCACCGGCAAAGCCTTCGTTCAGGCCACCGCCATATTCCGTCAAGCCCGCTAAAGCTCGCGCGCCTGGCATACCAAGCAAAGGTTCATGGTTTCCAGCGAGGCCTGGCATCGAACCGTGGGAGCTAGCCGATGTGACTCCGGCAGGCTGGTCATTTGGTGGCCGTGCGATTGGAGCGGACTACCAGATGCCCTTTCGCGGTTATCGGGGTGAAGCACACCCCAGCCTGACGCCAGGTACAGCCGCGGAGCCGTCAGAATAGGGGTTGATTTCTCTTTTACGTCACCGTATTTCGTCACCGTATTGAACCAGTCTGAAACCCAACGTGACGCTCGTGGCTCCAAGCCCGCGGCAATGAGCAACTCGCCGCTGCTGGCCCGAATGCCGCGCGCAACAGTTGCCGCTAAAGAAGGTGGAGGCCTTCGTCAGCAACAGCCGGTTCGGCAACCGCGCCGGTAGGGGCCGGATTTAAACCTTTAGCTTTATCCATGTCAAGCTTTGTCAATCGCAAAAAGACAAAAAGCCTTTGACCTGCGGAAACACTGTGCCCGAGGTGGGACTCGAACCGGGTTCCCGCCCTTGCAAACACTGGACTCCCGCCAAAACATACGGAATCCGGCCCAGTCCGGCACCGGTACGGCCCAGTCCGAGACCCAAAGTGTGGACACTGTCCACACCCCCACTTCGCCCCACCAGAGGCCTCCCCCCAAACAGCCGCACCCCGCATCGACAGGGCGCGGCGCTTCTTCGCCCTGAAACTTGATCCTGCTGGAGAAATCCAACCGCGGCTGCAACCGGGTCATGCCCGCGCCCGTTGCCGAGTCTTGGGCATACAGCACGGCATGCTCAGCCTCTCGACTCTCCATCACCAGGTCACCTCCCTTCAAGCCATTCATGATCCCATCGGCGCACCGCTGCATGACCAGGTAGCGCCCCTTCAGACGCTGACAGCGGCTTAACAGAGCTACACGAAGACAACGGAACCCCGGCGGCGCCAGCAGCCGCCGCCACGGCACGGTGCCAACGATCAAGGCCTCGCCCCGAACGCAGCACGAACTGCCCCACGACGACATAACGTTGACGTGTCCCGTTAGGGAACCCCCTGCGGGACGCGTCAGAAGATATCAGCCCGCAGCCGGCTCCTCGTCATTGGCGACAGCCTCGATCCAATCCACAGCCTCGTCCGAAAGCTGGGGGCCGTCTGCTGATTTGCCGGCCCACCACTCAGAATCGGTCGTGCCGCCGGTAACCGCCATGATGTGGGCGATGACTTGCGGCGGCAGCGGCTCGCCGTTGTGCTCAATGAGCCAGCCGCGTGTTTCCGCATCGACCAGGGGCCACCACTCGGAGATGTTCATCAACGCAGTGTTGCACCGTCGAAGTCGTGTGTACAGATTCCGCCATGGGACGGGTTAACGAGCGCAGCATTCACTTCAGCAACGCCCCAGAGGTGTCCCGCTGTGGATGGTTAGG
>NZ_JAVDVQ010000024.1:0-51386 GCF_031456935.1 Arthrobacter ginsengisoli | reverse complement strand
CCCCTGGTTCATCCCGCCACCCCACATCGACCCGCGCCGACAACCCAGACGCAACTACTACTTCCACCCCACAGACCTCAACACCGCCGCCTGACGTGGCGCGAGGCCCTGCCGGCCGGCAAGCGTTGCCAAAGACCCCTCAGTGCCCCACGGATTCTGCCACGATGGAAGCATCCGCAAACGCACCGCGAACGAGGAGGCACAGCATGCTCAGCCGGTTCTACGTCAATCCGATCCTGCCCGCCAAAGACGGTGACCGCGCCCGTAGGTTCTACCGTGACGTCCTCGGACTCGAACTGCTCACGGGCCCGACGGACGATCCTATGGTGTTCGGTGCGGCCAACGGCTCAAGCATTGCCGTCAGCGAAATGCCTGACCGCGTTCCACCGCCCTACCCGATGATCAGCTTCATGGTCACCGGCATCGAGGAAGTCGTCGAGGCGCTCAAGGCCCGGGGCGCCACGTTCCGCCCGCTTGCCCCGGCCAGCTTCGCCGGAGTCGAGGGCACGGCCGTCGGGGACGTGATGGACTTCGGTCCGGCCAAATCCGCGTTCCTGGAGGACTCCGAAGGCAACGTGATCGCGCTCAACGAGTTCGTCGGCTGAACGGCCGAGTCCTGCGCGTAGGAAATCCCGCGATAAACGGTCAGGAGCCTACTTTCCGAGCCCGGCTTTCCGCAGCGCCTCGGCCATCGCCGTGTTGGCAGGTGCCGGGGCTGGCCTCGACGCCTGGGTTTGCCTGGCTTCTTGGGGCTCCCTGGCCGGCGACCCTTGCGGCGTCGGCCGCTTCGCCCCGGCCTGTGGGGTTCCTTGCCGCGAACGCTCCGGCCGCAATTCCGCACGTCCCCCCGCGGGTGCGGTGCGCCCGCCGGAGTCCGCACGTCCCCCGGCGGGGGCCGGTTCGTCGTCGAGCCGCAGTGTCAGCGAGATCCGTTTCCGTTCCGGGTCCGCCTCCAGCACCTTGACCCGCACGACCTGGCCGGATTTAACCACCTCCCGCGGGTCGGAGACGAAGCGGTTGGCCAACGCGGAGACGTGCACCAGTCCGTCCTGGTGCACCCCGACGTCGACAAACGCACCGAAGGCCGCGACGTTGGTGACAGTCCCCTCCAGCACCATCCCGGGCCTGAGGTCAGAGATCTTTTCGATGCCCTCAGAGAACGTCGCCGCCGCGAAGGCGGGACGCGGGTCACGGCCGGGCTTCTCGAGTTCGGCGATGATGTCCTGCACGGTGGGCAGGCCGAAGGTCCCGTCGACAAAGTCCTGCGGATTCAACGCGGCGTAGCTACCCGCCGTCGGCCCCTTCCCCCCGGCGGCGGCTTTGATCTTCCGCGCCACCGGGTACGCCTCCGGGTGCACGCTGGAGGCGTCCAGCGGATCCGCTCCCCCGGTGATCCGCAGGAAGCCGGCGCACTGTTCGAACGCCTTGGCGCCGAGCCGCGGCACCTTCTTCAGCTCGCTGCGCTTGGTGAACGGGCCGTGCTCGTTCCGGTAGGCCACGATGTTCTCGCTCAGCAGCGGCCCGACGCCGGCCACGCGGCTCAGCAGCGCGGGCGAGGCGGTGTTCACGTCCACACCCACGGCGTTCACGCAGTCCTCGACGACGGCATCGAGGCTGCGGTCCAGCTTCGCAGCCGTGACGTCGTGCTGGTACTGCCCGACGCCGATCGACTTCGGCTCGATCTTCACCAGCTCCGCGAGCGGGTCCTGCAGCCGCCGCGCGATGGACACGGCGCCGCGCAGGGACACATCCATACCGGGCAGCTCCGCCGCGGCCAGCGCCGACGCGGAATACACCGAGGCGCCGGCCTCCGACACCACAATTTTCTGCGCTTTGCTTTCTGACCCGGTGGCGAGCTGTTTCAACAGTTCGGCGGCGAGCTTGTCCGTCTCCCGCGAGGCGGTGCCGTTGCCGATCGCCACGAGTTCGACGGCGTGCTTCCGGGCAAGGTTCACCAGCGTCCGCAGCGCCTCGTCCCACTTCCGGGCCGGGGCGTGCGGGTAGATCGTGTCGGTCGCCACCACCTTGCCGGTGCCGTCCACGGCCGCGACTTTCACCCCCGTACGCAGCCCCGGGTCCAGGCCCAAGGTGGCGCGGTTTCCGGCTGGCGCCGCGAGGAGCACATCCCGGAGGTTGGCGGCGAAGACCCGCACGGCCTCGTCCTCGGCGGCGGCGAACATCCGGCTCCGCAGGTCTGCGGTCAAGCGGGCCAGCACGCGCGAGCGCCAGGCGAGCTGGGCGGTCTGCAGCAGCCAGGCGTCGGCGGGTCGGCCGCGGTCGGCAACCCCGAGGAACCGGGCCACGGCGGCTTCGTACCGGCCGCGCGCGGCGGTGAGGGCGGCGTCGTCGTTCGGTTCAGCCTCGGCGAGATCCAGCTCCAGAACCCCGTCCTTTTCGCCGCGCAGCAGCGCCAGGACGCGGTGCGAGGGCATCCCGGACGGCTGCTGGGAGAACTCGAAGTAGTCCTTGAACTTCTGTCCCTCGGCGTCCTTGCCTTTCTTCACGCGGGACACCATCCGGCCCTGGGTCCAGAGCCGCTCCCGCAGCGTGGCCGCCAGGTCGGCGTCCTGGGCGACCCGCTCCACCAGGATGGAGCGGGCGCCGGCGAGCGCCGCGGCGGTGTCCCCGATGGCGTGTTCGGCGTTGAGATACTTGGTGGCTTCACGCTCCGGATCCAGCTCCGGGCGCTTCAGCAGCGCGTCGGCGAGCGGCTCCAGCCCCGCCTCGCGGGCAATCTGCGCTTTGGTCCGCCGCTTGGTCTTGAACGGCAGGTAGATGTCCTCCAGCCGGGACTTGGTGTCGGCGCCGACGATCGCGGCCTGCAGTTCCGGTGTGAGCGATCCCTGCGCTGCGATCGCTTCGAGGACGGTCCGACGGCGGTCCTCGAGCTCGCGCAGGTAGCGCAGCCGCTCCTCGAGTTCTCGGAGCTGGGTGTCATCGAGCGTCCCGGTGGCCTCCTTGCGGTACCGGGCGATGAAGGGCACGGTGGACCCGGCGTCGAGCAGGTCCACGGCCGCTTTCACCTGCCAGGCCTGCACACCAAGTTCGGCGGCGATCTGGGCGGCGATGCCCGACTCCTGGCTGTGCGGGGCCCGGGTCCTCGGAGAGGGAGTCTGCAGAGACGGAGTCGTTGGGGGCGTTGCGGAGTCTGACGGGGAAGGGCGCTGCGGGAGTTGGGTCACCCTGCCATTTTGCCTTACCGCGGTCTTCACGCGGGGGCGCCGGGGGCGGGACGGGGCCGCTCGACGTCCTGGAGGACCTCATTGCGGCGGAGGAACCAGGGCTTGAACGGCGGATCAAAGCGGGCGAACCGCGGGAGTCCGACTGCTCTGAGACCGGCCGCGGCCAGCGCGGCCTGCAGTGCCTGGTTCCGTTTCCCGAAGGCGCTCTCAGATCCGCCGCCGGAGAAGCCCAGGGCTGCGGTCAGGGAGTCCGGCACGCTCCGGATTTTGACGGCAGGATTCGTCGGGACCGGAGCGGTCTCGGCGGCCATTCCGGCCGGCAGGACAAAAGCCACGGTGAACTCGGCGGTATCCCCGCCACCGGTCAGTGATCCGCGCTGGAGCACCGGGGCGGTCATGGCGAGCTTCTGCGACCGGCCGGGCTCCTGCACCACCGGGGCGGTCATCGACACCGATTGCCGCGCGGCGTTGTTGCCGCTGATGTAGTCGAAGAGCTGGCGGAACGCCGCATTGCCGGCCCGGTCGAACGTGGCCTGCACCTGCAACTCTGCCACCACATGTGCGGGATAGCGGCGCAGCTCGAAATCCGGGAAGTGCTGGATCAGCTCGAAGGGCTGCTGTTCGGTCATCGTCCTCAGAACCCTACGCCGGGACTCCGACCGGAACCAGTCCCTTCCACCCAACGTGCTCGCAGGATTGTCAGAGGGCTTTGATAACTTGAGGAATAGACGGTCGAACCGTCAAGTCACCGCATCTGAACAACACCGCACCTGAACAACACCGCATCTGAACAACACCGCATCAACATCGGGGGCACAGTGTTTTTTCTTGAACCGGAGGTACCGGGTTCCGCACCGGACCTGGTCTTCTCCGCCAGCGACCTCGTCATCGCGGCCAGTTGCGAGTACCAGCTGCTCAGGAAGCTCGATGAGAAGCTGGGCCGCTCGCCCAAAGCCGTCTTCGACGTCGATGAGATGCTCAAACACGCCGCCGAGTTGGGCGACCTCCACGAGCAAAACGTCCTCGCCGGTTTCGTCGCGGATTTCGGCCACTGGGACGCGGCCGCCGGACGCGGCGTCTACGACGTCGTCCCGGCTGAGTCCATGGACCGCGCGACGCTTCAGGCCAAGCACCGGGAATCCATCGACGCCCTGCGTTCCGGCGCCGACGTCGTCTTCCAGGCGGCCTTCTTCGACGGCCAGTTCCATGGCCGCTCCGACTTCCTCGTTCGGCAGGCTGACGGCAGCTACGCCGTGTTCGACTCCAAGCTGGCCCGCCACGCGAAGGTGACGGCGCTGCTCCAGCTTGCGGCCTACGGCGATCAATTGTTGAAGGCCGGGATAACCCCCTCCCCGGCCGTCACCCTGGTCCTCGGCGCCACGGTCCAGCTCCCGGGCGGCGGCTTCGACTACGTCCGCAGCCACCACAAACTTGCGGAAATTCTTCCCGTCTTCCGGGAGCGAAGGGACCGGTTCCTGGCACTGACCTCCTCCCACCTCGCCCAACCCGGCTCCGTCCAGTGGGACGCGCCCGGGCTCAGCGCCTGTGGCCGCTGCGATTACTGCCACGAGCAGGTCGTTGCCACCGACGATCTGCTCCTGGTGGCGCGGATGAATTCGGCACGGCGCAAGGAACTCCACAAGGACGGCATCCGTACGGTTCGAGCGTTTGCCGAAGCAAACCTCGTCAACCAGAATGCCTCGCTGCAGCGTCTGCAGGCCCAGGCCCGGATGCAGAGTGGCATCGGCCCCGCGGACGGGGAAGTCCGGTACGTCAAGGACGGCGACGAGCACACCATTCGATTTGGCGTAATTCCGGAGCACACGCTCGCCGAAATCCCCGCGCCGAGCGAGGGCGACATTTTCTTCGACTTCGAGGGCGATCCGCTGTGGCAGGAAAGCGCCACCGGCGTCTGGGGACTGGAGTACCTGTTCGGTGTCATCGAAGCGCCCACACGGCCCGGCGTCCCGGGGGTGTTCCGGCCGTTCTGGGCGCACAGCCGGGAGGCGGAGAAGCAAGCGTTCCTCGACTTCCTCGACTATGTGGAGAAACGCCGGCGGGACCATCCGGACATGCACGTCTACCACTACGCCGCCTACGAGAAGACGGCGCTCCGGAAGCTCTCCGTGCTGCACGTGGCCGGCGAAGACGTCGTCGACGAATGGCTGCGGGAGGGGCTCCTGGTGGACCTCTACCAGACGGTCCGGAACAGCATCCGCATCTCCGAAAACTCCTACAGCATCAAGAAGCTCGAGCCACTATACATGGGGACCCATCTGCGCTCCGGGGATGTGAAGGACGCCGGCGCTTCCGTGGTTGCCTACGCCCATTACTGCGATGCACGCGACAATGAGCGGCCCGAGGAAGCGGCCGCGATCCTCGCCGGGATCTCCGATTACAACGAATACGACTGCCTCTCCACGCTGGAGCTGCGGAACTGGCTCCTGAATCTGGCCCGGGAGCGCGGCATCACGCCGGGCGGCGACGGCGCGCCGTCCAACCCCGCGTCATCCGGCGCTGCGTCGCTGCCGGTGGACGGCGGCGCGGACACCGCGTCGGTTGCCGCTGACCTGGACCCGCTGGAAGTGGCGCTGGCCGGTCTGGCGGGTGCCTGCGTCGGGCTGTCCGAGGGTGACCGGAAAGCGGTCTCCATGCTGGCGGCGGCCGTCAGCTATCACCGCCGGGAGCGCAAGGCGTTCTGGTGGGCGCACTTCGACCGCTGCGAGCACGGCCCGGACACGCACCACCAGCAGGACCGCAATGTTTTCCTGGTCGAGGACGCGGAGGTGCTCGAGGACTGGTGGAAAGATGGCGCCAAGCTTCCGGAGCGGAAGGTGAAACTGATCGGCACGGTCAGTCCGGGCTCGGATCTCCGCGAGGGCAGCACCTGGTTCCGCATGTATGAGCCGCCGCTGCCGGCCGGGCTGGAGGGCACGGGTCTCAACGGGACCGGACGCAACGGGTGGTTCGGCACCGAGGTTCTGGAGCTGGGCCACGAGGATGGCAGGGACACCGTCGTCATCCGGGACAAGCTCCGCAAGGCCATTGAACCCTACAGCCAGGTCCCCGTTGCGCTGACCGAGGACCAACCCATCCAGACCAAGAGCCTCGAGGACGCGCTGGCGGCGTTGGCTTCCGCGGTCGCCGCGGGACTGCAGTCCAATCCGCCGGTTTTCCCGCGTCATCCGGCGCTGGATCTCATCCGCCGTGTTCCGCCGCGGCTGCTGGCCGGGGCGGAACTGCCCGCACCAGGGGAAGGCCCGGACCGTTTCATCGACGCGATCACGGCGGCGGTCGGAGTCCTGGACCACTCCTACGTGGCTGTCCAGGGGCCGCCCGGGACCGGCAAAACCCATGTGGGATCGCACGTCATCGCCCGGCTGGTTGCGCGGGGCTGGAAAGTCGGCGTCGTCGGCCAATCCCATGCGGTAGTGGAGAACCTGCTGACGACGGCAGTAACGAAGGCGGGCGTCGATCCGTCCGTGGTCGCCAAGGAAGTGAAACACGGGGAGCCGCTCCCCTGGGGGCAGCGCTCGGCGAAGGATGTGGCCCGACTGCTGAGCTCACCCGGCGGGGCGCTGGTCGGCGGTACGGCGTGGACCGTGACAGGAGCCAACGTCCCGGCCGGATCGCTGGACCTGCTGGTGATCGACGAGGCCGGTCAGTTCTCCTTGGCCAACACGCTCGCCGTGGCACAGGCCAGCAGCCGCCTGCTGTTGCTCGGTGATCCCCAGCAGTTGCCGCAGGTCAGTCAGGGCGCACACCCCGAACCCGTGGACGAGTCAGCCTTGGGCTGGGTTTCCGCCGGTCATGCCACGCTGCCGCCGGAGCTTGGCTATTTTCTGGCCGACTCGTGGCGGATGACCTCCGAGCTGTGCCGGGCCGTCTCGGAACTCTCCTATGAGGGCAAGCTGCGTTCGGCTCCGGCGGCCGACTTCCGGCGGCTCGAGGGAGTTCCGGCCGGGATCGAAACCGTCATGGTGCAGCACAGCGGCAACGTCACGTCCTCGACCGAGGAAGCCGGCGAAGTCGTCCGGCAGGTGCGGCGCCATCTGGGACTGAACTGGCACTCCGAGCAGGGCACCCGGCACCTCAACGCCGCCGACATCCTGGTCGTGGCCGCCTACAACGCCCAGGTCAACGTGATCCGCGATGCGCTGGACAGCGCGGGACTCCCCGGCGTGCGGGTGGGAACCGTGGACAAGTTCCAGGGCCAGGAAGCCGCCGTCGTGATTGTGTCGATGGCGTGTTCCGCGGTGGCCGAGGCTCCGCGGGGCATGGACTTCCTGCTCTCGCGCAACCGGATCAACGTGGCGGTGTCCCGCGGCCAGTGGCGCGCCGTCGTGGTCCGCGCCCCGGAGCTGACCAATTACCTCCCCGTGCATCCTGAGGGGCTGGAGCAGCTGGGCGGGTTCATCGGGCTGTGCCAGCGCTCGGTCACCGCCAGCCAGTAGGACATGCCCACTCTTCACCGCCGGCCCCGCGGGACATGCTCATTCTTAGTGACGAACAGTGGGCAGAATGGCATTCTGTCCACTGTTCGCGGCCGCGGCCGGACATGTCCAGTGGTGACCGAGGCCGCGGCGGGACATGTCCAGTGGTGACGGGGGCCGCGGCGGGACATGTCCAGCCGCGTGAGTGCTGCCGGACCCTGGCCGCTGGGTCCAACCGGCCCATGCAGGGAGCGGACACAAAAAAGAGCGGTCCAGGACAAATCAATCCTGGACCGCTCACCCTTGCCCTATCGGCAAGGAACCTTACATATCAGTTCTGGTACGCCGGGTAGTCCGTGTAGCCCTTGGCGTCGTCGGTGTAGAAGGTGGCCGGGTCAGCATCGTTGGTCGGGAGTCCTTCGCGCCAGCGGCGGACCAGGTCCGGGTTGGCGATGGCCGGGCGTCCGACGACGACGGCGTCAGCGTGGCCGTCCGCGACCAGCGTCTTGGCCTCCTCACGGGTGGTGATGACGCCGAAGCCCGAATTCAGCAGGAAGGTTCCGCCGAAACGCGTGCGCAGGTCCTGCACCAACTCGCTGCTGGTGGGCTCCTTGTGCAGCACGCTCAGGTAGGCGAGTTTCAGCGGCGCCAGGGCATCCACCAGCACCTTGTAGGTCTCGTTGACATCCGCTGCGTCACGCTCGATGGCCCCCTGGACGTTGTGCTCGGGGGAGATGCGGATGCCGACCCGGTCGGCGCCAACCGCTTCCACCACGGCCCGGGTCACTTCAATGACGAAGCGCGCCCGGTTCGCAGGCGAGCCGCCGTAGATGTCGTCGCGCTGATTGGCGGACGGTGCCAGGAATTCGTGCAGCAGGTAGCCATTGGCGGAGTGCAGCTCGACGCCGTCGAACCCGGCAGCGATCGCATTGCGGGATCCCGCGACGAACTCCTGGACAATGCCCGGCAGTTCCTCAGCGGTCAGGGCGTGCGGAACGGGGAAGCGCTTTTTTCCCTCGTAGGTGCGGGTCTCGCCGTCGATCGCGATGGCGCTGGGCGCCACCACCTGGTGACCGCCGTTCGTGTCTTCGTGGGTGACACGTCCGGCGTGCATCACCTGGGCGAAGATTCGGCCGCCCTCGGCGTGCACGGCCGAGGTCACATCGGCCCAGCCCTTGAGTTGTTCCTCGGTTACCAGGCCCGGCTGGCCCGGGAACCCCTGGCCGGCGTGGCTGGGGTACGTGCCCTCGCTGATGATCAGGCCGAGGGACGCCCGCTGCCGGTAGTGCTCGACAACCAGCGGGCTGGGAATGCCTTCCCTGCCGGAGCGGACGCGGGTCAGCGGCGCCATCACAAGTCGGTTGGGCAGTTCCAGCTCGCCGAGAGTCATCGGGGAAAACAGCATGCGCAGTTCCTTTCACCAGGGGATTGGGTCTACTGGCTCCAACTGCGCGGCGTCTGCAACTATTCCTGGTGAGACTCGGATCACTAGGGGTGGACGATGATCTTCACCGCAGTGTCGTTGTGGTGGATCAGCGTGTCGAAGCCCTTATCCACGAGGTCATCGAGGGCGATTCTGCCCGTGATGAAGGGTTTCAGGTCGACTTTCCCCTCCTGGACGAGCTTGATTGCGGCCGCGTGATCGCCGCAGTAGGCGATCGTGCCGCGGAGATCGATTTCCTTCAAGACAACCTTCTGCATGTCCACCGTTGCCGGACGTCCCCAGATCGAAACATTGACCACGACGCCGGCCGGTTTCACGACATCCAGCATGGTGTCCAGTACGGCATTCACGCCCGCACATTCAAACGCTGCATCTGCCCCCGCGCCCGCGGTCAGTTCCAGCACCCGCGATTTGACGTCGTCGGAGCTCGGGTCCAGGACATGGTCCGCGACTCCCGAGGACACCGCTTTGTCCTTCCGGGCCGCCGACAGCTCGGTGACGATGGTGGTGACGCCGAGGCCTTTGAGGACGGCCGCAGTCAGCAGGCCGATGGGGCCCGCACCGCCGACGACGGCGACGTCCCCGGCTTTGACGTCGCTCCGGCCGACGGCGTGATAGGCCACCGCGAGGGGTTCGATGAGGGCGGCTTCGTCGAGCGGGATGTCGCCGACGGGATGGACCCACCGGGTGTCGACGACGATCTTCTCGCTCAGGCCCCCGCCGCCGCCCGCCAAGCCGATGAAGCCCAGCTTGGTGCACAGGTTGTAGTGGCCGCTGAGGCACGGGCCGCATTCATTGCAGACGATATATGGTTCCACCACAACGCTGTCGCCGACGGCGAGCCCGGTGACTCCCTCACCCAGTTCCTCGACGGTGCCGGAAAACTCGTGTCCCAGGGTGACCGGGGCGGCCTCGTGGGACAGCCCGTGAGGATGGCCGGGCGGCGGCGTGAAGATCGGTCCTTCGAGGAACTCATGGAGGTCAGTCCCGCAGATCCCGCACCAGGCGACGGCGATCTTCACCGTTCCGGGGCGCAACTCCGGCTCCGGAACGTCTTCGATCCGGAGGTCCTCACGGGCGTGGAATCGTGCTGCTTTCATGGTGTTTTTCCTTCGCATTACGGGCCGTGGATGCGCCCGGTCAGGCGCATCCACGGCATGTCGTTGGATTATCACAGGGGGCCGTCAAACCCCAGTGTGGTTCCCGGGGCTGTGATTGTCACGGCCCGTCCGGGTCAGCGCGTGTGGTGCGTGGCCTGACGTTCGAAGACCGGTGTCGGCAGCCCTTCCATCCTGGCTTTGAGCTGCAGCGCCAGATAGTTGGAGTAGTGGCGGCTTTGGTGCAGGTTGCCGCCGTGGATCCACAGGTTGTCGACGTTGGTGGGTTTCCACATATTGCGCAGTTCGCCTTCCCACGGACCCGGATCCTTGGGAGTGTCGGAGCCAAAGCCCCAGCACTTCCCGACGGCGTCGGCCACCTCGGGCGAGACCAGATCGGCCAGCCAGCCGTTCATTGAGCCGTAGCCGGTGGCGTAAATGATGGCGTCCGCTTCCAGTTCTGTTCCGTTGGCCATCACGACGGCGTTCCCGGTGATCTTGCCGACCTCGCCGTTGGCGAGCCTGACCCGGCCGTCGATGATCAGCTGCGAGGCGCCGACGTCGATGTAGTAGCCGGAGCCGCGCCGCAGGTACTTGAGGAACAACCCGGAGCCGTCAACGCCGAAGTCCAGGTCAAAGCCTGCGGCCTCCAGCTGGGAGTAGAACTCGGCATCCCGCTCGGCCATCTCCGCGTAGACCGGGATCTGGGCCTCGGGCAGAATCCGGTAGGGCAGGGACGCGAAGAGCAGATCGGCCTTCTCGGTGGTGACCCCGTTGGCCAGGGCCTTCTCCGAGTACAGACCGCCGAGAGCGAGGTCCATCAGGGATTCGCTCCGAGCGATGTGCGTGGAGGAGCGCTGGACCATGGTGACGTCCGCGCCGTGCTCCCAGAGATCGGCGCAGATATCGTGGGCCGAATTGTTGGAGCCGATGACCACGGCCTTCTTCCCGGTCCAGTCGCCTCCGCCCGGGTGCTTGGACGAGTGGTACTGCTCCCCGAGGAAGGATTCGGCGCCGTCGAACGTGGGGACGCTGGGGTACCCGGAGACGCCCAGGGCGAAGACAAGCTGTTTCGGACGCAGGGTGACCGGTTCGCCGTCGCGCACCACCTCAACGACCCACTCCTGCGAGGCTTCGTCGAAGCGTGCCTTGGTGCATTCGGTCTTGGACCAGTAGTTCAGTTCCATGATCCGGGTGTAGTTTTCCAGCCAGTCGCCGATCTTGTCCTTGGCCGCGAAAACCGGCCAGTCGTCGGGGAATTTGATGTAGGGCAGGTGGTCGTACCAGACCGGGTCGTGGAGGTGCAGGGACTTATAGCGGTTGCGCCAGGAGTCACCCGGGCGGTCGTTCTTCTCGATGATGATGGTGGGCACCCCGAGCCGGCGCAGCCGTGCCCCCAGCCCGATCCCGCCCTGGCCGCCGCCGATGATGACGGTGTAGGGCTGGTCCTCGTAGCCGAGCCGGGCTTCCTGCTCTTCCTTCAGCTCCAGCCACGACTTGCGGCCCTTGGTGATCTCGTGGGCGACGCCCTTCTCCCGGTTGACACCTTTCTTTTCCTCGAAACCCTTGAGCTCCTGCATGGTGGTGAGCAGCGTCCAGCATTTGCCGTTCCGAAGGCGCAGATGGGCGTGGCCCCGGGCCTGGGCGGTCTCGAAGTTCACCCACGCCTCGGCGTTGGCCGCGTCCCCGGTGGCGTCCTCGGCCAGCGTCCAGTTGCTTGGCTGCACCTCGTCCAGGGTCGCATCCAGCATCCGCCGGATGTCCGCTTTGCCCTCCAGGGTCTTGAGGTTCCAGGTGAAGGAGACGAAGTCGCGCCAGTACGAATCGTCGTCGAAAAGTTCAAGCGCGCCGTCCGTATCGTGGCTGCGCAGCGCCTCATCGAACTGCGCCAGCCACGCCTCGACCACGCCGTTTGGAGTCTCAGGCATGTTTCCTCTTTCCGTTGCTAACAGTGGGCCGATCCCTTGCATGGCGTTCAGTCCACGCAGTGACCCGCATCACAAGTAAAGTTCGCCGGGGGTTACAATCGGGTTACACAGAGCTCCCAAGCTCCTGGCCCGCGCCCCTGCTGGCCAGGAGGGCGGTGGCTGGCCGGGTGCGACGATTCGAGGGCGAGTTGGAACAATGAGCACGCGGCAGGGCGGCCGCTCCATCACGCAACTCTCGGACCTAAGGTCTTCTGCGCCGGCCGAGTACGCACGCGCCCTTCGGAAGGCGCACGAGGCCACGGTTTCCGGCACTCCGAACCCGCATTTGTCGCCGTCCCTCGCCAAGTCCTGGCAGCGTTCCCTGGCGCTGGGCATCAATCCGGACCAGCACCGTCCGGTCCACCGGCATGAAGTTTCCGAGGCGCGTTCGCTCAGTGCCGGCCACCGCCTGGCCGCCGTGATGCCTGCACTGTCCCAGTTGCTCGCCGATGAGACCGCGAGCGGTCGCCATCTGTTGATCGTGACCGATCACGCGGGCGAAGTGCTGTGGCGCGTTGGCAGCAAACAGGCATTGAAACTCGCGGACTCCCTGGAGTTCGTGGAGGGGGCCGACTGGTCCGAATCAGGCGTTGGCACCAACGCCATCAGTGAAGCCCTGGTGACGGGCGCCCCCGCGCAACTCTTCTCGGCCGAGCATCTGGTGCGGACGCATCACGACTGGGCCTGCACGGCCTCCCCGATCCGCGACCCTCTCACGGGGGAAGTCATCGGAGTCCTGGACGTGTCCGGCCCGTTCGAATCCGTCACGCCGGACAGCCTGCGCCTAGTGCGCTGTGGCGTGCGGCTGGCTGAGGAACTGCTGAAATCTGCCGCCCCGCCGGTTGGGGCTGGCCCCAGGAGCGGACAGTCTGCCGGGTCTGCTCTGCGCGCCGACGCCGGGGTCCGGTCGCAGCTGACGCTGCGGCTGCTGGGGGACGCACCGTCCGCGGTGCTCGACGGCGGCGCGCACCGCCCGCTGACACTGCGCCGTGCCGAGATCCTGGCCCTGCTGGCCTCCCGGACCCAGGGCTGGAGCGCCGACGAACTCGCCTATGAGATCCACGGAGACGCGGGCACCGCTGCGGCGATCCGGACCGAGATGCACCGGATACGCAGCATGCTGGGCAATGTCGTGGAGGCGAACCCCTACCGCTTCTCGTCGACCTTCAGGGTGGTTACGGATGCCTCACTGGTGGCCGGCCATTTGCGGGACGGCCGGGTCGCCGAGGCATTTGCGGCGTATGGAGCCAAATTCCTCAACCGTTCGAATAACCTCGCGATCGGGTTCATGCGCGACGAGCTCAATGAAGCCGTCGGCGCCTCCGTCCGGGCCAGCGGAGACGCCGGGCTGATGCTCCAGTGGTGCACCAGCGACATGGGCTCCTCGGACACCGCGGCCGCAGCCACTGCGGCCAGACTGTTGGGGCCCCGGGATTCACGTGGCCAGCTGGTCAGCGCCCGGATGGAACGGCTCGACCGGGAGTTGCGGGCGTAGGTCCTGTGCCATTGGTATTCCTGCCTCTGCCGAGGGCCGGGGATCCACTCTAGGGAGCAGGAGGTACGACGCCGGGGCACCCTTGACCTTGCGGGTTGCGGAGGCAGTCGTCAGCGTAATTCCGGGTGATGGAGCGCCAGACACTCACGGTCTGCGGCGGCGCGCTGAATTGCCCCTGGCCAGGGATGGGCAAGGGCGGGCCGCCGTTGACGGAGTATGTGCCCTGGAAATGGGTCGTCAGAACCACCGAGAAATCGCCGGTCTGTGTGAAGACGTGGCTGGTGGCCGTCTTTTCGCCCCAGCGGTCCTGCGGGAGAGCTCCACCGGCCGCAGCCAGTGGCCCCAGCGAGGTTCCGTCACCGTAACTCCAGGTGTACTGGACGGGCTTGGCAATGACATGTACTTTTTGCGCCAGTAGGGTGATGTCGAATTGCTGCTCGGCGGCTTCAGCGAAGAAGTTTGTTTCTGCACCCCTCAGAGTGTGCGGACTCGGCTGAGCCGTGACAGAACCTGCAGCGACCGGTAGTCGCTGGAACTCCGTCTGAATCATGGCGGCGATCCTGGGAAGCAAATCCTCCGGTCTCGGGTCGAAGAGACACGTGGGTCCCGAATGGAAGCTCCAGGTTGGGTTTGGCACGCCGGCCGGGGCCTTCAGCCACACAACCGGAATTCCATCGTTCCCGTCGGGGCCGTTCTTACAGTCCACGAGGACGGCCAGGCAGTCCGTGTCGAAGTCGCCGCCGCCCAGGTGGCACTGAAGCTCGTATTTGTATTGGTAGGGGTCAGCTTGAGGAACACCCGGTTGAAGCGCCACGAACTTCCCTGTCGCTGGATCCAGCCTCCAGCCGCCGACATTGACGCCCTGATTGCCGAAACCGGCATCGATGCCGCCATCACCCTCTGCATACGCAGCGTGAGGAACGAAACTAAATCCGGCCAGTACGCATACGACGGCAAAGAATAGGCGCACGCCGAGCCCGACAGGCAAACCCCGGTCGATCATCGAATTGGATGAAGACCGACGAGCTGCCATGAGCCGCCCTTGTATGTCACGAGCATTATGTTTCCCGTGTCGGATGGCTCCGTTGCTTCGCGGAATTCGGCCCCTCCCGGCTCAAAGTACGAAATCCGCGCCTGCTGCACTTGCACGATTACCTGATGCTGGCCGCTGGCCTCAGCTTCAAAAGTTATGCTGATAGACGGGGTTTCAATGTGCCCGCCGGCCAGCCATCGATCGCTCGCATAGTTCGCAGTCAATGAGCTGGATATGTTGGAACAAAACTCACAGCTGGGGGCTGTGACAGATTCCAATCCTGAAGAATCACCCGTTTCGTAGGCGAAATTCAACTGGCTGAACCAGTACCGCGCAAACGCCTCCAACCCTTCCTTAGTCTCGGCCTTCGCAGCCTCCGGCAGCACAGGAACCGGCACGTTCTGGGCCCGGCCCGAGGCATCGGCAGGTTTGTAGCTGGCTGTTGGGGTTGGGGTGGCCGTCGGCATCGCCGTCGGACTCGACGACTCGGGTGCGGCCGTTGCCCCCGGCGTCGTTCCCCCGCCGGTGCAGGCTGTGACCGAGAGCAGGGACAGCGCAATCAGGATGGCGCAGATGCGTCTGCGCCGAACTAAGGATGAAGTGCGAGATGTCATGGTCAGCTATTCCCCCCGATAGAAATCAAGACCCCTGTTGCCAAACGTTGCCTTAAGGGTAACCGACATCACATTTTGAGCATCAAGGTTATCCACAGGGCCGGGGCGCTCGACGATCCCTCCCTGCCATCGGGCCACGTCAAACCCAGTGTGACCAACACATACCAACTTTCCGCGTTAGCCTCTGGCGCTTTTCTACACAGCCCAGAACAATGAACCCATGATGTTCGAACACACAGACGAAAACCCCATCCTCAACCTTGATGACGATCAGAGCTGGAAGCTGATCGAAGGCACAAAGCACGGCAGGCTCGTGGTCATCGTGGGCGGCGAACCCGATATCTTTCCGGTGAACTACGCCGTAAGCGGCAGGAAGCTCTACCTCCGCACGGCGCCCGGCAACAAACTCGCGGAACTGACCATCAACGCCAAGGTGCTGTTCGAAACAGACGGCATCCTCTCCGACGAGGCCTGGTCGGTCGTCCTGCGCGGCACCGCCCGGGTGCTGGACCAGTCCGCCGATATCGCAGCGGCAGAGGCCCTTGGGCTCAAGCCGTGGGTGCCCACCCTGAAAGACTTTTACGTCGAGATCGAGCCCACCGCCGTCAGCGGGCGCCACTTCCAGTTCGGCGAGCACCCGGAGCGGGAAATCTAAAAATCCAGCAGTCCCCCGACGGCGGCCACCGCCCAGCCATACCGCCCAGCCTTACCGCCACACCCGACCCACTCGGCCGCCTAGACTTAAACCATGGCGGACAAGCTGACCCCCGAGCGGCGCAGCTGGAACATGTCCCGCATCCGCGGAAAGAACACCAAGCCTGAATTGCTGGTCCGAAAGCTGCTCCACGCCAAGGGCTACCGTTACCGGCTGCACGGCACCGCCCGCGGGGGAAGGCTGCCGGGCAACCCGGATCTGGTCTTCGCCGGCCGCCACAAAGTCATCTTCGTCAATGGCTGCTTCTGGCATTTCCATGACTGCAGGGTCGGGCAACACGCACCCAAAGCCAACGCGGAGTTTTGGGAAACCAAACGCACGCGGACGCGGATCCGCGACGCCGAACAGCGACAGCTGCTCGAGGGCTCAGGCTGGGAGGTCCTCACCCTCTGGGAGTGCGAGCTCAAAGATCTCGCTGCGCTGGAGCGGCAACTGGATGACTTCCTGCTGGATCCGTCCCCTTAAGGCTTTTCCCTGCGTCCCGCCGTCGGACGCTCCTTGGTGGCCCTGGCAACGAAAATGCCCGGAATTCATTCTTAGCGAGATCAAAAATAGCTAAGCGGCATGGACGACAGTCTGGTCTGTCTCGGGTAATATCCGAGGCTGGGGGGAAAAGGACTCCATCGGGTCCGCACTTACTCGTATCACTACTCCACGGGAGAGCGCCAGATGCCGCACTTGCTGAGGTCCACCACGCCGTTTAGGACTACAACTCGGCTATCGAAGTCATCCCCCGAGTCCCTGGCGCAGGACCACCGGCGGTCACCCGACGCCGACGATCTCGGCGCCCTGCGCCAGCAGGTGTCCGCGATCCTTGACGCGATTCTCTCCGACACCAAGCCCGAAGAGGCGCAGGTGCGCGAAGATCTCCGCCGGCATGTCGCCAACAACCCCGGCCAGCCGGAAAAAGCGCTCCTGAGCCATCTGCTGGCTGTTTCCACGGAACAGCAAGCCAGTTAGCAGCTGCCGGGGAGGAGTCAGCGGCTGATGGTCGCCTGACGCACCACTTCGCCCCAGGACTGCTGCGCGAGGTCCGCCACGGAGGCCAGGATTTCCGCCGGCGGCCGCGACAGGTCCAGTGGGAACTCCACCACATCGATGTCAGTGTTGAGGATCCGGCGCAGCTTGATTTCGCCCGCGCCGGGATACACCAGCCAGGCCGTCGGAACCCGCAGCGAGGTGCAGTACGCCAGCATCCGGTAGTGGTCCCCCGACAGTGAGGCCCCGACGTCGGCCGCGGCCTGGTACTTGGCGTCGTAGACCATCACCGGCCGGCCACCCAGCAGGTGGACGGCTCCGGGCTGCACCACGATCCGGTCCGAGTCGCGCACGGCCTCATTGAGGAGCGCGTTGTACCGCAGCCGCATCTCCCCCGGGTATGCCGCCATGGCCTCACGCAGCGCCGTCCCCACGAAGTCCGCGAACACAACGGACATGTCCACCACAAACGACGCCGACTGTTGCGTACCGTCGCCGGCCTCCGCCGAAGCATGGCGCAGGATCACCTCGGAGAGCCGCAGCGAGGCCTGGTACCTGGTGTTCATCCGGCTGGGCCGCCAGGCCGGCAGGGGCGCGCCGGACTGCAGCCGGGTCACGGCCGCAAGCTTGCCCTTAAGCTGGCGAAGCCGGCTCAGCGCCTCGGGCCGCACGCCCGGGACCTGCGACATCCGTTCCAGCGCCGCCCGCAGGATGCGGTTCTCGGCAATGTCCTCGGTGAACTCGTCGTAGGAAACCTCGAGGGGAACAAGCATGCCGGGCCGTCGCGAGATCTGGTCCGAAATACGGATCCGGCCCTTGACCGTCCGGAGCGATTCGTCCACGGTGAGGTAGCCCTGCAGCACGCCACGGCTGAGCGCGCGGTCCGCAAGCTGGGCCAGCGACTCGGCCAGCGCGCTCCACAGGTCCGCTTCCTCGACCGCGGCGACGGAATCCTCCCGGAATCCCTGGTCGCCGGCGTAACCGAGCAGGAACAGCAGCCGGCCCAGGCCGAGCCGTTCCTTGGGCCGCACCTCGAGCTGCAGCGTCGCGGTGCGGACCGAGCCGACCTTTCCAACGGGCTCGATCCGGTACAGACCCAGGCCCAGGGGCGAGGCTTTGGCCAGGCCGCTGCCGTTGACGTAGGCAGCGCTGGCGGCGTCGAGCCGGTCGACGACGCCGCCGGAGAGCTCGTCAAGGACGATCCGGCGGGCCGGCTGGCTAGACGCGCGCAAGGCGGTCAAGCAGTTGTTCCAGTCCGAACCGCTCCTCCAACTGCACGCGGTTCAGCTGGCCGTGGTAGTGCTCTTCCAGCAGCGGCATCAGCTCGTATTTCCAGATCCGGCGCAGGCCCTTGGGCGTCTGAGCCGACGGCTTCATGAAGTAGGACGGGCCGATCATCAGGTCCCGGTCCCATTCATCGATGGCGTCGTTGAGCGCGTCCATCAGCAGGGCCGGCGTCGTGTCCAGGTCCCGGGCCTGCAGGAACCGCAGCAGCGATCCCTTCACCGGTTCCGTCTTGGGGTGGAGCTCGATAAAGGAGAAGCGGCGGCGGATGGCCGCATCCATCATCGCAATCGACCGGTCCGCCGTGTTCATGGTGCCGATGATGTAGAGGTTGTCCGGCAGGGTAAAGGGCTCGTTGGGGCTGTACTGCAGGTAGATCCGGTCATCGCGGTATTCGAGCAGGAAATACAGCTCGCCGAACACCTTCGCGAGGTTCGCGCGGTTCATCTCATCGATGATCAGGAAGTACGGTTTGCTCTCGTTCCCGGGTTTGGCAGCCTCTTCGGCGATCCGGCGCAGCGGGCCGGCCACCAGTTTGAAGGACACCTGGCCTTCCTCTGTCTTGTCCGGCCGGAAGCCCTCGAAAAAGTCCTCGTAGGCGTAGGAAGGGTGGAACTGCACCAGCTTGACGCGCTCGTCCGTCGTGTCGCCGGCGAGCTCAGCGGCCAGATGCTTGGCGAGGTACGTCTTGCCGGTACCGGGCGGACCGTACAGCACCAACTGCCGGTTCTCCTCCAGCAATTCGGCGATCTCCTGCAGCGGCTCCAGGTCCATGTGCAGCGACGCGGCAAACTCCGGCGTCAATGGGCGGAAACCTTCACAGGCAGGTTCGACGACGGCGGCCGGCTCGGTGCCGTCGCCCTCCTCGGCTTCCGCCTCGGCGGGAAGGAGCGCCTCCAGGGCCTGGATGACGCGGGTGATGTCCACGACGATGCCGGAGGTGGCCAGCTGCCGCTGCACGTGGCGGGGTAGCTCGGTAATGGTGTGCGTTTCGTCGAACCAACGCACCTTCCGGCGCAACCGGCGGTTGTCCTCGCGGTGTTCAGGCTCACCGAGGACCACACCCACCCGCACGGTGCCGGAGCTCTGGTAGAGGGCCAGGTCGCCGGGCTTCATCACGGTCAGGAAGGCGAAGACCGCGGTTTTGGTGTCTTCGCGTTCCACGTAGCCGAGGTGCTTGTAGTCCTCATCCACTGCATGCTGGACGAGACCGGCCGTGACGCCGGTCTCCAGCAGGCGGAGGTGCTCGACGTCGAGCGTCACCGTCTCCTCGGATTGCCAGGTGCCGAGCAGTTCGGGATGGTCGTGGTGGGTGCGCAGCAGCCAGGCCCGCCGCCCGGGGTCGCCCACCTTTCGCCACTGGCTGACCAGCTGCCGGGAGTACCAGTCGATCCGTTGGCCGGCCTGTTCGTCGAGGTGCAGCCGGATGCGGTGGATGTCGGCGGAAACCTCCTCGTCGCTGTCGCCCTTTGCGCCGCCCACGAGGGAGGCAAAGGCATCGCGGATCTCCTGGCGCTCGACGTCGGCCACAACGGGTTCGAAGTAGCTGGGCCAGACCAGGAATTCGATGCTGCGGCGGATGGCGGGCTGGTCATCGGGCGTGCCGGCAACCAGCCGGTGGAACGCCAGCGGATCCTTGACGGCGGCAGCGACGGTGCCCGCCGGACGCTGGGCAACGTGCTGCACGAACCGGCAGAGCCATTTCAGGTGGTCCCAGATGGTCCAGTTGAACTCCGCGGTGCGGTCCCGGATAACACCGTGGTCCGTCATTCCCGCGAACAGCTCGTCCGGCAGTTGCAGCGGCGGTTCCAGCCAGGACGCGGCTTCGGCCACGCGTGCCCGCTTGACCTTGAGGGACTTCACCTCGTGTGCCAGTGGCAGGGACTGCAGGAACAGCAGCTCGACGGCCAGCTGCTTGGCGCCCCGGGAGGCGTCCTGCAGGTTTTGCCGCAGGTTGGTCATCATGGGCGCTTTGGGGTCCGGAACCCCGCGTTCGAGCCGATCGAGCAGCTCCGCGGCGGCCTGCACCGACCACGTTTTGGTGCGCCCGTCCAGGGCCGAGGGTTTGCCGTGCAGCCCTGGCCCCAAGACAAACCATGCCGCGTCTTCGATCTCCTTGGAGATGCCGAGGGCGCGGTGCATGGCAGGCTTTTTGGTTGGGGTCATGCTTTCAATTTACAGGCTTAAGCTGGACGCCCGCATCACGGCCCCCGCTGAAGTTACTGAACAGTAGACAAATCCGGGTGGTTCACTGTCTGTTACTTGGCTGCCAGGCTCCGCTTGACGCCGAAGGTGAAATAGCTGCCGGGACCGACGAAATTGACCAGGGTCGCCAGCCGCCACAAGGTTTTGCCGCCGCGGATCTGGTCGGCCGGGCGGCGTGAGATGTCGCGCTGGGCTGCGAAGAGAAGCGACAGCTGGACGATGGCGGCGGTAATGGTTCCGAACTTCGCCATCGGCGAGAGTTCCTTCCAGGTCTTCTTCCGGGCGTTCCTCCTGCGTTTGTTTGCCATGAACTGTGCTCGTTTGTTCACCATGATGAATGCTCCTTGGCTTCCGGGCTGACTGCCCGCGGGTTGTTCATTCTAGGGACGATCGGTGCACCGAGGTAGAGGCTATCGGACCGGGTTGGCCGGATCCGCGGCCGGGGCGGCGCGGACGGCCGTGTAGAGATCCAGCTTGTCCTTCTGCTCTGGCGTGAGCCTGAGCACCCGCCCGGTGGATTCCTCCACGAAGGCCAGGTGGCTGGTGGCCCGGACACAGTCCTCGCCGGTGACGGGGTCCTGGACCAGATAGTGGATGTCGAAGCTGGCCCCCTTCACCGCCCCGATCCACAGCTGCACCAGGGCCGGGACGTTGCGGTACTCCAGGGTCCGGACGTACCGGATCTTGTGCTCCACGATCAGCGCCAGGGTCCCCTCCGGGACCTCGTTGAAGAGCGGCACCGGGGGCTCGACGCCGGGCAGCCCGGGACCGCGCGGCGGCCCGAAGGCTGCAATGCGGGCCTCCTCGAGAATCCGGACGATTTGGACGTTGTTGATGTGGCCGTAGGCGTCCATGTCGCCCCAGCGCATCGGGATCTGCACCTCGATGCGCCGGGAATCGACGGCCGGGCCGGAGGACGGGACAGCGGCGGGGCCGTCGGCCCGGTTGGCGGCGCTCAGCTGTGCACCGCCGTCGGGTCGTTTTCGAGGACCTGCTCGGCGTCTTCTCCGGCGAACTGGGACATGTACAGGCGGTAGTACGCGCCCTTGAGGTCCAGCAGCTGGGCATGCGCACCCTGCTCCACGATCCGGCCGGCCTCCATCACCAGGATCGTGTCGGCGTCGCGGATGGTGGAGAGCCGGTGGGCGATCACGAAGCTCGTGCGGTCGGTCCGCAGGGCGGCCATGGCCTTCTGGACAAGCACTTCGGTGCGGGTGTCCACCGAGCTGGTGGCCTCGTCCAGGATCAGCAGCGAGGGGTTGGCCACGAAGGCCCGGGCGATGGTGATCAGCTGCTTCTCGCCGGCGCTGACGTTGTTGCCTTCCTCGTCGATGATCGTGTTGTAGCCCTCCGGGAGGGCGCGGACGAAGCGGTCGACGAAGGTGGCCTTCGCCGCCTCCATCACCTGGTCCTCGGTGGCGTCCAGCTTGCCGTAGCGGATGTTGTCGTAGATGGTTCCGCCGAAGAGCCAGGCGTCCTGCAGCACCATGCCCACCTTGGCCCGGAGCTCCGAACGGCTCAGGTGGGTGATGTCGACGCCGTCCAGCGTGATGTTGCCGTCCTGGAGCTCATAGAAGCGCATCACGAGGTTTACCAGGGTTGTCTTGCCGGCGCCGGTGGGGCCGACGATCGCCACGGTGTGCCCGGGCTCCGCGGTGAAGGACAGGTCCTCGATCAGGGGTTTGTCCGGGGTGTAGCTGAAGGTGACGTGCCGGAACTCGACGTGTCCGTCGGTCTTGGCCGGCAGCTTCTCGGTGGCGGTTTCGGCGTCCTGTTCCTCGGCGTCGAGGAATTCAAAGACCCGCTCCGCGGAGGCAACGCCGGACTGCAGCATGTTCGCCATGCCCGCCATCTGGCCCAGCGGCTGGGTGAACTCCCGTGAGTACTGGATGAACGCGGTGGCGTCGCCCAGGCTCATGCCGCCGGAGGCGACGCGGAGCCCGCCGACGACCGCGATTCCGACGTAGCTGAGGTAGGACACGAACTGCATGACCGGCATGATCATGCCGGAGACGAACTGCGCCCCGAAGCTGGCCTTGTAGAGGGCCTCGTTCCGCTCGTCGAAGCGCTCCAGCATGTCGGCATCGCGGCCGAAGACGCGGACGAGGTCGTGTCCGGAGAAGGACTCCTCGATCTGGCCGTTGAGCTCGCCGGTGTTCTTCCACTGTGCGGCGAAGAGCTTCTGGCTGCGGGAGCCGATGATGCCGGCGGCCACGGCCGAGAGCGGCAGTGCGACGAGGGCAATCAGGGCCAGCTGCCAGGACACGATGAACATCATGATGACGATGCCGATCACCGTCAGCGCCGAGTTTACCAACTGCGCGAAGGCCTGCTGCAGCGCCTGCTGGATGTTGTCCACGTCGTTCGTGACCCGGGACAGGATATCGCCGCGCTGGCGGGTGTCGAAGTAGTTCAGCGGCAGCCGGTTCAGCTTTTTCTCGGTGTCATCGCGCAACTGGCGGACCACCCGCATGACCAGGATGTTCAGGACGTAACCCTGCAGCCAGAGGAAGACGTTGGCGACGAAGTACATCACCAGCACCACGCTGATCAGGAACGCGAGTTGCTGGAAATCGATGCCGACGCCGGGGACGACGTCCATCTTGGAGAGCATGTCCGCGAAGTTGTCCTGGCCCTGGGCGCGCAGGCCTTCGATGAACTGTTCCTTCGTGCCCCCGGCGGGCAGTTGCTTGCCCACGACGCCGCCGAAGATCACGTCCATCGCCTGCCCGAGGATCCGGGGTGCCACAACGTTGAGGACGACGGCGACCGTCACCATCGCGAGCACGGCGATGATGCCGGCCCGTTCAGGCTTCAGCAGGCCCATCAGCCGCTTCGCGGAGGGCCAGAATTGCTGGGCTTTCTTCGCGGGCACGCCGAACATGCCGCCGTCGGCCTCGCCGGGCGTATATTCCTCCTCGTAGAAATCGTCGTCCGGGTCAACGGTCGCGAGCTGCGGGTCCGCGAGTTGCGCATCCAACTGTGGGGCCGGCGGCGTGGCGCCCCGTTTCGTGAATTCTGGGGAGACGTTCTCTTTGGTGCTCATGCCACGGCCTCTGCAGTCAGCTGGGATTCAACGATTTCCTGGTAGGTGCTGGAGGTCTCCAGCAGTTCCTCATGCGTGCCGCGGTCCACGATCCGCCCGTTGTCGAGCACCAGGATCTGGTCGGCGTCGGCGATGGTGGAGACGCGCTGGCCAACAATGATGACCGTGGCGTCGGCGGTTTTCGCCTTGAGTGCCCGGCGGAGCCGTGCGTCGGTGGCGACGTCGAGGGCGGAGAAGGAGTCGTCGAACAGGAAGACCTTGGGCTCGGTGACGAGGGCACGGGCGATGCAGAGGCGCTGACGCTGGCCGCCCGAGACGTTGGTGCCGCCCTGGGCAATCCGTGAGCCGAGTCCGTTCTTCTTCTCGCGCACAAAATCAGCTGCCTGGGCCACCGTCAGGGCGTCCCAGAGCTGCTCGTCCGTGGCCTCGGGCCTGCCGAAGCGCAGGTTGTGCTCGATGCTCCCGGAGAACAGGTACGGCCGCTGCGGCACCATGGCTACGCGCTGGGTGATCTCCGAGCGGTCCAGCTTGGTGACGGGAACACCGTCGAGCAGCACCTCCCCCGAGGCGGCGTCGTAGAGACGGGGCAGCAGGGCCAGGAGGCTGGTTTTGCCGGCGCCGGTGGAGCCGATGATCGCCACGGTCTGGCCGGGCTCGGCGGTGAAGCTGATGTCGCTCAGTACCGGCGCTTCGGCGCCGGGGTAGGCGAAGGACACGTTGCGGAACTCGACGTGGCCGGTCTTTTTCACCGGCGTCACCGGGGCGAGGGCCTCGTGGATGGAGGGTTCGACGTCGAGCACCTCGCCGATACGGTCCGCGCAGACCGAGGCCCGCGGAATCATCATGGCCATGAAGGTACCCATCATGACCGCCATCAGGATCTGCAGCAGGTACTGCAGGAACGCCGTCAGGGCGCCGACCTGCATCTCGCCGGCTTCGACCCGCTGACCGCCGAACCACAGCACGGCTGCGGTGGAGACGTGCAGGATCATGCCGATCGCCGGGAACATCAGCACGAACAGGGCGCCGATCTTCAGTGACACGTCGGTGAGTTCCTTGTTCGCGGCACCGAAGCGCTCGGCCTCGTGCGGTTCTCGGACGAAGGCGCGGACCACGCGGATGCCGATGATCTGCTCGCGGAGGATCCCGTTGAGCCGGTCGATCTTCTTCTGCATGGAGCGGAAAAGCGGCATCAGGCGGACCACCAGGTAGCCCACCACTACGATGAGCACCGGAACGGACACCCAGACCAGCCAGGACAGGTTCAGGTCCTCGCGGACGGCCATGAAAATGCCGCCGATGCACATGATGGGTGTGGCCACCATGAAGTTCAGCCCCATCAGCATCAGCATCTGCACCTGCTGGACGTCATTGGTGCCGCGCGTGATCAGGGTGGGGGCGCCGAAAACGCTGACGTCCTTTGCGGAGAAGCTCGTGACCTTGCGGAACACGCCACGGCGGAGGTCGCGCCCGAACGCCATGGCGGCCTTGGACCCAAAGTAGACGCCGGCGATCGCGGTGGCGACCTGGATCAGGGCGACGCCGAGCATCACCCCGCCGGTGCGCCAGATGTAGTCCGTGTCCCCGCGGGAGACGCCCTCGTCAATGATCTGGGCGTTCAGGCTGGGAAGATACAGCGCCGCGATGGTGGAGGCCAGTTGGAAAAGTATGACTGCCGCAATGTACGGCAGATACGGCTTCGAATAGCGCCGTATGAGAGTGACAAGCATGCCCACGGGTCCTTAGGAATTAATGAATAGATCAGGCTGGAGAAGCATCTGGCGGGGTCCATCAACAGGATGTACCCATTAGTAGCAAAGGGGGCCGACAGCCATAGCCTTCCAACTCTACGAAACGACCGGCCCGGGCGGAACATCGGACGCCGAAAATCATCCATACGGCGTACATTTCCCAGGCCGGGGTGGCCGAAGTCACCTTCGGCCCCAGTAGCCACCTGCGGCCACAGTGGTGCGGGCCAAAAGAACCGGTAGTCCACCGGGTAGCGATTACTCGTGCCCGCCGGTACCCTTCGGCCTAGCGTGGACCTGTCAGTTACTGGACAACTCTGCAGGAGAAACAAAGGTTATCTGGGAACCTGCGATAAGCGGTCGGCTCGGCCACGAGCGGCCACCTCCCGCAGTCTGGTCAGTCCGCAATGATCCAGATGGAGAACCACAATGAAGAAAGTCCTCGCAGCGGCCGGCATCGCCGGCCTTGCCCTGCTGGGCGCCAGCGGCCCCGCAAATGCCGACCCAGACAATAAAATCAGCATCTGCCATTCGACCGGCTCCGAGTCGAACCCATACGTCGAAATTACGATCAGCGAGAACGGACTCAACGGGCACTACGCCCGGGGAGCGCACGACGGCGACATTGTTCCGGCCCCGGCCAGCGGCTGCCCTGCGGGCGACGACGGCGACCACGGATCGGATTCGAAGAAGGTCACCATTTGCCACGCGACGGGATCCGAGAAGAACCCGTACGTTGTCATCACCATTGCCGAGCAGGCCTGGGTCCACGGCCACAAGGGCGGGCACAACGGCAACGCCGACATCTACCCGGTCCCCGCAAAGGGCTGCCACGAAGCTGATCACCACCACGACGATGACGACCACCACGGGGAGAACCCGGGCGAAGACACCACGGTGCCGCCCGCTGTCGTGCCGCCCGCAGTCGAGCCGCCCGGAGAAGGCGAAGCGGTTCCGCCCGCTGCCGGCGCAGCGGTGGTAGTTCCGTCCGGTGTCGGTGCCGCGGTTGCGGTCAACCGGGGATTCAACGCCCAAACCGCTGTGGCCAGCGGCACTGATGCCGGACTTCCGGGATGGGTGGGAGGCCTGGCGGCACTGCTCACGGCCGGCGCGGTGGTCGCCCTGCGGCGCCGAGGGCGCGGGCTGGACGCGGACACAACCCTGTAGGGGCTGCCGTGGGAAGGGCACCGGAGCGCAGGGGCCGGTGCCCCTTCCTTTCAGAACTCACGAAGGAGCTCCCATGCCCTTCCTCCACTCCCCGGCCCGCGGTTCAACGAGCGCGAAGCCGCGGACCTGGAACCGCGGCGATCTGCTGATTCTGGCGTGCGGCCTGGTCGCCTTCCTCATCCTGACGTTCCTGTCCGGCCCGGGACCCTCCGGCCAATCCGAACCTGCCGGCGCCCCGCCGGCGGCCACGGCGCCCGGGGACGCGGGAAGCCCCACCCGCAGCGCGCCAGAGGGCGGCGCCGCGGGACTGGACAACGTCGTTACCGGCACGGACGGCGCACAAGAGGAAGCCGGACAGCCGCCCGCGCTGCCACCGGCGGCGGCACCCCGTCGCATCGTTTATCCGGCCGCCGGCATCGACGTCGTGGTCCACCCGCTGGATCCCAGCCCAAGCGACATCGCATCCCAGACCATCGTGCCGCCCGTCTCCTTCGATGGTTACTGGGTCACGACCTTCGGCACGCCCGGTGCGGGATCCACCAATACGACGTACATCATGGGCCACAGCTGGGAAGACCGGGATGCACCGTTCAACCGGCTCAGTTCGGCCACCGCCCCCGGGGACATCTTCGAGGTGACGACGACCGCGGGCACGATCAGCTACCGCGTGGACTGGATCTCCACCGAGGACAAGTCCACGCTCAAGGACCATCAAATCTGGCAGGTCGTTCCCAACCGGCTGGTCCTCATCAGTTGCTACACGGAGGATCTGTTCGGGAAGAACGTTGTGCTGGTGGCTTCTCCCGCTCCCGCAACGGGACCCTAAGTCCGCCCCGGCGCATACCGCCGCCGCCAGCTGGGCGCGCCGCCTATTGGGTCCGTCGCTGGCTTGCGCGCTGCCGGCTGAGGACGTCGACAAACTCCCGGTCGAGGTCGACGATTCCGGTCCCGGCCGCGGGTCCAGCGTGCGCGGACGGTGCGTGCGCGGACGGTGCGTGCGCCGCCGCAGCGTGCAATGACCGTGCGGGCGCAGACGCAGCGGGCAGAACTGGGGTGTGCGCAGCCGGTGTTGACGCAGCCGGGGCGGCCGGGCCGCCGCCGTCGTCGTCGCCTTTGGCGGAGGGGGCGACGATGTCCACGGTGCGGCGCAGCGGCTCTTCCTTGATGAAGAGGATCGCGACCAGGGCGACCACGCCGACGATCGCGGAGATCATGAAGATCTGGGCGGTTGCGTCACCATAGGCGGCCCGCATGATCTCGCGGACGGGCTCCGGCATGTCCTTGAGGTCCATGCTGGTGCCGGCCCCGCCGCTGGTGGGAATCCCCGCGGCGGCCAGGCCCTCGGTGGCGAGTTCCTTCACCCGGTTGGCCATGATGGCTCCCAGTACGGAGACGCCGATGGCGCCGCCGACCGACCGGAAAAACGCGACCGAGGCGCTGGCAGTGCCGATATCCCTGGCCCGCACGGTGTTCTGCACTGCAAGGACGAGGTTCTGCATCAGCAGGCCCAGGCCGAGGCCGAGAATCGCGGTGTAGACGCCGGCCAGCCAGAGTTCGGTGGTGTGGTCGATCGTACCGGTCAGTCCGAGCCCGCCAATCAGCAGGGTCGAACCCGCGACCAGGTACCGCTTCCATTTTCCGGTCCGGCTGATCAGCTGGCCGGAGACGACGGAACCGATCAGGTTGCCGGCGATCATCGGCAGGGTCAGGAGCCCCGCTTCGGTGGGTGACGCGCCGCGGGCCACCTGGAAGTACTGGCCCAGGAACGTAGAGGAACCGAACATCGCGACGCCGACGGCGACCGAGGCAAGGATGGCGAGGGCGGTGGTGCGCTGCGAAATGATCTTCAGCGGAATGATCGGCTGCGGCACCTTGGATTCGACCAGGACCAGCAGGGCCAACAGGGCGATTCCGCCGCCCACCATGGCCACGGTCTGCCAGGACCACCAGTCGTAGTAGTCCGGGTTGCCGGCGAACGACACCCAGATCAGCAGCAGGCTGACACCGGAGGTCAGCAGGATGGAACCGAGCCAGTCGATCTTGGCGGGACGCCGGACATGCGGCAGCTTCAGGGTGATCTGCAGCAGGATGAGCGCAATAATGGCCAGCGGAACACACACGAAGAAGGTCCAGCGCCAGCCCAGCGGGCTGTCCACGATAAAGCCGCCGAGCAGCGGGCCGCCGGCGGTGCCCACCGCCATGACCGCGCCCATGTAGCCGGAGTATTTGCCGCGGTCCCGCGGCGGGATGATGGAACCGATGATGGCCATCGCAAGCGCCGTGAGCCCGCCCATGGCGACACCCTGGATCACGCGGGCGGTCAACAGCAGCGGGATCGTCTCGGACAGGCCCGCCATGACGGAGCCGGCCACGAAGATCACGATGCTCAGCTGGACCAGCATCTTCTTGTTGAACAGGTCGGCGAGCTTGCCCCAGATCGGGGTGGTTGCGGCGTTGGCCAGCAGGGCCGCGGTGATGACCCAGGCGAAGTCCGTCTGGGTTCCATTGAGTTCGGACATGATCGTGGGAAGTGCGTTCGCGACGATCGTGCTGCTGATGATCGCGGTGAAGAACGCGGCCAGCAGGCCGGTCAGGGCTTCCATGATCTGGCGGTGGGTCATCACCACCGTTGGTGCCGGTGTCATTTCTGTGCTTGCTGTCATGCGGGTCTCCTAAACAATTTCGGTCGTATTAATGGAACCGGCCGTCGTTGCCCGGGCTGAGGTCCTGAGGGACTCAGCAAGTTTCTGCAAGGTCTTCGTGGTCTCTTCGACGTCCTGCTCGCTCCAGTCCTGCAGGAAGCCGAGGAGGGTGGCGGCGCGCTGGTCCTCGATCGAGCGCAGCTTCGCGGCTCCGGACGCGGAAAGCGCGATCAGCTGTGCCCGCCCGTCCAGGGGGTCGGGCCGGCGGACCACGTAGCCCTGTTCCTCGAGCTCGCAAACGTGCCGGCTCAGGACCGGGGCGCTCACACCGAGCCGCTCCGCAAGCGTGGTGGCGCGGGCTTCCCCCTCCCCCACGAAGCGCAGGACGCCCTGCAGCGCCACCCCGGTGTCTTCCCCGCGGAGCTTGACCGCGGCGACACAACGGACGGCGCGCTGCAGATCGAAGATCTGGCGGACGAGTTTGGCTGCGGTGTCCTGCGCTACTGCCATAACGGCCCCCTCTTTGTTTGCCTAAGGCAACAATATATCAGAAATTTAGTTACTTTGGGAAACTAACCCTTTTTGGGGCTTAAATGCCAAGCGCGGACCGGCAGCAGTGCTGCCGGTCCGCGCCGTGGCCTGGGCGGGGTGCTCAGGCCCCCACATGGGTGGGGGCGAACATCTTGAGCAGGGTTTCGACGACGACGACGTTCGGCCCGTCTGCGGCGAAACCGGCCTTGAGCGCGTCCCCGACATCCTCCGGCGCGACCCGGACGGCCGGAACGCCGAAGGCCTCGGCCAGCTTAACGAAGTCAGGGCGGGCGAGTTCCGTGGCCGTGGCCTGGCCGAAGGCGCCGACCATGTATTCGCGCAGGATGCCGTAGCCGCCGTCGTCGACGATCAGCCAGGTGACGGGGACATTGTGCTGCCTGGCCGTGGCCAGCTCGGAGATGGAGTACATAGCCGAGCCGTCGCCGGAGACGGCGAGCACCCGGGCCGAAGCGCCGGGGCTGCCGGTGGTTTCCAGGCCGACGGCACCGCCGATGGCCGCGGGGAAGCCGAAGCCGAGCCCCCCGGCGCCCTGCGCGGAGTGGAACTGGCCTTCGCGGGCATCCCAGCAGCTCCAGGCCCAGTAGGCCGAAATGGTCATGTCCCAGAACGTCTGCATGGTGGCGGGCACGGCCTCGCGGATGTCGGCCATGAACTTCAGCTCCTTGCCGAGGTCCTGGGATTCCAGCCGCGCCTTGACCTTGGCCAGGTTTTCCTTGACCAGGGTCTCGGATGGGGTGCCGTGCCAGTCAGCGCGGGCTTCGTGCCGGTCGGTGAGCGCGGCGTCCAGGGCCGCGTCGAGGGCGGCGAGCGCCTGGCCGGCGTCGGCCCGGATCCCAAGGCCGGGGCGGTTGGATTCCAGCACGCGCGGTTCGGCGTCAATCTGGATGATCCTGCCGCGCGGCGCAAAGGTGAAGTAGTTGGACGTGACTTCGCCGAGCGAGGAGCCCACCACGATCAGCACGTCGGCGTCCTCGAGCAGCTCCGTCATGTACTGGTCCTCAATCCAGGCCTGCAGCGAGAGCTCATGGTTCCACGGGAACGCGCCGTTCCCGCCGGGGGTGCAGATGACCGGGGCCCGCAGTTTCTCCGCGATGGAGAGCAGCGACTTCTCGGCCCGGCCCCGGCGGGTGCCACCGCCGGCGATGATGGCGGGGCGCTCCGCCGTCGCGAGCCATTTCACGGCTTCGCGGACCAGTTCCACCCGGGGCGGATTGTCGGCCGCCTCGGCGAGGGCGTCCTCCACCGGAGGCACCATGATGGGATCCAGCAGCACGTTCTGCGGGATTTCGAGCCAGACGGGGCCCTGCGGCGAGGAGATCGCCTCGGTCCAGGCGTCCTGGATGGCGGAGGGAATGCCGGAGGCATGCTGGATGAGCCGCTGGCTCTTGGTGACGTTCGCGGCCGAGGCCTTCTGGTCATCGAGCTGGTGCAGCATGCCCTTGCGGCGGGCGCCAAGCCCCTCCAGCGGGATCTGGCTGGCGACGACCACCATCGGAACGCCGGTGGCGTAGGCCTCCTGCAGCCCGGCCAGCGAGGTCAGGGCGCCGGGGCCGGTGGAGAGGAAGAGGACACCCACCTCGCCGGTGGCGCGGGAGTACCCGTCCGCGGCGAAGGCCGAGTTGTTCTCCACCCGGGAGGAGACGAAGTGCAGGTTTCCGCGGCCCATGGCGTCGAAGAGACCCAGCGCGTGCTGGCCCGGGATTCCGAAGACGGTTTTGGCGCCAAGCGCCTCGAGGGTCTCGACGACGAGGTCGCCGCCGTTGCGGACGCCGGTCACTGGGAGACCCCGCTCTCGACGCGCTGGGCGGCCGGGGCGGTCGGAGCCGCGAAACCGGCCGGGCGGCGGGATTCCTGCCCGAGGGCCTGGGCGGCGTAGCCGGTGGCGGCGCCGAAGCGGTCGCCGTCAATTGCGCGGTCCGCCATCAGCGTGACCAGTTCATAGGCGACGTGGCTGGCGGCGACGCCGGTGATGTCGGCGTGGTCGTAGGCCGGTGCGACCTCGACCACGTCGGCCCCGACCAGGTTCATCCCGCGGAGTCCGCGGATGATTTCCAGCAGCTCGCGGCTGGTGATGCCGCCCGCTTCCGGCGTTCCCGTGCCGGGCGCGTGGGCGGGATCCAGCACGTCGATGTCCACGGAGATGTAGAGCGGACGGTTCCCGATCCGGTCCCGGACCTTGGCGACGGTTTCCAGCACACCCTGGTAATAGACGTCGGCGGAGGTAACGATGCCGAAGCCGAACCGGTGGTCGTCGTCGAGGTCTTTCTTGCCGTAGAGCGGGCCGCGGGTGCCGATGTGGCTGATGGCCTCGGTATCCAGGATGCCTTCCTCGACGGCGCGGCGGAACGGGGTGCCGTGGGTGTATTCGGCGCCGAAGTATGTGTCCCAGGTGTCCAGGTGCGCATCGAAGTGCAGCATGGCGATGGGCTGGCCGGCGCATTCGGCGGCGGCGCGGAGCAGCGGCAGCGCAATGGTGTGGTCACCGCCGAGCGTCAGCAGCTTGCTGCCGGAGGCCGTCAGGTCCAGCGCATTCTGCTGGATGGTCTCGATCGCTTCATGGATGTTGAAGGGGTTGACCGCCATATCGCCGGCGTCGGCCACCTGGATGTTCTCGAAGGGGCTGACGTCCCACGCCGGATTGTACGGGCGCAGCAGCCGGCTGGCCTCGCGGATGTGGTTGGACCCGAAGCGGGCGCCCGGGCGGTAGGAGACGCCCGAGTCGAAGGGCACGCCGACAACGGTGACGTCCGCCTTCGCGACCTGGTCCAGCCGCGGCAGGCGCGCGTAGGTGGCGGCTCCCGCGTAGCGCGGAATGCGGGATGAATCGATGGGGCCAAGGTTGCCATTGGCCTCGATGCGCAGCTCTTCCAAAAGAACGCCTCTCCTTCGAGGATTGACCGACGGGTGTGACAGCCATCATACACACGAAGTTGCCTCTTGTGCATCAAATGTTTACCTGAGCTCGTGAGTGCTGGCGGGCCTCTGCGTTCCAGCCCAGTTGCTTTCCCCCGCTGTCGGCCGGCGCCCCCGCGGAACCGCGGAAACCCGGGGCTCCACCGCCGCCAGGGTCCGGTGCCGCGGCGGGTAACTGGGCAGGAGCGCGGACTCCCCTGGTGCCAGTTGTCCAGATAGCCCCGCTGCCCGGTTCCGCAGCCGTTCGCCACACCATGTACTGGCTCTATGGACCCCTTGGAGTATTTGGCCCGGCTCGGTGGCGTCGCCCGGACCAGGCAATTGCTGGCCGCCGGCTTTTCCCGGACAGACATCGCCCACTTGGCCGACGCCGGTGCGCGGCACCTGCGGCGGGGGGTGTTCGCCCTTCCCGACTGCAGACCCGAGCTCATGGCCGCAGTACGGCACAATGCCCGGGTCAGCTGCGCCAGCGCGGCCGGACACTACGGGCTGTGGCTGCGGGAGGCGCCAGCGCAGCACCATCTGGCCTGCACCCACGGACATGGAGATGGCTTCGTCCGGCACCGGACGGTTCGCTTTGACGGCCATCCGTCGCTGCCCCTGGCCGCGGTCGAGGACGTCGTGCTTCATGCCATGAGCTGCCTCGCACCTCCGGCATCAACGGCGATCGCTACCTCGGCGATGCGCCTGCATGGCGTGCCCTTGGAATTGCTCAAGGACCAGCTCCTTGGTGACAGATCCGGGCCGGCATTGAAGGCGCTGCGTCTTCTGGATCTGCGGGCCGAGTCCATTGTGGAGGTGGACGCCCAGCACCTGTTCCGCACCAACGGAATTGGCTACGACGCCCAGGTCCATCTGCCCGGAATTGGCCGGGTCGACTTCCTGCTCGAGGGATTCCTGATTGTGGAGGTGGACGGCTTTGCCTTCCACTCCAACCGCGAGGCTCTGCGCCGGGACCTGGGCCGGAACAACGCCTCGACACTCAGCGGTTTTGCCGTGCTCCGGTATATGCCCGAACACATCTGGTTTGAGCCGCAGCGCGTTCTGGCTGAGGTCCGTGCCGTGCTGGGCCGCCGCCCGCGGGCCGGAGCCGCCGTCCACTGACGCTCCCTCCCAGTTGCTCCGGCGCCCGCCCGGCGGCACCCACGGAATTCCGGGGTTCGCCATCTGACGGCAGCCGGCGCGGGCCCAGTAACTGGGCAGGAACGCCGGGCCGGGCCGGGCCGGGCCGGTAGGGGTTGCGGCTCGCGGCGGGGAACCTAGCGGCTCGCGGCGGGGACCAGCACCCAGAGGACCTCGACGGCCTCGTCGGTCGGATTCACCCAGGTGTGCGGCTCGCGGCCGGGGAAGGTCACGGTGTCCCCCGAGTGCAGTTCGAATTCCTCGTTCGTGAGGATCAGCCGGATGCTGCCCTGGATAACGTGCAGCACGTCGACATCGCAGTCCACCGCGTAAAGTTCCGATTCGCCACGGCCGCGGGGCTCGATCACGGCCTGGATGATCTGCACCCGGCGCTCCGAGCGCGCGGTCAGCAGCCGCTCCACGATCCCCTCGCCGCCCAGCGAAATCCGCGGACCCTCGTTCTTTTTCGTGAGATGCGTTTCCGGGGCGGCGAAGAGGTCGCCGATGGAGATGGAGAGCACCTGGCACAGGGTCACCAAGGACGCGACCGAGGGTGAGGTGAGGTCGCGCTCGACCCGGCTGAGGAAACCCTTGGTCAGCCCGGTGGCGTCGGCAACCTGCTCGATGGTGAGCCGCTGCGACTGCCGTGCGGCACGGATCCGCGAACCGATAGCAACCGGAACGTTGCTCGGTTCAACTGGTAGAGCCTTCATTTAGGAACCTTTCACGGCCGGCCGCTCGGCCCCATCATTGGAGCAATACTAGCGGGACCGCATCCCCCGGAGGCCGGATCCACCCGCGACGCGTAATACGTCTTGACTGTTACCCGGATCACATCATAGGCTTTGGCAACAAAGGTTGCCTATTAGGCAATTGCTGCGGCCGGGGTGTGGCCCGATCTGAGGGCCACTCCATCCGGATACGCGTCACCATACCCGTCAAGAAGCACCTGATCCCCGACACTCTGTTGCGTGCCGGCGGGTTCAGCCCTGCTCCGAACAGCTCCGAGGAGCCCCTAATGGACGCAAGTTTCGTCAACATCGCCATTGTGGTGGTGTACCTGGCCGCCATGCTGGCGTTTGGGTGGTGGGGTAAGTCCCGCACCAAGAACAACAGCGACTTCCTGGTGGCCGGGCGCCGCCTCGGCCCGTTTCTTTACACCGGAACCATGGCCGCCGTCGTGCTCGGCGGCGCTTCCACCGTCGGCGGCGTCGGCCTGGGCTACAAGTTCGGCATCTCCGGCATGTGGCTCGTGGTCGCGATCGGCGCCGGCGTGCTGCTGCTCAGCCTGCTCTTTGCCAGCACCATCCAGAAACTGAAGATCTACACCGTTTCCCAGATGCTGAGCCTGCGCTACGGCAGCCACGCCACCCAGACCTCCGGCATCGTGATGCTCGCCTACACATTGATGCTCTGCGCCACATCCACCGGCGCCTACGCGACCATCTTCGTGGTGCTTTTCGGCTGGGACCGTGCCCTCGCCATCGCCATTGGCGGCGCGATTGTCCTGGTCTACTCGACCATCGGCGGCATGTGGTCCATCACCCTGGCCGACCAGGTCCAGTTCGTTATCAAGACGGTCGGTATCTTCGTCCTGATGCTGCCGTTCACACTCAACGCCGCCGGCGGCCTGGAGGGCATCCGTGCCCGCGTCGATGCCAGCTTCTTTCAGGTCGACGGGATCGGCCTCCAGACGATCATCACCTACTTTGTCGTCTACACCCTGGGCCTGCTCATCGGCCAGGACATCTGGCAGCGCGTTTTCACCGCCAAGACCCCCACGGTCGCCCGCTGGGGCGGCGCGACCGCCGGCATCTACTGCATCCTGTACGGTGCGGCCGGCGCCCTGATCGGCCTCGGCGCCCGTGTTGCCCTGCCGGACATCGACGTCAAGGCCCTCGGCAAGGACGTGGTCTACGCCGAGGTCGCCACCAACCTGCTGCCGATCGGCATCGGCGGCCTGGTGCTCGCCGCGGCCGTCGCCGCCATGATGTCCACCGCTTCCGGCGCCCTGATCGCCGCCGCCACCGTGGCCCGCGCCGATGTCCTGCCGTTCGTCGCCAGCTGGTTCGGCAAGAACATCAACACGGACGACACGGACAACCCGGAGCACGACGTTAGGGCCAACCGCATGTGGGTCCTGGGCCTCGGCGTGGTGGCGATCGTCATCGCCATCGTCACGAAGGACGTTGTCGCGGCACTCACCATCGCCTACGACATCCTCGTTGGCGGTCTCCTCGTCGCCATCCTCGGCGGCCTGATCTGGAAGCGCGGCACCGGAGCCGCCGCGGCCGCCTCCATGGCCGTGGGCTCGGTCATCACGCTCGGCACCATGATCATCCTGGAGATCAACGCCGAGGTGCCGCTGGACGGAATCTACGCCAACGAACCGATCTACTACGGCTTGCTGGCCTCCGCGGTGGTCTACATCGCGGTGTCGCTGCTGACCGCACCGACCGATCCAGCCGTCATGGCCAACTGGCGCCGGCGGGTCGCCGGCGGCGCCGCCGAGGACGAACAGGTTCCCGTCCTGACCCACTGAGGTTCCCGACGCGGTCGGCTCGTGACCCCAGGGTCGTGACCGCGGGCTAAAGGTCGACGGCGGCGCTCCCCTCACCGGGGGCGCCACCGTCGACCTTTAACAAACTCAGAAGGTTGGGAGAATCACTCATTTTCCTCCGGCTCAAGGAATTCTTCCCCTTCCAGGGGCACCACCGGCGTCTCGTCCCCCAGGAAGTCCTCCTCGCCGAGCGGAACGAGCCGATCCGCCTCCTCCAGCAGCCCTTCTTCCTCAGTCTCCGCGGCATCACTCACGGGCGCGTCCTCGGCATAGTCGTAGGCGGGGTCGGACTCGAGGGAATCCCGCGCCGGCTGACTTGGACCTGAGCCGATATTGTCCATGATGCAACCTCCGTGTCGCTGGGGTGGCGGCGAAGTCCCCGGGGAGCCCGCCCTGGCTTTCATTCGAACACCGGGAACCCGGACGGTCAAGAGCTCCCAGCAGGCCGCAACCCAACGGCCCGGTACGGCCGCGCGGCCTGGCATTTATTACGGTTGGCCTAAACTCTGCACTGAGGATCGCCAGCCGAAAATCCGCGGAAATACGGGGTACTCTGGATACGCAATGGGGCCGAACCATGCCCTTTTCGAGCCCAGGAGCTTCCGTGTCCCAGCACGCCACATCTGACCCCTTCAACCCGGACCCCCACCGCGAACCCGCCCCCGGGACAACTGCCGCGTCACCGGCCGCATCACCGGCTGCGCCCACCCCGGCCGCCCCGGAACCGGCTCCACCGAGCGCCGCGGACATCAAGCGGTGGCGGCAGTACCTCGCCGACGAACGGGCCGAAGCCGCCGTCTACCGAGAACTGGCCCAGAACCGCCAAGGCGAGGAGCGCGAGATCCTGCTCGCACTGGCTGAAGCCGAAGGCCGCCATGAGGCGCATTGGCTCAAACTGCTCGGCGGCCACGCCGGCCGCCCCCGCCAGGCCTCGCTCCGCAGCCAGTTCCTGGGTTTCCTCGCCCGCCATTTCGGCTCCGTGTTCGTCCTGGCCCTCGCGCAGCGGGCCGAAAGCCGTTCACCGTACTCCACCGACCCCTCCGCCACCCAGGCCATGGTCGCCGACGAACAGATCCACGAGGAAGTCGTTCGGGGCCTCGCCACCCGCGGGCGCAACCGGATGGCCGGCACCTTCCGCGCCGCCGTCTTCGGCGCCAATGACGGGCTGGTCAGCAACCTTTCCCTGGTCATGGGCATGGCCGCCTCCGGCGTGGGCAGTTCCGTGGTCCTGCTCAGCGGGATCGCCGGGCTGCTCGCCGGTGCGCTGTCGATGGGGGCAGGCGAGTTCATTTCCGTGCGCTCCCAGCGCGAACTCCTGGCCGCGACCCGCCCCACCCAGATCACGCTGGCGGCCGCACCCCTACTGGACATCGAACACAACGAACTCCTGCTGGTCTACCTGGCCCGCGGGATGTCGCGGGAGGCTGCCGAACACCGCGTCGCGGAACGGATGGGCCTGCTTGACTGCGACTGCGATCCCAGCCTCTCGCTGCACCCGGAGCTGCCGGAAACGCCTGACGCACACGAAGCCGTCGGCACCGCCTGGAGCGCGGCGGCGTCGAGCTTCTGCTTCTTCGCGTCCGGCGCCGTGGTGCCGATCCTGCCCTTCATCCTGGGCATGACCGGCGTCGCGGCCCTCGTGCTGTCCGCCGTCCTGGTGGGCCTGGCGCTGCTGCTGACCGGCGGCGTCGTCGGGCTCCTGTCCGGTACGTCCCCGACCAGCCGTGGCCTCCGCCAACTGGCGATCGGGATCGGCGCCGCCGGCGTGACCTATCTGCTGGGCCTGGCCTTCGGCGCCGTGATCGAGTAATGGACGGTCCTGAGTTCCGGGACCGGACACCGCGCCACAGCAGCGCCCGCACCACGTGGCGGGTTACCCGCGGCCTCGCCGCCGCCGCGGTGATTGCCGGTGCCGCGTTCCTGGCGGCCGGTTACATCTACGGGGACCCACGTTTCGCCGGTCTCTTCGAAGTCAGCCGCGGGGCCGGGGCGGGCACAGCGGTCCCCAGCGAGCCCGGGCGTCCGGCATCCGCCCAGGCCGTGCGCACCGACACTCCCCCGGCTGGCTTCGAAGAGCAGGACGAGCCGCTCGGGCGCCCGCAGAAGCCGGCCGCCGCCAGCAGCTCGTACCGGTTCCTGGCCATGAATGACGACGGCACCCCGGTGGGCTATTCGCCGTGCCGGCCGCTGCACTTCGTGGTCAATGCGGCGCTTGCCCCGGAGGGCGCCGCCCGCCTGGTGGAGGACGCGATCGGGACGATTTCGCGGGCGACCGGCATCACGTTCGTCGACGACGGGGCAACCGCCGAGGCGCCCTCCCAGTCCCGCATCCCGTATCAGCCCGCGGTCTACGGGGAACGCTGGGCTCCGCTGCTGATCGCGTGGACCACCCCGGACCAGGCCCCGCAGCTCAAGGGCCCGGTGATCGGCACCGGGGGCAGCACCCACTTCAGCTTCGGCGCCGGACCCAAGAGCTTCGTCACCGGCAGCCTGGAACTCGATGCCCCGCAGATCGCCGAGGACCTGAGCAGGAAGGACGGCGCCGCGTACGCCACAGCGGTGATCCTGCACGAACTCGGCCATGTCATGGGGCTGGAGCATGTGGACGACCCCGTGCAGCTGATGTACCCCGAGATCGGCGCGCCGGACGGGCTGGCCGCCGGCGACCGGAACGGCCTGTACGAGCTGGGCAAAGCCCAGTGCCGCAAGGACCTCTGAGCACTCAGCGGTCCAGGACGGCGAGCGCTTCCTCCACGGTGTCGACCAGGAAAATCCGGCTCTCCATCCGCCGTCCCGCGGCGAGGCTCTGCAGCAGCGGCCAGGCCGGGTAGCGCCGGAGCCAGTGTTCCTGCCCCACCAGCACCATCGGCATGATGGTTTCCGCGGTGCCGTAGTAGTTCTCGCAGGCATCCTGGAAAATCTCCTGCACCGTGCCACCGGAGCCGGGCAGGAAAACAATGCCGCCGTTGCAGAGTTCCAGCAGGACGGCCTCGCGGATTGCGTTCGCGAAGTACTTGGCAATGTGGGTGGCGAAGTAGTTCGGCGGCTCGTGCCCGTAGAACCAGGTGGGGATCCCCAGCGACGGCGTGCCCTCCGGATGGCGTTCGACGACGGCGGCGGCGGAACGCGCCCACGCTGACACGGAGGGCCGGAACCCGGGAACCGCGGCGAGGTCGTCCAGTGCCCGCCGGAACTCCTGCCCCGTGGCGGCGCTGAGGTAGGCGCCAAGGTTGGCGGCCTCCATGGTGCCGGGGCCGCCGCCGGTAGCCACCACCCGGCCGTCCCGGGCCAGCAGCCGCCCGAGCAGCGCGGCCTCCTCGAAGACGCCGGAACCGCGGTGCGCGGCATGCCCGCCCATCACACCCACCATGGTCCGGCCGACGCAGAGTTCCGAGCGGGTCAGTTCGTCGAGGGCATCGCCGATTGAGTGGTCATGCAGCGCCGCGGCCAGGGTCGCGTCCAGGCGATGGCGCTGTCCCGGCCGGATGCTCCACTGGTAGACCCTGGCGTCCGGCGTTTCCTCGTAGCGTGAATCGGAGATCCCCCGGTAGAGCTCCTGCGGGGTGTAGAGCCGCGCGCGGTAGGGGTTGAACGGTACCGCCTCGAGCCGGGGGAAAATGAGGGCACCGCGGCCGCGCAGCGAGTCCTCCACACCGGCGTCGAAGGTGCAGCCGAGGAAGATCGCGCCCTGCGCGTTCATGGCCGCAAGCGGCGCCGTCCGTCCGCGCAGGTCCAGCGACTGGGCGTGCCAGCCCTGCATGGTCCTGGCCCCGGCCGCCACCAGCCGGTCGAAGCTGTCCAGGCTGTCGACCTCCAGCGTGCGCGGACTCGGGTGCAGGCTGCGGGCAGCACTCATCCGGCGTCGCTAGTGCTGGTGGTCCGCGGCGGTGCCGGCCGTGCCGGACGCGGCGTCCGAGGTGACATGAAGGTCAAGCTTGGCGAGGGTCTGCTCGATGCTGGCCGGGTGACGGCGGACGTAGCCGGCCAGGCGCAGGAGCATCCTGGCGCGCACGTCCCGCGCATCCCACTGTTCGGTGACGAGGGTTCCCGGGTTACCCGCGGAGTCGTTGGCGGGCTCCAGCAGGTACCGCCAGACGTGGCCGCCGAAGTGCCGCCAGGCGATCCGCCGGCCCTCCTCGAACTCGCACACCGTGTTGAGGATCTTGTAGTCCAGCAACAGCTTCATGTCCATGCCGAACTTCGCACCCAGCGCGAGCCGTTCGGGGCCGCGCGGCTGGGCACCCTTCACGGTGTCCGAGCCATCGATCACGCTGTGCAGCGCGGGCGTGGCGAGCACCTCGAAGATGGCTTCCGGAGCGGCCGCAATGAAGCGGCTGCGGGACACGAGATATCTGTTGGTCATCCGGCAATCCTAGTCCCGGCGGATCTGTTGCAGAATAAATCATGCAGACTCCGCCCCTCCCCCGCAGCAGCCGGCCCCGCATCGGCATTCCCGTCCGGCTCAGCAGCTCGACCGACCCGGATCCGCGGGTGGCGGAGGCCAACGAACTCTTTGACTACATCGTCGAACTGGTGCGCGACGGCGGCGGCGAACCGGTGCTGCTGGCCGCGCCGGCAGAGCCGCTCGAGGCGCTGGACGGCGTCGTCCTGCCGGGCGGCGGCGACCTGGACCCCCGAAGCTATGGCGAGCTGCCCGGGGAGGCCTGCTACGACGTCAGCCCCGCCCAGGATGAACTTGATCTGGCCGTTGCGCGGTGGTCGATCGATGCCGGCCTGCCCGTGCTCGGCGTCTGCCGGGGACACCAACTCCTGAATGTCCTCTATGGCGGAACGCTGATCCAGGACATGGATCCGGGGACCGTCGCCCACCGGGAACCCGCGCCGGTGAACGGCGCCGGGCCCTGGGCCTGGCACGAGGTCGAGGTGCAGGGCGGAAGCAAGGTTGCCGGACTGTACGGCGCCGGCACCGCGGGTGTCACGGTCAAGATTGCCTCCGGCCACCACCAGGCCGTGGGCCGGGTCGCCGACGGGCTCGTGGTGACGGCCGTGGCTTCGGACGGGACGGTGGAGGCGCTGGAGGATCCGGGGCGCTGGGTTGCCTCCGTGCAGTGGCACCCCGAAGCCCGGGAACTCCCGGCCGAAGAACGGCTGGCCCCGTTCCGCGCCTTCGTTGAAATCTGCCGCGAGTACCGGACGATCGCGTCCTGACATCCCCGGCCGCCCCCTGCTACTATCAACTTAGGCAGTATGTCCTATCAAGAGAACATACGCCGGGAAAGATGACTGGCGGCCCCACCGGGGTTCCGGTCCGGGGCACAAGGGAGCGCTTCAACAGTGGCTATTCAAAAAGTGGCTAATCACCTCAATCTCACCATCGACCGGTCCTCCCCGGTGCCGCTCTACCACCAGGTGGTCCAGGGCATCGAAGCCGCGATCCATGGCGGCGTGCTTCCGCCGGGCAGCCGCCTCGACAACGAGATCGACCTGGCCGCCCAGCTGAACCTCTCCCGCCCCACCATGCGCAAGGCCATGGACGAGCTGGTCCGCTCCGGCCTCCTGGTGCGAAAGCGTGGCGTCGGCACCCAGGTGGTCTCCAGCCAGGTCCGGCGCCCCCTCGAACTCTCCAGCCTCTTCGACGATCTCAGCAACAACGGCAGCAAGCCCACCACCGAGGTCCTGAGCTTCTCCCACGATGAGGCCGACGCCGCCACCCGGGCGGCACTGCAGCTGCCCGCCGGCGCCAAGGTCTACCACTTCACCCGGCTCCGGAAGGTCGGCGGCAAACCGTTGGCGCTGATGGAGAACTGGGTGCGCGATGACATCACCACCATCGACGAAGCGCTCCTGGGCTCACAGGGCCTCTACGGGATCCTCCGCAACGGCGGCGTGAACTTCCGGCTCGCCTCACAGCGGATCGGCGCGATGATCGCCAACGATTACCAGGCGACCATGCTGGAAACCACCCCTGGCTCCGCCCTGGTCACCATGGAGCGCACCGCGGTGGACGATACCGGGCGCCAGGTCGAGACCGGCCACCACGTCTACCGCGCGGATTCCTACAGCTTCGAAATGACCCTCGTCCAACGATAAGCGTCAGCGCCAACGAAAGGCAGAACTCATGGCCAACTGGGTCTATCCGCTCGGCACCGCCGCCCATGGCAGCTGGGACGTCTCGCTGGGAACCTCCGATTCCGCCGTGGAGGTGGAGGGCTGGGCCCACACCGGGCTGAAGGTCGCCACGCTGGGAGCCGGGGCCGCCGTCGAGCTTCCCGCCGCTGACGAGGAACGCATCGTGGTCCCGCTCAACGGTTCCTTCACGGTGGCTGTCGACGGCGGGGAGTACCGGCTGGCCGGCCGGGAGAGCGTCTTCGGCGGGCCCAGCGACGTCCTCTACACGGGAACCGGGAAGGCCGTGACCATCAGTTCGCCCGACGGCGGACGCGTCGCCGTCGCCACTGCCCCGGCCAGGGCCTCCTACCCGACCCGCCTGATCACGGCCGCGGAGACGCCGGTTGAACTGCGCGGGGCCGGCAACTGCTCCCGCCAGGTCCACAATTTTGGCACGCCCGCTGCGCTGGAGGCGGACCGATTCATCGTCTGCGAGGTCCTTACGCCGGCCGGTAACTGGTCCTCCTATCCCCCGCACAAGCACGACGAGGAAAAGGACGGCGAAACCAGCCTCGAGGAAATCTACTATTTTGAGACCCGGGTGGCGCCCGGCGCCCCGGCACGGCCCGGAGCGGACGACGCGATTGGCTACCAGCGGGTGTATGCCTCGGACTTACGGCCCATCGATGTCGCCGCGGAGGTGCGGACCGGCGACGTCGTCCTGGTGCCGTACGGCTGGCACGGCCCCGCCATGGCAGCCCCCGGCTACGACCTGTACTACCTCAATGTGATGGCCGGCCCCGGCCCGGTCCGCGATTGGCTCATCAGCGACGACCCGCACCACGGCTGGATCCGCCAGACCTGGGAAGGCCAGGAGCTCGACCCGCGGCTGCCTTTCGGCGCCTGAACCGGGCCCAGGACCCGGGCCTGGTCTGGCCGGGCGAGATTTAGCCACAAATGAACCCCCGGGGCCCCTTTGAACTGGCCCCGGGGGTTCTTTGCGCGCTGCCCGGCGGCGGAACCGGGGTGCAGCGTCTGTTTAGCGGGCCACGGTCTGGACCACCCGGACCGGCACGCCGGTGGCGAGGGATTCCTGGGCGGCGTCCGCGACCCGGGAGGCAGCCACGGCATCCTCCGGGGTGCAGGGATTGTCCCGGCGGCCCAGGATCATCTCGACGAAGGCCGCCATCTCGGAGCGGTAGGCCTGGTCGAACCGCTCGGCGAAGGTCCGGTGCGGCTCGCCGGCCGGGAACGGGATCCCGGCTTCGGCCGAGGCCAGCGCCGACTTGTCGTCCAGCCCGACCATCAGCGAACCGCGGGAGCCCTGGATTTCCAGCCGCACGTCGTGGCCCGCCCCGTTGTAGCGCGTGGCAGATACCGTCCCCACGGTGCCGTCGTCGAACGTCACCAGCGCAAGGGCAGTGTCCACATCGCCGGCCGCGCCGATGGCCGGGTCCCCATTGTTGGAGCCCCGGGCATACACCTCGACGATTTCGCGGCCGGTCAGCCAGCGCAGGATGTCGAAATCGTGCACCGAGCAGTCCCGGAACAGCCCGCCGGAGCTGGCCAAGAACTCGACCGGCGGCGGTGCCATATCGCAGGTGACGGCGCGCAGCGAATGGATCCAGCCCAGTTCCCCGGCCTGGTAGGCGCGCCGGGCCTCCTGGTAGCCGGCGTCGAAGCGGCGCTGGTGGCCGATCTGGACCACCCCGTGCCGGTAACGGATGTAGTCGAGCACGGGCAGGGCGTCGGCCACGTTCAGGGCCACGGGCTTCTCGCAGAAGACCGGGATGCCGGCATCCACTCCGGCCCTGATCAGCTCAGGATGGGTCCCGGTTCCCGTGGCGATGACGAGTCCGTCCAGCCCGGACGCGAGGAGCGCCGCCACGGAGGGCAGGAACTCGGCGCCGAGCCCCGTGGCGACGGTCCGGGCGTGGTCCTCCGCGACGTCGGTGAGCCGGAGCCGGACGTTCAGGCCCTGCGGATTCAGGACGTCGTTGAGCGCCGTGATGTTGTTGGCGTGCATAACGCCGATCCGCCCCACCCCGACCAGTCCGAGGATTACGTCTTTCATGCGTTTACTCCCGCCTGTAGTGCGGGCACGGTAAAGGCTGCCCGGAAGCCCTCCAGCGCGGCATGGCTGTCGCCGCTGGCCCAGGCTTCCATACCCACCGTTCCGTCATAGCCTGCCGCCGCGAGTGCCCTGGCGACAGCCGCGTAGTTGATCTCACCGGTCCCGGGTTCACAGCGGCCCGGAACGTCTGCCACCTGGATCTCACCGAGATAGGGCAACGCGGCCCGGACCAGCTCGATCAGGTTTCCCTCGCCCAGTTGGGCGTGGTACAGGTCCAGCATGAGCCGGGCGTTCGGGTGGCCGGCAGCCTGCACAAGCGCCAGGGTGTCCTTGGCGCGGGCGAGAGGAATGCCGGGGTGGTCGAGGACGGTGTTGAGATTCTCGAGGCAGAACGTCACCCCGTACTTCTCGCCGAGCCTGCCGAGCCGTTCCAGGGTCCGGGCCCCGGTGGTCCACATCCGGCCGCTGGACCGGTAGACCGGGCGCGCCGCCTGGCCGTCGATGAGTTCAGCCGGGTGCACCACCATCCGGCTCACCCCGAGCTCCAGGGCGGTCGGGATCAGCGACTCCGCCGTCCGCACCACGTCGTCCGCCGTGTCGGGGTCCACCAGGCTGCCGGCGGTGTATCCCGTCATGGAGGAGAACACCGCTCCGGTGGCTTTCAGCGCAGCGATGTCCTTGGACCGGGAGTCCCAGAGTTCGACGTCGAAACCGGCCTCGTGGATCCGGCGCACCCGCTCGGTGAACGGGAGCTCGGTGAAGACCATCTCCGCGCAGACCGCCAGGCGCATCAGAGAACTGCCGACTCGTGGACGGCCACCGGGGTGCCGCGCTTGACCGACTCGATGCAGGCCAGCGCCATGGCCAGCGCCCGCCGGGCGTCCCCTGCCCCGGGCCGGAGCGAGTAGGCGGTCGACGGCGGCGCCGTGCCGTCCCGCCGTGCGCGCACGGCGTCGGCAAAGTCGGCCAGTTCATCCGTGTAGGCCTGGCGGAAGAGCTCGACGTTCAGCCGCGGCGTGTCCGCGGACACCCCGTCGGCGGTGTACCGGCGGGCATCGGTTTCCGTGGCCCGCCCGGCCTGCACCATGCCCCGGGAGCCGAAAACTTCGCCGCGGACGTCGTAGCCGTAGAGGGCGCTGAAGTTCGCTTCGGCCACCGCGATGGCCCCATTGCCGTAGCGGATGGTTACGACCGCTGTGTCCAGGAAGCCCTGGTCGCGGAGTCCGGGTTCCACGAGTGCATCGGCGACCGCGTAGACCTCCACCGGCTCGGCGCCCTCGTTGAACCAGTTCAGCGTGTCGAAGTCGTGGATCAGGGTTTCCAGGAAGACGGTCCAGGCCGGGACCCTGGCCGCGTGTGGAATGCTTCCCGTGCCCGGATCCCGGGTCAGCGAGCGCAGCAGTTGCGGCGTCCCGACGGTTCCGGCGGCGAGGTCCTTTTTGGCGGCCTGGAAGTCCGCCGCATACCGCCGGTTGAAGCCGACCTGGAAGTGCACTCCGGCTGACTCCACAACGGCCAGCGCGGCGTCGAGCTCCGCCAGGCCCAGTCCGGCCGGCTTCTCGCAGAACACGTGCTTGCCGGCGGCGGCCGCCTGGCCGATCAGGGCGGAGTGGAAGCGGGCCGGGCTGGCGATGATCACGGCGTCGATCTCCGGGTCGGCCAGGATGTCGGCGGCGTCGGCCGTCACCTTGCGGGCGCCGAGGGCGGATGCCAGCGCCGCGGCGGACTCCACATTGGGATCAGCGATGGCCGCGAGCTCGGCGCCCGGGACGCGGCGGGCGATGCTTTCGGCATGGAAAGCGCCCATCCAGCCGGAGCCGATCAGCCCGATGAGCACGGGCCGGGAGACTTCTGAGGGATTGTGAGTCAGGTAAGCCAAAGGCTTGTCCTTTCGGAATTGGGACGGCAGTTACTGGTACGTCTTGCCGGTCGTCTGGGCCACGTCGGCGACTTCGCTCTGGACTTCCTTGACCACGTCGCCGTGGCCGCCGAGTTGTTCGAGTTCGTGCGCGAGTTCGGCGAGTTCGGCGCCGCCGGCCATCTGGGCGGTGAGCTCGTCCAGGGTGATGTCCTTCTTGTCGTAGTAGCCGATCGACTTGCCGCGTTTGAGCAGCAGGAACCGGTCGCCGACGGGGAAGGCGTGGTGCGGGTTGTGCGTGATGAAGATGACGCCGAGGCCGCGGTCGCGGGCCTGCAGGATATAACGGAGCACGACGCCGGACTGCTTCACTCCCAGGGCGGCGGTGGGCTCGTCCAGGATCAGGACCTTCGCGCCGAAGTACACGGCACGGGCAATCGCGACACACTGGCGTTCACCGCCGGAGAGCTGGCCGATGGGCTGCTCGACGTCGCGGAGGTCGATGCCCATCGCGGCGAGTTCCTTGAGCGTGATGTCCTTCATTTTCTGGACGTCCATGCTTTTGAACGGGCCGAAGCCGCTGGTCAGCTCCGAGCCGAGGAAGAAGTTGCGCCAGATCGGCATCAGGGGCACCACGGCGAGGTCCTGATAGACGGTGGCGATGCCGGCGTCCAGGGCGTCCCGGGGCGAATCGAACTTCCGTTCCTCACCCATGATGTTCAACACCCCGGCGTCATGCTGGTGCAGGCCGGCGATGATCTTGATCAGCGTGGACTTGCCGGCGCCGTTGTCGCCGAGGACGCAGGTGACGCGGCCGTTGTCCACCGCCATCGTGACGTCGCTCAGGGCGATGATGTTGCCGTAGTGCTTGCCGACTCCCTCGAGGGACAGGAGATGGACGGGGGTGTGGGTCAGGGTGTCTGTTTCGTTCTGGAGCAGCGTTTGCTGGTCGATCTCTTTGGCATTCATTTCTCTTAGCCCCTTTACTTGAGTTCCGCGCGGCGCTTGACGATGAGGTTGACGATAGTGGCCAGCAGCAGCATCAGGCCCAGGAAGAACTTGAACCAGTCCGGGTTCCACTGCGCGTAGACGATGCCCTTGTTGGCCATGCCGAAGATGAACGCGCCAATCGCACCGCCGATCGCCGAACCGTAGCCACCGGTGAGGAGGCAGCCGCCGATGACCGCGGCGATGATGTAGAGGAATTCGTTGCCCACGCCCTCACCGGACTGCACGGTGTCGAAGGCGAAGAGGTTGTGCATGCCCAGGATCCAGGCGCAGAACCCTACGGCCATGAACAGGCCGATCTTGGTGGCCCTGACCGGGACACCCACGGCGCGGGCGGCGTTCGCGTCGCCGCCGACGGCGAAGATCCAGTTGCCCACCCGGGTCCGCATCAGCACCCAGGTGGCTACGGCGACAAGCGCGATCCAGATGAACACCGTGATCTTCACATCGACGCCGCCGATGCTGACCGAGGAAGCGAACACGGCCCGGGCGGAGGCGAAGCCGTCCATGTTGGAGATCGAGGGTGAGGACACGGAGCCGCCGATCAGGCGGGTCAGGCCCAGGTTCAGGCCGGTCAGCATCAGGAACGTGGCCAGGGTGACGATGAAGCTGGGCAGCTTGGTCTTGATCAGGATCCAGCCGTTGATGAAGCCGATGGACAAGGACACCACCAGCGCCAGTCCGACGCCGACCCAGACGTTCGTGGTGAAGTACCAGCTGAACATCGACGCCGTCAGCGCCGAGGTGATCACCGCGACACCGGTGGAAAGGTCGAACTCCCCGCCGATCATCAGCAAGGACACACCCACCGCCATGATCCCGATCGTGGAGCTGCCGTACAGAATGGTCGCCAGGGCACCGGGCTGGGTAAAGGTCGGTGACACTAACGCGAAGAAGACGAAGAGGACGATCGCGCCGACCAGGGCACCGACCTCGGGCCGGCCAAGGAGCTTCTGGAACGGACTGCGCTTGGCGACGCGCTCATCGGCCGCCGCTGACGGAGTGGTTGTTTTTGTCTGGGTGGTGGTCATGATAATTCTCCTTGCTGCCGGGCCGGCCGCAGCCGGCCCGGCCAGCGGGCTGTTAGCGGACGCCCTGCTGGGCGAACTTCAGGACATCGGCTGCATTTGATTTGTCGACGATCGCGGGTCCGGTCAGGACGGGCTGGCCGCCGCCGATCTTGAAGCCGCCGCGCTTGTTCTGCCAGATGGCGTCGACGGCTCCGTAGCCCTGCAGCCATGGCTGCTGGTCCACCGTAAACAGCACGCTGCCGTCGTCGATCTTCTGGGCCAGTTCCTTGTTCAGGTCGAAGCTGGCAACCTTCGCCGAACTTCCGGCGGTCGCCACGGACTTCAGGAGCGTCAGGGTGATGGGAGCGCCGAGGCCGATGATGACATCAGCATCTTTGGAGGCCTGAAGCTTTGCGGTCGCCGTCGACTCGACCGAGGTCATGTCCGCGCCGTTCACGTACAAGATCTCGGTCCCGGGCACCTTGGCCTTCACACCGGCACACCGGGCTTCGAGTCCCACGTGCCCCTGTGCCTGGATCACACAGACCGGGTGCTTGTACCCGTCGTCGGCGAGCTTTGTACCCACGGCCTGTCCGGCGAGCTGTTCGTTGGATCCGAAGTGGGTGAATGCTCCGAGCTGGGAGGAGACCGATTCACCGGCGTTCAGGCTGACAATCGGGATGCCCGCGGCCGTGGCCTTCTGCAGCGAATCCTTGAGGGCGTCCGGGGTGGCCAGGGTCACGGCGATGCCGTCCACCTTTTGGTCGATGGCCTGCTGGATCAGCTGGGCCTGCCGGCCGGCTTCCGGATCGCCGGTGTACAGCAGTTCCACATTGTCCTTCGCCGCCGCTTCCTCGGCACCCTTGCGGACGGTGTCCCAGAAGGTATCGCCGGCGGGAGCGTGGGTGATCAAGGCGATCTTGATCCGTTCCGTTGTGGCAACCTGGCCGCCGCCGGCCGCATTGCCTGAGTCTGCGGGCCTGCCGCCGGTGCTTGAACAGGCGCTCATCGCCAGCATCGGCACAACCGCTGCCACCAGGGTTGCCTTGCGCCAGGAAAATTTAGCCACCGTGAATCTCCTTTGATCTCAGCTCCGGGCTGCTACGGTGCAGCCGCCGGAATAATGCCTACCTCGATCATGGTGATTTACCTCACTCATGTCAATAGTTTGTCCTGACATTAGGATGTAAACACGTAAATCCGGCCCCGGACCCAGGTTGGTGGCCGGCGGCTAGGCCCGTTGGGGTTCCACGTTCTCCTGTTCGCTGTCCGCGCCGCGGGCAATCGCCGCGGAGGCGCCGCCGTCGCGCCTTTTCGCAGCGGCAGCCGACGCGAACACCATCACCGCCAGTCCCAGCAGGGTAATTCCGGCGCCGGCCCAGATGGGCGAGGTGTAGCCGAGCCCGGCGGTGATGGTCACGCCGCCCATCCAGGCACCAAGGGCGTTACCCACATTGAAGGCGCCGATATTGGCACCCGACGCCAGCGTGGGGGCAGTCGTGGCGTATTTCATGACGCGCATCTGCAGCCCGGGGACCGTGGCGAACCCGAAGCCGCCCAGCAGCACCATGGAGGCAATGGTCATCGGCTGGCTGCCGGCAGTGAGGGCGAAGACCACGAGTACGACCACCAGCGCCGAGAGCGCCACGAGCAGGGTCCGGTCCACGTTCCGGTCAGCCGCCCTGCCGCCGACGGTGTTGCCGACAAAGAGGCCCACACCGAACAGGATGAGCAGCCACGGAACGGTGGAGGCAGAGAACCCCGTGACCTCGGTCAGGGTAAAGGCGATGTAGGTAAAGGCGCCGAACATGCCTCCGTAGCCCAGGATGGTGACCAGGATCGAGAGCCAGACCTGACGGGAGCGGAAGGCCCGGAGTTCCCCACGCAAGCCTCCCGGGGCCGCCTCGCCCGCACCCGTCCTGGGTACCAGCGCCAGGATCCCTACGAGCGCCAGGACGCCTATGCCCGTAATCGCCCAAAAAGTGGACCGCCAGCCCGCAGCCTGGCCCAGCATCGTGCCAAAGGGCACACCCAGCACATTGGCCGCCGTGAGCCCGGTAAACATGATGGCGATCGCACCGGCTTTTTTGGTGGGGGCGACCATGCTTGCCGCGACCACCGCACCGATGCCGAAGAAGGCACCGTGCGCCAGCGCCGCGATGATGCGGCCGAGCATCATCAGCCAGTAGTCGGGCGCCAGGGCGGAGACGAGATTGCCGGCGATGAACAGCACCATCAGCACGGCCAGCACCGGCCTGCGCTCGAAACGCGTCACGGCCGCGGTCAAGAGCAGCGCCCCGACAACAACGGCGAGCGCGTAGCCGGAGATAAGCCAGCCCGCCGTGGCCTCGCTGACCTGGAAGTCGGCGGCCACTTCGGGCAGCAGGCCCATGATGACGAACTCGGTGAGTCCGATCCCGAACCCGCCGAGGGCGAGTGCTATCAGGCCAATAGGCATGGAGGAGCTCCTTCAAAACTGTACGGAAAGAAATGCGAAGCGTAAGCTAGTAGTTGCAGACGCGTTATTTATTGTTGCACAAGCAACTATGCCGCGCAAGCAACTAAATTGTGGTCCGCCTCAATCCGGGGTCAATTCCGGCCGGGCAGGCCGATCCGAAGGGAAGAACTGATGGGCATCAAGGACGACGCAGTTGAGGTCCGGGCGCAAGGCTGGCGGACCCTGGCAGCCTTGCACGCACTGATCGAGGCTGAGCTGGAGCGCTCGCTGCAGACGGCGGCGCAGCTGTCCGTCGTCGAGTACACCGTGCTGGATGCACTGAGCCGCCAGGACGGCTGGCATATGCGGATGCAGCAGCTGGCCCGCGCCACCGCATTGAGCGCCAGCGCCACCACGCGCCTGGTCAACCGGCTCGAAGACCGGGGCCTGCTCACCCGGATCCTATGTGCCGATGACCGCCGCGGAATCTACACCGAACTCACCCCGGCCGGAATCAAGCTGCTGGAGGAGGCCCGTCCCAGCCACGACGCCACGCTGGAGCGGGCGCTGGCCGAGGCGCAGGAAGTGCCGGAACTGGCGCCGCTGGTGGACGCGCTTCCGAAGCTGCACACCGCCGTCTAGTCCGAAAATGAGATGACCTGCCTGTGGTCGGGGCCAGCGTGTGGGTGTCCGGAGGCGACATGGAGCCTCCGGTGGTCATGAAGATGGGAGT
>NZ_JAVDVQ010000023.1:0-64853 GCF_031456935.1 Arthrobacter ginsengisoli | reverse complement strand
CCGATCGGCGGGCTCGTGCAGATCCCCTGCATCGAACGCAACGCGATCGCCGCCGCGAAGGCCATCAACGCCGCCAAAATGGCCCTCTGGGGCGATGGCACCCACCGCGTGTCCCTCGACGAGGTCATCATCACCATGCGCGAAACCGGCAAGGACATGAGCTCCAAATACAAGGAAACCGCCATGGGCGGACTCGCCGTCAACGTCGTCGAATGCTGATTCCGTAACTGGCCAGGCGGTCGGGGTCCTAGTTGTTCAGGGCCGCCCACAGATTCAGTGACGAAGCGAACACCAGCCAGGACAAGTAGGGGAGCATCAGCAACCCGGCGGTGCGGCTGATCGGGCCGAAGAGCAGCACCGTGGCCGCCACGGCCACCATCAGGGCCACGATGATGCCGAAGGCGATCCATAGCGCGGCCGTGCCGAGCGCCGGGTACAGGCCGAAGAACACCGGCGTCCACAGCAGGTTCAACACCAGCTGCACCGCGTAGGCCGTGAGGGCGGGCCGTGTGCCTTCGGCCCGGCGGCGCCAGACCAGCCAGGCGGCCACGGCCATGGCGATGTAGAGGATGGTCCAGACCGGCCCGAACACCCAGTTCGGCGGCGACCAGGGAGCCTTGTCCGCGGCAACATACCAGCCGTTGACGTTGCTGGCGGTGGCCAGTCCACCGAGCCCGGCAACCAGCGCGGAGGCCGCGAGGAAGCCCAGCAGCCCCAGCAGCTGGGTGCCCGCCGCGCGCTTCCCGCCCGTGTGCCCCCGGCGTCCGGATCCTGTTGTCAATGCTTGCTGGTCAGACGGCATGCTTCCAGCGTAGCCGTTCCGCCCAGGCGGGAGCATGGGGCCGGGCGGATAGACTTGAGCCTGCATGTCCGCATGCCGCCGACGCTCGTACCGCAACGATTGGATGCCGCACCCTTGCGTGAATTCACCGCCCGTTTTGCCTCTGCCGAAGAGATCGCCAACTGGGATGCCCTCGTCACCGCGAACCCCAATGGCGGCAATCTCCTGCAATCGGAGGCTTTCGCCGAGGTCAAGCAACACTTTGGCTGGAAACCACTTCACCTTGTGTACGAGACGGCCGATTACACGAGCTACAACCTCATCCTCGAGAAGTCGTTCCCGATCCTGGGCAAGCTCTGGTACCTGATCAAGGGCCCGGATGTGGCCTCGGTCGAGGACATCCCCGGCATCGCAGCGGCCAACGCCGAGTTCGTCAAGCGCGCCCGGCTTGGCGTCTTTGCCATCAAGATCGAGCCTGACATCGTGCGCTCCGAGGAGGCCGGGCGGGTGATCGAAGGTGCCGGTCTGGTCAAGACCCATAACCTCCAGCCCAACGACTCGACGGCACTGCTGGACATTTCCCCGGAAGAGAACCAGCTGCTGAGGAACCTGCATTCCCGCGGCCGCAATGCCGTCCGCCGCGCCATCCGCGAGGGCGTGGAAGTGCTCCAGGTGGAGCCCACCGAGGAGAACTTCCGCGCCATGTATGCGCTGATGACCGATACTGTGGAAGCCAAGTCCCAGGTCCGCGTCCGCGAATACGGGTACTACCGGCAGTTCTGGACCAACTTCATCAACCGGGGCCAGGGCCGGCTGCTGTTCGTCTACGAGAACGGGGTGCCGTCCGTGGGCGCCTTCGTTATCAACTACGGCCGCAAGGGCACGTACAAGGACGGCGGCTCGCTGCAGAAACGCGGCCAGTACGGTGACTCCCACCTGGTGCAGTGGACGGCCATCAGCCAGCTGAAGGGCCTCGGCTGCACCGAATACGACTTCTGCGGCACGCCCCCCAGCGACCAGCTCAAGGACACGTCCAACCCGTTCCACGGGCTGGGCCTCTTCAAGACCAGCTTCAGCAAGACCGTGACCGACTTCGTCGGCTGCTACGACCAGGTGCTGAGCCCGCTGAAGTACAAGGCCTGGATGGCCGCGGGCGAACGCGTTGCCCGCCAGCTCTACACCCGCCGCACGGGCCAGCAGTTCTACTAAACCGGCTGCCACGACAAATAAGGACGCCGGAATGACCAAGGAAACTGACGGCCGCCGCAGGCCGCACACCGACGGACTGCCCAGGACCGAGCCGATGTCGGCCACACAGGTGCGGCAGAATGCCGCGGCCAAGCGGATGCTGCGCCGGCTCGTCCAGGGCGAGAACCCGCCGACCGCCCCGATGAGCATCGTGGACCGCCTCGCCGGCAGCCCGTACGCCAACCCGATGATCCAGGTGGGCGGGATGGACACCTCTGCCCGCAAGACCATCGATTTTGCGTTGCACCTGGCCGAGTCCATGTTCCGGTACGGCGCCGGCGCCCTCGAAGTGGAAACCAGCATCATCGCCATTACGGCCGCGCTGGGCCTCAAGCACATCGAAGTGGACATCACCAACCAGTCCGTCGCCATCAACTACGCCCCCAAGGACCAGACTCCCATTTCTCTGCTGCGTGTGGTCCGGTCCTGGACCAACAACTACGCCGGGCTCTCCCAGGTGCACCAGCTGGTCACCGAAATCGTGGCCGGCGGAGTTGGCCGCGAGGAGGCTGTGCGGCGGCTCGAGGAGATCACCCACAGCTCCAAGCCGTTCCCGCGCTGGATGGTCACTGTGGCGTTCGGCGTCTTTTCCGCCGTCTTTGTCGGTGTGCTCGGCGGCGGGCCGGGAGCCTCCGCGGTCGCCTTCTTCTCCAACCTGCTGGTCAGCCTGCTGGCACGGCAGCTGGGGCGCTGGCGCACACCGGACTTCTTCATCACTGCCTCGTGTTCCTTCCTGGTCACCTTCATCGCCCTGCTCCTGTGGCGGTTCGGCGGCCTGGTCGGGATCCAGATTGCCCCGGAGATTGTGGTGGTCGGTGGCATCCTGCTGCTGCTGCCGACCGGACGGCTCGTTTCCTCGGTGCAGGACGCGATCAACGGCTTCCCGGTCACTGCGGCCGGCCGGTTCCTCTCCACCATGCTGACCTTCGGGGCGCTCGTGGCCGGCATTGCGGTCGGCTTCGTGGTCGGGGACATGACCGGCATGGAGCCGATCGACGTCACTAAAACATTCCCGCCGGCGTATGACTTATGGGTGGTGGTCATTTTGATCGCCGTCGCGGTGCTGATGATCGGCATCACCGAACAGACCTCCGTGACCCTGCTGCTGCCGACCGCCGCCGTCGGAGTTGTGGGCTATTTTGTCCTGCTCGGGGGAGAGTCGCTGGGCATCGGACCCCGGTTTTCTCCCGCGCTGGCCGCCGTCGCCATCGGTTTGCTCGCCCGGGTGGTGGCGCTTCGAATGGGTGCCCCGCAGTTGGTGGTGGCCGTTCCCGCCGGGCTGATCCTGCTGCCCGGCCTCACCATATTCCGCTCCATGTATGTGTTGACCGTTGAGGAATCGGAGATCCTGCTGGGTGCCGGGGGCATGCTCAACGCCGGGGCTATCGTGATGGGGGTGGCGGCCGGCATCGTCCTCGGTGACACGCTGGCCCGGCCCCTGACCCGCAGCCTTGCCAGCAACGAACGACGGCGGGCGCGGCGCCGCTGAGGCCTTGTGCCGTTAGATCTTGCCGATGGCCAGCTTCTTCTCGGCCTGGAAGTCGTCCTCCACCCGGCCCATCGCCCAATACCCGGACAGCGATACCTGGGAGCGCTCCAGCCCGTGCTGCCCGTAGAGCACGCTCCGCAGGGTCTTCATGTAGCCTCGCTCGCCGTGGGCAAAGACCTGCACCCGGCCCTCCGGCCAGGTGGTGTCACGCACCGCGGTGACCAGCAGGTCGCTGGCCCCGGCCGGCACGCCGCCGCGCAGGAGCCAGCGCAGCTCCACACCGGCCGGCGCGGCGATGGCCTGGATGTCGGCGTCGGTGTCCACCTCGAGGAAGGCCAGTCCGCGGGCATCCTCCGGTAGTGATTCAATCGCGGCGCCTATGGCCGGCAGCGCGGACTCATCGCCCGCGAACAGGTACCAGTCCGCCGTCGGGTCCGGGTTGTAGCCCCCGCCCGGGCCGGTGAAGATCAGGGCGTCGCCGGGCCGGGCGGCGTCGGCCCACGGGCCCGCCAGACCTTCATCGCCGTGGATCACGAAGTCGATGGCGAGTTCCCCGGCAGCCTCGTCGACCCAGCGGACGGTGTAGGTCCGGGTGTGCGGCCACTGATCCCGCGGCAGGGACTCCCGGATTTCCCAGAGGTCCAGCGGCTCCGTGTAGTTGATCCCGGGCTGGGGGAACACGATCTTGACGTACCGGTCCACGAAGGCGTTGTTGACGTACCCCGCGAAGCCCGGGCCGCCGGCAATGATCCGGACCATGTGGGGGGAGAGCTGTTCGCGGCGCAGGACGGTGAGGCTCGTCTGCGGGCGTGATTTGCGGGTGGCCGAGGTGGCAGCGGGGACTGAGGTCATGTAGTCAAGACTAGCTAAGAAGGCTGGGCGTGGCCCCGACTGTGAAGCCGACGGGGAAGGGGCGGAAGTTCCCAATCCACAGTGCCGTCCCCTTGCTCCTGGAGCAGCGTGTTGGCCTGGCTGAACGGCCGGGAGCCGAAGAATCCCCGTGCTGCCGAGAGGGGACTCGGATGGGCACTGGCGATCACCGGCGCGGTGCCCAGCAGCGGCCGGACGGTACCGGCATCCTTGCCCCAGAGGATCGCAACGAGCGGCACGGGGGAGCCGTCGGCGGTGACGCGGTTCGCCACGGCGCTGATCGCCGCCGCCGTGATGGCTTCCCATCCTCGGTTGCGGTGCGAGCCCGCTTCCCCGGCCCGGACACTGAGGACGCGGTTGAGCAGCAGCACGCCCTGGTCCGCCCACGGGCTGAGGTCGCCGTGGACCCGCGGCGAAAGGCCCAGATCGTCTTCGAGTTCCTTGTAGATATTGGCGAGGCTGCGCGGGATGGGCCGTGTGGCGCCGTCCACGGCGAAGGACAGCCCGACGGCGTGGCCCGGCGTCGGGTACGGGTCCTGGCCCACTATCAGGACCCTGACCTCCGCCAGGGGCTGCCGGAACGCCAGGAGAACGTTCGACGGCGGCGGCAGGATCGCGTGGCCCCCGGCAACTTCCCGGCCGAGGAAAGCCAGGACATCCCGCAGCTGCTGTTCCACCGGTGCCAGCGCGTCCGCCCAGCCGGCAGCAACGAGCTCATTCAACGGCAGGCGTGCCAGCTCAGCGAAACCGGGAGTCTCGGCCGACGGGGGCTGCAGCTCGAAGAGGGCATCGGAATCAAGCGCGTCGAAGGTAGGCACAGGGCCTATTCTCGCAGGGTCGCAAATGACAAGCCTGTTATTCGCCCGTAGCATGGGGAAGACTTTTCACCGGATCCAGCAAAGGGAGTGTGTCGTGGCCGAACCAGCGCAGGAGCACCCTTCGACGGCGGAATCGCTGTCCGCGGGGACCAGCCCGGAGTCCCCCCTTAGCAGCAGGGACCAGCAGATACTGGCGCTGGAACGGCAGTGGTGGAAGTACGCCGGAGCCAAAGAACAGGCGATCCGGGAGCTCTTCGACCTCTCCGCAACGCACTACTACCAGATCCTCAATGCCCTCATTGACAGTGAGGATGCGCTGGCCCACGATCCCATGTTGGTGAAGAGATTGCGTAGACTACGTACGTCACGCCAACGTGCCCGCACTGCTCGCCGCTTGGGCTCAGACGCGTAAAGCACAACCTGATGCGCGGATTCCTGCGCGGAAGCCGGTGGGCGCAAATCGTCAGAAATCAGCAAGGACGTCGTTTTGACCATGACCAAATACGCTCGGGATGAATTTGATCGGGTCCCGGAGACCTCCACACGCCAGGGTGTCCACCGGGCGGTCGCCGAATCCCGGCGTGGCCGCCGTCTGGGGCCCATCCTGGCCGTCGGCGCCGCAGCCCTGGCCGTGGGCCTCCTGGCCTTCCTGATCCTGCCGAAACTCGGATTCTCCTCTGCTGGAAGCACCCAGGCCGTATCGGCCGAGCAGGGCGGCAGCAGCGCCGCGGCGTCCCCGGCCCCCACAGCCTCCGCCCCCGCCAGCCCCGCGTCCGCCAGCCCGGCTGCCAGCGGGACACCCTCGGCGGCCGCCACGCCCTCCGTAACCCCCTCCGCAACCCCCACCGCGGCCGCCGCCGTCGACAAGACCCAGCCGGTGGCGGTCTTCAACTCCACCGCCACCGCCGGCCTGGCGAACCGCGTGGGCGGAACCGTTTCCACCGCCGGCTGGACCGTTGGCACGCTCGGAAACTGGGGCGGTGCGCCACAGCCTCGCTCCGTCATCTTCTACGCCGGCGCCGCGCAGAAGGCCAACGCCGAAGCCCTCGGAAAACTCCTGGGCATCCCGACCATGGTTGACTCGGCCGAATTCCAGCTGCCGCTGGTCGTCGTGCTGGCCCCCGGCTTCCAGTAGTCCGTCCCGGTTACGCCTGAATAACTATTGGCGCCCCGCCCGCCCGCGCCCTGCACCCCGGCCGGAGGCTGTGGGTACAGTATTTGCGGGCTGCGTTTGCATTCTGTGTCTGCATTCTGTTGCTGCATTCTGCGGGGCACATTATGGCGGACCGCCCGCCGGCCGACTGAAAAGAGTGGACACCATGGCATTGGGAACCGTCAAATGGTTCAACTCCGAAAAGGGCTACGGCTTCATCACCGTGGACAGCACCGGGGACGACGTCTTTGTGCACTGGTCGGCCATCGCCGGGGACGGCTACCGTGCCCTGACCGAGGGGCAGCGCGTGGAACTTGAAGTCGGCGAGGGCGACAAAGGCCCGCAGGCCGAAAGCGTCCGGCCCGCCCCGTGACCTTCCCCGCCGCAGCACGAGCGACGCAGGATCCTGCCGGAATGAATGCCGCCCGACAGTCTGCCGGCAGCAGCGCCGGGCGCCGGTCCGGGATGCTGAGGCGGGGCCAGGCGGTTGCCGTTGCGGCCGTGGCGGCGCTGACCATGACCGCGTGTCTGGGGCCAACGGGCGGCGCCCGCGTGGAACAGGCCGATGCGAGCGGTGACGGCATCCTGCGGATCGGGCTGATCCTCGACAACACCGGGCCGCAGAACTTCCTGAATGCCCCCCAGTTGGCCGCCGCGAAGCTCGCCGTCAGGGAGATCAACGCTGCGGGCGGCCACAAGGGAAAGCCGGTGGAGCTGCTCCCCGAGACCATCAGCGCGGACACCGCAGCGCAGGCACGGGCGCTGGTGGCGGCCAAGGCCGACGTCGTCATCGGCCCGACGGACTCCAGCCGGGCGCCCACCGCCATCGACGTCCTGTCCAACGCCAGGATCGCCATGATTTCCCCCGCGAACACCGCCAGCGGACTCAGTAGCTACGAGAGCAACGGCTACTACTTCCGTACCGCGGCAGCCGACATCGCGCAGGCTCCCGTTCTCGTCAAACTCGCCAAGGACAGTGGCGCGGCAACTCTTGCGGTGGTCTACGAGGAAGGCAGCTACGGCAAAGACGTGTCCACTGCAGTGGCCGCCGCCGCCAAGGCGTCCGGCGTCGGGACCGTCGCGGTCGTCGGTTTCGCGCCCGGCCACGCACAGCAGGCGGCCGCGGCCGCGAAGGCGGCGGCCCCGGACGCTGTTGTGCTGGTCTCCCGCGCGGGTGCCCAAGGCGCCATTGCCGAACTGAACAACGCCGGCCTTGCCGGCAAGAAGCTCATCCTCAGCGACGGCGCGGTCAACCAATACGGTTCCGGCCTCGGGTCGCGTGCCCTCGAGGGCACGCGCGGCATCCTGCCGGGGACCTTTGCGTCCGCACACTTCCAGGCCGAACTGGTCTCCGTGGATCCGGAGCTGACGGACATGACCTTTGCCGCCGAAGCGTACGACGCCGCCAACCTCGCCGCCATCGCGGCCGCTGCTGCCCAGGACGACGCCGGAACCTCCATTGCGGCCAGCCTGATCGCCGTTTCGGGCGGCAAAGTGCAGGGCCCGGGCAGCGCTGGCCCCGGCGGCGAAGCCGCGGTCTGCAAGAGTTACCAGGAGTGCCTGGACGCCATCCGGTCCGGAAAGCGACCCGATTACGACGGGGAGTCCGGGCCGATCAGCTTTGACTCCCGTGGAGACGTCAGCACCGCGAACTACGTTGTCTACCGCTACGGCGCGGACAACAGGGCAACCATGAGCGGCAGCGAAACAGCCAACAGCACCGCGAGTTAATCGCCCTTAGCGTATTGAGCCGTGCCAGGGGCGCTCAGCGGGCCGAACAGGGGCACTCCGGCACGCCCGCTGCTTGCACTCTCCCCGGGGGAGTGCTAATTATTGACTTAGCACTCCCGCGTATTGACTGCTAAAACAACGCCCGGTTCGCCCGGTCACGGAGTTGAAGCGGCCGGTCCGGGAGCGAGAGAAACACCTGGCTGGGGTGAGATCCCTGGCCTTGCGGCATACAGAGGCCGCAGGGCAAGGATCGTCCGTCGCGGGCACCGCAGCGAAGGTTCATTCTTAACGACTGTCCCGAAAGGACTACTGCCGTTATGGCCAAGATCATTGCATTTGATGAAGAGGCACGCCGCGGTCTTGAGCGGGGCCTGAACATCCTCGCCGACGCCGTCAAGGTCACCCTCGGCCCGCGTGGACGCAACGTCGTCCTCGAAAAGAAGTGGGGTGCCCCCACGATCACCAACGATGGTGTTTCCATCGCCAAGGAGATCGAGCTGGACGACCCTTACGAAAAGATCGGCGCCGAGCTGGTCAAGGAAGTTGCCAAGAAGACGGATGACGTCGCCGGCGATGGAACCACCACCGCTACCGTGCTGGCCCAGGCCCTGGTCAAGGAAGGCCTGCGGAACGTCGCGGCCGGCGCTGATCCCCTGTCCCTCAAGCGCGGCATCGAGAAGGCTGTCGAAGCCGTCACCCGCGAGCTCCTGGCCTCCGCCAAGGAAATCGAAACCAAGGAAGAGATTGCGGCCACCGCGTCCATCTCTGCCGGTGACAACGAAATTGGCGCACTGATTGCCGAGGCCCTGGATAAGGTCGGCAAGGAAGGCGTCATCACCGTCGAGGAGTCCAACACCTTCGGCCTGGAGCTCGAGCTCACCGAAGGCATGCGCTTCGACAAGGGCTACATCTCCGCTTACTTCGTCACCGACGCCGAGCGCCAGGAAACGGTCCTTGAGGATCCGTACATCCTGATCGTCAACTCCAAGATCTCCAACGTCAAGGAATTGGTTGCTGTCCTCGAGAAGGTCATGCAGTCCTCCAAGCCGCTGCTGATCATTGCCGAAGACATCGAGGGCGAGGCCCTGGCCACCCTGATCGTCAACAAGATCCGCGGCACCTTCAAGTCCGTCGCCGTCAAGGCTCCGGGCTTCGGCGACCGCCGCAAGGCGCAGCTCGCGGACATCGCCATCCTCACCGGTGGCCAGGTCATCTCCGAGGAAGTCGGCCTCAAGCTTGAGACCGCCGGCCTCGAACTCCTCGGCCGCGCCCGCAAGGTCGTCGTCACCAAGGATGAGACCACCATCGTCGAGGGTGCAGGCGACGCTGACCAGATTGCTGGCCGCGTTTCCCAGATCCGTGCCGAGATCGAGAACTCCGATTCCGATTACGACCGCGAGAAGCTGCAGGAGCGCCTGGCCAAGCTGGCCGGCGGCGTTGCAGTCATCAAGGCCGGTGCCGCAACCGAAGTTGAGCTCAAGGAACGCAAGCACCGCATTGAGGACGCTGTCCGCAACGCCAAGGCTGCTGTCGAAGAGGGCATCGTCGCCGGCGGTGGCGTGGCCCTGATCCAGGCCGGCGCCAAGGCCTTCGCGAACCTGCAGCTCGAAGGCGACGAGGCAACCGGTGCGAACATCGTCCGCGTTGCCATCGACGCCCCGCTGAAGCAGATCGCCTTCAACGCCGGCCTCGAGCCGGGCGTTGTCGTGGACAAGGTCCGCGGCCTGCCCGCAGGCCACGGCCTGAACGCAGCAACCGGCGAGTACGTCGACCTGCTGGCTGCCGGCATCAACGACCCGGTCAAGGTAACCCGCTCTGCCCTGCAGAACGCGGCTTCCATTGCCGGCCTGTTCCTCACCACCGAGGCCGTTGTGGCCGACAAGCCCGAGAAGGGTGGCGCCCCGATGGGCGGCGGCGATGACATGGGCGGCATGGGCGGCATGGGCGGTTTCTAACCACCCGGCTTCCGGCGCTGCGCAGTTCAGCGCTGAACGTCCAGTTCAACGACGGCGGTCCCTCCTTCGGGTGGGGCCGCCGTCGGCGTTAACCCCCGCAGGAGCGACCGTCACTGCCGGCGGCGGACACCGGTGCCTGCGGGGGTCTGGCAGGATGGTGCAGTGACGATTACTGCAGCAGCCGACGGTTCGGCATTAGGAAATCCCGGCCCGGCCGGATGGGCCTGGTACGTAAACGACGACTGCTGGCGGGCCGGGGGATGGCCCCATGGCACCAACAACATGGGCGAGCTCATGGCCGTGCTGGATCTCTTCCGCTCCACCGCGCATCTGCCGGGTGAGGATCTGCACATTCTCTGCGACAGCCAGTACGTCATCAACTCCGTGACGAAGTGGATGCCGGGCTGGAAGCGCAAGGGCTGGCGCAAGTCCGACGGCAAGCCCGTGATGAACGTCGACCTGCTCAAGGAGATCGACCAGGCACTGGTCGGCCGCAAATACAGGTTCGAATGGGTGCGCGGCCACGCCGGACATGACCTTAACGAGGCAGCGGATGACCGCGCCAGGGCCGCTGCCACGTCCTACCAGCAGGGCGTCGCGGTGCGCCAGGGTCCCGGATTCGGCGCCGCGGCAGGTGCCGCCCAGGCACCCCCGGCACCTGCAACCGCCCAGGCGGCCCCCGCGGCCGCCCAGGGGGCACCCGCCGCGTCTCAGGCAGCACCCGCGGCCGCCCAGGCGGCCACGGCGCCCTCCGCCCGGCAGCAGCTCTTCGGGGAGCCAACGCTCTTTGACGAACCCGACCTTTTCAGCGAACTCGACGAGGACACCACCCCCGCGCCAGGCACGGACGCCAGCCCGGAAGCCATCGTTGAGTCACTGGAGCGCGAACTGCTCCTGCCGGAAACGCGCGCCGACCTCGGCCGCACCGGTGTGCTGCTGCACCGGGACTTCACTGAAATCGGCAGTTCGGGCCGGATCTGGACCCGGGACGCCATGATGATGTCCCTCGCAGAGGAGCCGGCCGGCCCGACCGAGCTGGAAATGCTGGGCGCAGACCGGCTGGGCGAGCAGACCATCCTGCTGACCTACCGCAGCCGGGCCCGATCGGGGACGGCCCTGCGCAGCTCCCTGTGGGTCCATGACGGCGCCCAATGGCGGCTACGTTTCCACCAGGGCACCCCCGAGGCCTGAGCCCGTCTCCGGCGCGGTGGGCGCCCGTCAGCTGAACCGCTGGGTGTTGTGCAGTTCGGCCTGGGCGTAGCTCGCGGCCGCGGAATTCAGCGCGAGGTTGATCGACGCGAGGGAGGCCTCAACCTTCCCTTGGGTCAGGGTCCACTCGGAGACCAGGGCCTGGAAATTGGTGGCGGCCGAGCCGTGCCACGTGGCCTGCAACTCGTCGAGGCCGCGCTTCATGGCCTGGACGTCAGCGCTGATCCGGTCGACCGTAGCCTTGACAGTCGCTGACTTGAGCTGGAGGAGCTCCGTGTCGACGGAGATGATGCTCATGGGATGACCTCTCGACGGTGATCCGGAATCTCCGGACCTTCCGAGCGTAGGCAGGCGCCGGGACGCCGGGGAACGGCCGGTCCCCGGTATGTGGAAAACCTTCGGAAGCCCGGCGGGCTATTCCCCGTCCGCGTGGCCGCTGCCGGCCCGTGGACCGGAGCCGGCGCGTGCGTCCGAATCGGCGCGTGCCTCCGCGTGGGCTTGTGAACCGGCGTCCGAGGCGTCCTCGTCGAGGAACGGCAGGCTGACCACCAGGGTAGCGCCGCCGCCGTCGGTTTTCGCGACCCTGACGGTGCCGGAATGCGAGCCGACGATGGCCGCGACGATCGCCAGCCCCAACCCGCTGCCGCCGGTCTCCCGGGTACGGGACGTGTCCGCGCGGTAGAACCGCTCGAAGATCCGCGCGGCTTCCTCGTCCGGGACACCGGGACCGTGGTCGCGGACCTCAATGACGGACTCCCGCGTGCCGTCGTGGCCGGTCCGCACGCCGACGGCCAGCTCAATCGGTGTGCCGTCGGGAGTGTAGCGCAGGGCGTTGCCCACGAGATTCCCGACGACCTGCCGCAGTTTTGCCTCGTCGCCGAGCACCGGCGCGGGCGCGGCGGGGCGGCCGTCAAGCCCGGTCAGCGAAATGGTGCGGCCGCGGTCGCTCGCCTGCGTGTCCACAACGGCGTCGTTGGCAAGCAGCAGCAGATCGGCCGGTTTCTGCTGCAGCGGCCGTTGCTCATCGATCCTGGCGAGCAGCAGCAGGTCCTCCACCATGGTCCCCATCCGCTTGGCTTCGCTTTCGATCCTCCCCATGGCGGTCGCCACATCCTCGGGTGTGGACAGCGCGCCGTGCCGGTACAGCTCGGAGAAACCACGGATCGTCACCAGCGGGGTCCGCAGTTCGTGTGAGGCGTCGGCGGCGAAGCGGCGCATCCGCGCCTCGGAGGCCATCCGGGCGGCGAAGGCCGTCTCGATGTGGGCGAGCATGGCATTGAGGGAACTGCCCAGCCGACCCACCTCGGTGTGGGGGTTTTCGACTTCGACGCGCCGGGAGAGGTCGCCGGCGGCAATCGCTGCGGCGGTCTTTTCGACCCGGGCCAGTGGCCGGAAGGACCGCGAAATGCTCCAGGTGGCGATGAAGAACGCCAGGACCAGGGTCAGCAGTCCGATTCCGACGACCACCAGGAGGGCGTGTTCCATCACGGAATCGACCGGCCACAGCGGGAGCCCGATGACCACCACGGAGCTGCGCTGGTTGCTGTCCACAACGTTGAGTGCGACGACCCGCCAGTTGTGCCCGTCGGTGCCGCGGACCTGGAACGGGTTCTGCTGCCGGTCCCCGGCGTCCGCGGCGCTGATGCTCGTGATATCCGGGTGGAGTTCCCTGTCGCCGCCGAACGGCAACGGCGGCTGCCCCGGTGTGAAGAGGATCAGCGAGTAGTCGGTGGGGATGCTCTCATTCTTGTCCTGCAGCTGGCTGAACGACTGCTGCTGGCGGACCGAGGCCACGGCGGCCCGGAGCTTGTCGTCGACCTGCCCCTGCAGATTGCTGTGCAGCAGGGTCAGGGTTGCAGCGCCCGTGGCGGTGAGGGCCACCAGCATCAGGGCGGTCATGATGGCGACGAGCTGCGACCTGAGCGACGCCGACTGCCAGCGGTGGAGCAGCAAGGTCAGCGCTTCTCGGCCGTCCGCAGCACGTAGCCGACGCCGCGCTTGGTCTGGATCAGGGCCGGGGCGTCGGGGTCAATGTCCACCTTGCGGCGCAAATACGAGATATAGGACTCTACGATCGAGGCATCGCCGTTGAAGTCGTATTCCCAGACGTGGTCCAGGATCTGGGCCTTGGAGAGCACCCGGTTGGGATTCAGCATGAGGTAGCGCAGCAGCTTGAACTCGGTGGGGGACAGCTCAATCACCGTGCCGCCGCGGCGAACCTCGTGGGCGTCATCGTCGAGCTCCAGGTCATCGACCCGGATGACCGCGTCGTCATCCTGCAGGGGCTGTGTGCGGCGCAGGACGGCGCGGATGCGTGCCACGACCTCGTCGAGGCTGAACGGCTTAGTGACGTAGTCGTCACCGCCGACGGTGAGGCCCATGACCTTGTCTTCGGTGTCATCCTTGGCGGTCAGGAAGAGCACCGGGAAGTGCTTGCCGGCGGCGCGCAGCCGGCGGGTGACGGTGAAGCCGTCCATGTCCGGCAGCATGACATCCAGGACGGCCAGATCGGGGGCATGGAGATCGGCCGCGGCCAAAGCCTCGCGCCCGTTGGAGGCGGAAATGACTTCAAAGCCGGCAAAGCGCAGCGAGGTGGAGAGCAGTTCGCGGATGTTCGGTTCATCATCAACGACGAGCAGCTTGGCTTCGGGACCGTTCTTTTTCATAGTTCCCATGATGCTCCCAGACTCTGGGAGTTTTCTGAATGGCAGATGTGTGCCGGGTGGACCGCGCGCAGGGCGCCAGCGGCGGGAATGTTCGACGCCCGGCCCCGCCGGCCGGGCGTCAGCTGGCCGTTCCGACGTCCTTGGCGTCCATGATCCGGTAGGCGTAGCCCTGCTCGGCCAGGAAGCGCTGGCGCTTGGCCGCAAAGTCCTGGTCCAGGGTGTCCCTGGCCACCAGGGAGTAAAACCGTGCGGCGCGGCCGTCCTTCTTGGGGCGCAGCAGCCGGCCCAGGCGCTGGGCCTCTTCCTGCCGGGAGCCGAAGGAGCCGGAGACCTGGATCGCGACGGAAGCCTCCGGCAGGTCGATCGAGAAGTTGGCGACCTTGGACACGACGAGGGTCTGCACCTCGCCGGCGCGGAAGGCCGCGAAGAGCTTCTGGCGGTCCTTGACGGAGGTGTCGCCCTTGATCACCGGCGCCTGGAGGCGCTCGCCGATCTCATCCAGCTGGTCGATGTACTGGCCAATCACCAGCAGCTGTTCGCCGGCGTGCTCGGCCACGAGCTGTTCCACCACCAGGGTCTTGGACTCGGACGTGGCGCACAGCCGGTACTTGTCCGCGTCCTCGGCCATGGCATAGGCCACCCGTTCGTCGCGGGGCAGGTCGATCCGGACCTCGACGCAGTCGGCGGGCGCGATGTAGCCCTGCGCCTCGATGTCCTTCCACGGCGCGTCGTAGCGCTTCGGTCCGATCAGGCTGAAGACTTCGCCCTCGCGGCCGTCCTCGCGGACCAGCGTGGCGGTCAGGCCGAGCCGGCGGCGCGCCTGCAGGTCCGCCGTCATCCGGAAGATCGGGGCGGGCAGGAGATGGACCTCGTCGTAGATGATGAGCCCCCAGTCGTTGCCGTCCACCAGCTCCAGATGGGGGTAGAGCCCGCCCCGCTTGGTGGTCAGCACCTGGTAGGTGGCGATCGTGACCGGGCGGACTTCCTTGACGGGGCCGGAGTATTCGCCGATCTCCTCATCGGTGAGGGAGGTCCGCTTGAGCAGCTCGTCCTTCCACTGCCGGGCGGAGACCGTGTTGGTCACCAGGATCAGTGTCGTGGTGGAGCTGGTGGCCATCGCGGCGGCACCGACCAGCGTTTTGCCGGCTCCGCAGGGCAGCACCACGACCCCGCTGCCGCCGGCCCAGAAGTTCTCCATGGCCAGCCGCTGGTAGGGGCGGAGCTTCCAGCCGGATTCGTCGAGCATGATGGGGTGCGGCGTGCCGTCGACATAGCCGGCCAGGTCCTCGGCCGGCCAGCCGATCTTGAGCAGCAGCTGCTTGAGCTGTCCGCGCTGGGAAGAGTGCACGACGACGGTTTCGCCGTCGATCCGGGGCCCGAGCAAGGGGGCGATCTTCCTGGCGCGGCTGACCTCCTCCAGCACCGGGTAATCAGAGGTGCGCATGACGAGGCCGTGCTGGGGATCCTTTTCGAGCCGCAGCCGGCCGTACCGGGACATGGTCTCTTCGACATCGATGAGCAGGGAATGGGGCACCGGGAAACGGGAGTACTTCAGCAGCGTGTCCAGCACTTTTTCGGCGTCGAGGCCGGCGGCCCGGGCGTTCCAGAGGCCCAGCGGCGTGAGCCGGTAGCTGTGCATGTGCTCGGGGGCGCGTTCCAGCTCGGCGAACGCGGCGATGGCGTGGCGTGCCTCGGTGGCGAGTTCGTGGTCGACTTCGAGCAGGATGGTTTTGTCACTCTGGACGATCAGCGGTCCATCGTTCACTGGAGCAGTTCCTCTGCGGCTTCGACGTCAATGATCCGGTGGATGGACAGCACGCGTTCGGTTTCCTTGTCCGGGTCGAACACCCGGACCCGTCCGCCGTTCACAGCCACCGGGACAACCGTTTCCCGAACGGCATTCCCCATGCTGTCCACGACGTTTATCACCACTCGCTGTTTAAGCCGGATCGCCTTCTGCAGGGTTTCCAGCCCCAGCTGGGTTGCTTCCTCGCTGCCCGGGATGACGGCGGGGTGCCCGCCGGGGCTGCCCGCGGCGGGCCGTTCGCTGCGCAGCACGGCCAGCTGGGCGTCGACGTCGGCTTCCGGAGGAGCGGTGCGCGGAGCACTGTAGACCGGCCGCGCGCCGCCGGACACCGCGGTGTTGCGCCGCAGCCGGACGCCGCCGGCCTCGGATTCCTCCACCGCCGGGGACAGCCCCAGGTTGCGGAGGATCTGCGCCGTTTCCCGCGGTGCCGCGTGCGAGATCAGCACCGTGGCCGCGATCCGGACCAAACGCAGTCCGGACGCGCCGGGCATGTTGAGCAGTTCCAGGAGCGCCGTTTCGTCATCGCTTTGGATGAAGCTCGCGGCGGACCCCACGCGCAGCCTGGCATGCCGGGCGGCAGTGTCCTCGATCAGGTACTTCAGCGGCTGCGGGATCGCCGTGGCTGAGTGCACGCCCAGGAAATCCAGCATCGCCTGGGCATCCTGGCCCGCGTCGAGCGCGCGCCGGACGGAAGCGACCGAGAAACGGTAGATGGTGGCCGGGCCCTGGCCTTCGGCGTCGGCCATGGCGAGGAGCTTTTCGGTCAGTTCCGGCGCGAGGTAGCCGGGCGCCACGGCGGTGAGGTCGGCCTGGAGCAGGACGTGGTTCAGCGCGGCCGGCAGGTGTTCGCCCAGGATCCCCATCGCCTCGTCGGGCTGTTCAGCGGCGATGGCCGCCCCGATCTGGCTGAGCGCGCCGGAGCCGATCAGGCCGAGCATCTCCGCCTCGGCCAGGACCCCCCGGATCAGCGAGCTGAAACGCCGTGCCATCCGGGGCTGGGTCCAGTCGGCGCGCTCGAGCACGGCCGCGGCGTCCAGGACCGGTGCCTGCCCGTCCGCGGCAGCGGCCTCCCCGGTCAGCTCAGCCAGAATTTCCAGGATCCGCTTCCGGACCACGGGAGCGTCCGGGCGCTGCGCCTCGGCCGAGAGAGCGTTGACGGTGTTCCCGGCCGCGCCCCGGTGGAGCGCCGGGACGGCGGCCTGGCCGTTGACGGGCTGGCCGACGAGGGAGGGCGCCCGCTCGCTGGCGAGCCAGGCATTGACCAGCCAGAGCCACTGCTCCTGCCGCGGAAGCGTCAGCCATTCCAGCTGCTCCGTCTGGACCCAGGCGGAGCTGTCCACGTCGAGGCGGATGAGGCCGGACAGGGCGCAAAACTCCGCCAGCACACCGGCGTCGTGCAGCTCGAGCCGCAGACAGTCCGCCAGGCGCTTCAGCTCCCTGACTCCCACGCCGCCGCTGCGCAGGGTGACGAGGGGCTGTTCCCGGACGGCGTAGAGCAGTTCGCCCACCAGCCGCAGGGTCTCCGCGATCGCGCCCAGGGCGGCGTTGCGGCGCAGCGCGGCCGAGGTGGAACCCATCCGCGGCACCGGCGGGGTCAGGGCAAACTTTTCGATCACAAAACCGCCACGCAAGGACACGCCGACGCTGTGCGGAAGTTCCACGTGGGCGGCGTCCAGCGGCACCAGCAGCCCACGGGCCAGGAGCCAGTCCACCGGCCCGACGTCGGCGGCCTCGTGCAGCACGGAGGCGCGCCGCTGCGCCTGGGGAACGGCGCCCATGGCCCAGTTGCCGAAGCGCGCAAGCAGGGCCGCAGTGCGGTCCGGGGCGGCGGCGAGGATCTGCCGGAGGGACTCCGGGGTGGCGGTCCAGTGCTGCAGCGACAGTGCGGCCTCCATTGGCGTGGTCGCCGGGGAGATCGCTGCGCCGCTCCGGTGCAGTTCCGCGACCAGCTGGACCACGCGCTGCGCGAAGGGCGGCTGGAGACGCACGAGTTCGGTGTAGCTGCGCCCCAGCCCGGCCGGGTAGATTCCGATCACGTCCTTGAGGCTGCCCACCGGCAGGTAATACCGCAGTTTCGTGCCGGCAGCCGGCGTGGTGCCGTGCGGGGGTTCCGCCCGGTGAACCAGAGCCAGTTCCTGCAGCGAATGCAGCATTTTTTCAAGGGAGCTCAGCGTGGCACCGTTGATGAGTTTCTTCAGCATCGGGGCGGATGCGCTGTGTCCGGTGTCCGTGTTCGTGCACAGGTGGAGGGTCTCGAGGACTTGCATTTCCGGGCGGTTGAGCCGCTCCAGGGCGCGCTGCACGCTGACGCGGCCGCTGGCCCGGGCCGCGAGGGCCGCAAAGTCCGGCACGCCGGGAGAGATGAGGTCCGGCCGCGCGGAGAACAGGGCCCGCAACGAATCGTCGCTGCGTGCCTGGAGTTCCTTGCTGAGCGCGCGGATCAGGGACATCAGTGCCACGCTACCTTTCGTCGGGCCGTCGGGTCCGCCGCCGGGCGGCCACGCCGTCAATAACAAGCAGGAGCATCAGCAGGAAAGCGGCCGGAAGCCCATAGAGGGCCGTGGAGGTGATCCACACAGGCGACACGGCGTTGTTGAAGGCCATCGCCATGACGACGCCGACCGCGGCGAGCGACAGGACGGCGGCGACGGCCGCGACGATCAGCAGTGGCCGCCGGAAACGCGATGGAGTCATGGAGCTAACGCTAACAGTCCAGCATGTCCCGCGCCCCAAACGGCCAAAGTGGGCGAGGCAGGATAACCTTGAGGGAACAGACCAACACGGTCCAGGCAGTCATACCCTGAACCCGTATATCCATGCGGATGCGGTGGCCGCCGGCCGTGTCACCAGCAGAACGAAGAAGGTTGATTACGTGCCTACCGGCAAGGTCAAGTGGTATGACAAAGAAAAGGGCTTCGGATTCCTCGCGGGCGAGGACGGCCAGGAAGTCTTCCTGCCCAAATCCGCACTGCCCGAGGGCGTAACCGAGCTCAAAGCCGGCACCCGGGTCGAATTCGGCGTGGCCGACGGCCGCAAGGGCGCCCAGGCCCTGGGCCTGCGTGTGCTGGACAAGACACCGTCCATCGCCAAGGCCAAGCGGCCCAGCGCGAAGGATCTGGCCCCGCTGGTGCAGGACCTCGTGTCCGTACTGGACAACCTGTCCGGAACGCTGTCCGCGGGCAAATACCCGGACGGCAACAAGGGCAAGGCGATCGCCGTCGCCCTGCGCAAGGTTGCCGACGAGCTGGACGCGTAGGTCCTGGCGATGACTCCGGAATCTGACCAGACTGCGTCCGCAGCCAGCAAAGCCGCCGGGGACAAGAAAGCCGGAACCAAAGAGGGCGTCAAGCCGCGCGCAGGGGTTCCCGTCTGGCGCACCGGCAAACCCGACGCCTTCCTGGCCGGCGCCGTCGACGTCGCCCGCGCCGCCCTCGAAGGCATCGCCCCCGCCGAACAGATCGGCCGGCACCTCGCGGCCAAGAGCGAAGGCGACCGCCTGGTCACCCACCTCTTCGAGTCGAACCTGGCCGGCTACGGCGGCTGGCAGTGGTATGCCGTGCTGACGCGCAACTCGAGGTCCAAGGTCGTTACGGTCGACGAGCTGGGCCTGCTGCCCTCCGAAGACTCGATCCTGGCGCCGGAATGGATCCCGTGGGCCGAACGGGTGCGCCCGGGCGATGAACAGGGCGAGGACGAACTCGCCGAAGCCGCACCGCCGGCACCCCTGCAGGACGCCGTCGAACCCGACGCCGACGACGACTCCGACACAGACGCCGACGACGACTCCGATGACGTCGACGACGATGATTCCGAGGACACCGCAGGCGATCGGCTGCCCGCAGCGCAGGCTGACTAGCGGTTGGAACCATCCGGGGCGCCGCACAGTGAGGGCTGGACATGATGTCCACCTTCAGGTCCCTGCACATCCTGAACTACCGGATCTGGTTCATCGGGGCCGTTATTTCCAATATCGGGACCTGGATGCAGCGCACCGCCCAGGACTGGCTGGTCTTTGACCACCTGACGGAGCACGACGCCAGTGCCATGGGCATCACCATGGCCCTGCAACTCGGCCCCCAGCTCTTCCTCGCCCCCGTGGCCGGGCTGGTGGCCGACCGCTTCAACCGCAAACAGCTGCTCATCCTGACCCAGTCGGCGATGGCGCTGCTCAGTGCGGGCCTGGGCATCCTCGTGGTGGCCGGGGCGGCCCAACTGTGGCATGTCTACGGCTTCGCCCTGCTGCTCGGCGTTGTCTCCGCCCTCGATGCCCCCGTGCGCCAGACGTTCGTCTCCGAACTGGTCCGCGACGATTACCTGCCCAACGCTGTGGCCCTCAACAGCGCCTCCTTCAATGTGGCCCGGATGATCGGGCCCGCCGTCGCCGGCGTCCTCACGGTCGCGGTCGGCCCCGGCTGGGTCTTCCTGATCAACACCCTGACCTTCGTGGCGCTGCTGCTGAGCCTGTGGAGGATTCCCACCACTTCGCTGCGCCAGCTGCCCCGGGCCGCCGCCGGCAAGGGCCGGATCCGGGAGGGGCTGAAGTATGTCCGGTTCCGGCCCGACATCGTGGTGGTGATGGTCGCGGTCTTTATCGTGGGCACCCTGGGACTGAATTTTGTGCTGTTCATCGCGGCCATGGTCGGAACGGAATTCGGCCTGGACGCCAGCGCCTTCGGGCTGATGAATTCCATCATGGCCATTGGCTCCGTCGCCGGTGCCCTGCTGTCCGCCGGGCGCCAAAAGCCCCGGCTGCGGATCATATTCGGGGCTGCCGGAGCCTTTGGCGTGACCTCGGGCATCGCCGCGCTGGCACCGGGCTACTTCTGGTTCGGGGTGGCACTGGTTCCGGTGGGGCTCTTCGCCATCACCATGTTGACCAGCGCCAACGGCTACGTCCAAACGACCACTGACCCCGTCATGCGCGGCCGGGTGATGGCGCTCTATATGGCGATCTTCCTGGGCGGCACGCCCATCGGGGCGCCGTTCGTGGGCTGGGTCGCGAACGTCGCCGGTCCCCGCTGGTCGCTGGGCGTTGCGGCGGCGTCAGGCCTGGTCGCCGCGCTGATCGGCCTAGTGTGGATCATCCGGGCCAAGCAGCTGCGGATCCGGTTCGACCGCCGCGCCCGCGGGCTGCGCCACTTCCGCGTCGTGGCCGCCGGCCCCCGCAACGCCAGACCTGACCCGGACGGCGCCGGCAGGTGACAAGAACCTGACGACGCCGTCGAACGCTGACGCTCCCGCTCCGGTTGGGGCGTGCGGCTACCTTTTCAGCTCGCCCACGACGAAATCGATGCATCCCAGCAGCGCCGACACATCGTCGGGCTCAATCGCCACGAAGGTCGCGATGCGCAGCTGGTTGCGGCCCAGCTTGCGGTACGGCTCGGTGTCGACGATGCCGTTGGCCCGGAGCACTTTGGCGATCGCCGCGGCGTCGATGGAGTCGTCGAAGTCGATCGTGACGATGACGTTGGACCGGTCCTCAGCCTTCGCGACAAACGGGGTGGCGTACTCCGACGCCTCGGCCCAGCGGTAAATGCGTCCGGCAGAATCCGCGGTCCGGGACGAGGCGAAGTCCAGCCCGCCGTTGGCGTTGAGCCACTGCACCTGGGCGTCCAGGGTAACGAGCGTAGCCAGCGCCGGGGTGTTGTAGGTCTGGTTCAGCCGGGAGTTGTCGATCGCCGTCTGGAGGTCCAGGAAGTCCGGGATCCAGCGACCGCCGGCCTTGATCCGCGCCGCGCGCTCCAGTGCTGCCGGGGAGAACAGGCCCAGCCAGAGGCCGCCGTCGGAAGCGAAGTTCTTCTGCGGGGCGAAGTAGTAAACGTCGGTCTCGGCGACGTCGACGTCCAGCCCGCCGGCCGCCGAGGTGGCATCAACCAGGACCAGGGACCCGGCATCGGCACCGGCCACCCGCTGGACCGGAGCGGCCACGCCCGTGGACGTCTCGTTCTGGGGCCAGGCGTAGACGTCGACGCCGGCCTCGGCCCGGGCCGCCGGGCGGGTGCCCGGCTCGGATTTGATGATGGAGGAGTCCGCCAGGAACGGCGCCTTGTTGGTGGCCGCGGCGAACTTCGAGCCAAACTCGCCGAAGGACAAGTGCTGTGCCTTGTTCTCGACCAGGCCGAAACTGGCGATGTCCCAGAAAGCGGTGGACCCGCCGACGCCGAGAATGACCTCGTAGCCCTCGGGGGCCCGGAAGAACTCGCTAAGCCCGGTCCGGACCGATCCCACGAGGTTCTTGACCGGCGCCTGGCGGTGGGAGGTGCCCAGGAGCTTGGATGCCGCGGCGAGGGCCGACAGCTGTTCCGGGCGGACCTTGGAGGGCCCGGCGCCGAACCGGCCGTCCTTGGGCAGGAGGTTTGCGGGAATCGTGATGCTCGTGTCACTCACTGTGGCTCCAATTTTCGGCAGGTTCTTAGGTGCGGTTCGGGAGGTGGCCCGTCAGGGTGGCTGCGGCGAAGCCACCGTTTCATTCTGCCTGACTCCCCGGCGGGGGAGGCAAAAGCCACCGTCACAGTCCGGTCACTGAGATTATCCGGAGTAATTCAAAATAGGCTAAGCTGGCCTGCGAACGTACGGCGGACCCCGCCAGGGCGCCAGCAGCACGCGGTACGGTGGGAATCATGCAAGGACGGCGCTCGAGGAGCTGAGCTGAATGACGGATCTGATCGATACAACCGAGATGTATCTCCGGACCATTCTTGAACTTGAAGAAGAAAACATCGTTGCCCTCCGCGCCCGGATCGCCGAGCGGCTGCGCCACTCCGGCCCGACTGTTTCCCAGACCATTGGACGCATGGAGCGCGACGGACTGGTGGTTGTTTCCGGCGACCGGCACCTTGAACTGACCGAAACCGGCCGGAAACGTGCCATCGAAGTGATGCGCAAGCACCGGCTGGCCGAGCGGCTGCTCGCCGACGTGATTGGGCTCGACTGGGCGTACGTCCATGAGGAAGCCTGCCGCTGGGAACACGTTATGAGCGAACGCGTGGAGCGGCGGATCTTCGAACTGCTCAACCACCCCACCGTCTCGCCCTATGGCAACCCGATTCCCGGCCTCGCCGAACTGGGCGGCCTGCCTTCCCAGCCCCACGCGGGCGGCGTCGTGAACCTGCTGGAGGCCATGGCCGGCTACGGCCCGGATTCCCGGGTCAGGGTCAGCCGGCTCGCCGAGCCCATCCAGGTGGAACCGGAACTGCTCGTCCAGCTCGACGAGGGCGGCATCCGCCCGGGCGCATCCGTGTCGCTGGAGCGGGTGGGGGAGTACATCTCGGTGCGCGTGCCGGACATCGAAGGCGCACTGGAGCTGCCGCCTGAGGTTGCAGCCCACGTCTTTGTCACCGTCGATTAGTCGCCATTAACTGGCCGGTCATGGGACGACCCATGAGTTGTGCACAGGCTGGATAACGGATTTATCTCTGGGCGGCTTAATCGCCTATAGTTGGTCACTAGTACCGATACCAAAGCGTTACCTGATCCGAAGCCGAGCTCTGCCAGCGGATCAGTCGCAGAACCACCTTTCTGGCAGGGGCGGGGGAACCACTTCCGGCTGTTCTACAGCCTTGGGGTGAAGTCCGTCAGCGGCAAGCACATTCCACCGAGGGACTCTTTTGGATGCCTCTGTGCCTGGATGCTTGCTACGGCGGACCGGGTCTTTGATCTCTCTGACCCGAATCCGACAGCTAACTCCGCAGGCTCTCCAGAGAGGAACCGTTTTTTGACCACCCAGACCGCCAGGGGCCGCCGTCGTGCGACCGGTCCCGCTCCGGAGCCCCGTCCGGCCGTCGCCGTCCTGGCTGACCGCCCACGCGACGCGCACCGTGACGAACGCCGGGGCCGGCGCAGCCCGTTCCGCCAGGTAACTGACTTCGCCGCCGCCAGCGGCGTAGGGCAAAAGGCCGGCATCGCCCTGGCCGCCACGGGACTGGTCCTCACTGTCACGGTCCCCGCCACGGGCCCCGTCATGGCCACGGACGGCTCCGCTGCCGGCTCCATCTCCGCCGCGGTCCAGCCGGACGTCACCGCCGCAGAGGCCAAGATCGACTTCAGCCGCACCTCCGTCACGACGCAGGGCGACCCGGACGGAAAGCTCAAGGAGTTGCTCAGCGCCCAGTCCGTCGGCTCGATTACCCGAGCGGCCTCCGCGGGCAGCCTCGGGGCACCCCTTGACCAGTTGAAAACCGCGTCGCCGTTCGGATACCGCGTCAGCCCCATCACGGGCGGCTCCGGGGAGTTCCACCGCGGCCAGGACTACGCCGCCCAGTGCGGCACCGCCGTCCATGCGGCCGCGAGCGGCACCGTGACCTTCACCGGCTGGCATCCCTACGGTGGCGGAAACCGGGTGGTGGTCGACCACGGCAACGGCCTGGAGACCACCTACAACCACCTGTCGTCAGCCACCGTCAAGGTGGGCCAGCAGGTCTCCCGCGGCGATGTCGTGGCGATGAGCGGCACCACCGGCGCCTCCACAGGCTGCCATCTTCACTTTGAAGTCATGGTCAACGGCGAAGTCGTTGACCCGACCGGCTGGCTTTAACAAAGCTGATCGGACGCTCTCGCATTCCTTTGACACGCCGTGATCTGAATGTGACATCGAGTCCCAACTGTTGTAGGTTTGAGCTACGCCAACTTTTCCGAAGTTGGCGCTCTTGAGTGGATTGCCTAGCTCTGCCACCGCTCAAGGTCCGTTCGCATTACATCGTCTGGCAGGGGCGGGGGAACCAATTTTGGTCTTCGTAAGAAGGCCTTGGGGTTAAGTCGCAACGCTTCCCAGGAAGCAGCGCGGCCGGTTGACTCCCATCCGAATCCGACAGCTCACCTCGCAGGCATTGGGAGAGGCTACTTTCGTGTCTTCACGCCACAATGCTGCGCGTCACCGCGCTTGCGCGGCTCTTACGAGCCCGCTGGAATCCAATCTCCGTGTCGCCCTTGCCGGTGCCCGGAACGGATTCCGTGCCGCCGACTCAATCTCTGCTGAGTCCGGCCCGCAGGCCAAGCACCTGCACGCAGTTCCCGCTTTTGGCGCGTCTTCGCAGTACACCCTTCGCTAAGTAACCCATTTCGGGGCGATCCGGCGTACCCCCAAGATGCCGGAGCGTCCTCAGCCCGCGCCCAAAAAGCGCGGACCCAGGATCACGAAAGAGAGAACTTAATGACTACTCGTGCAAACGCACGGCACCGCGCCGAGGTCACCAAGACCAACTCGCTGGCCGTCATTGCCAAAGCTGTCGGCGACAACGCCGGCGGCATGGGCCGCTCGGCCGCCGTTATTGCTGCGGCCTCCGGCCTCGTCCTGACCAGCGGTATCGCAGCCAACGCTGCTGAGGCCAACGTCCAGCGCGAATCCACCTCGGCTTCCACGCTCGAGGTCCAGGCGGCTTCCCCGGCCACTATCTCGGCTGCCTCCACTATCGCAATCTCCTACGAGAAGCCTGCAGTCACCACCTCCCCGGCCCCCGTCGTCGAGGCTCCGAAGCCGGTCGTACAGGTCCAGGATTCCTCCACGGCCCAGACCGCCGGCACCGGCGCCACCGCAACCTCCGGCACCAAGGCACCCGCCGTTGCCAGCGGCATGGGCGCGACGATCGCCGCGGCCGCCTACGCCCAGATCGGTGTTGGCCAGGACTGCACCGCCCTCGCCACGAACGCGCTGGCTGCTGCGGGCATCAACTACCACGGCTGGCCGGCAGGTTACCTGTCCCTCGGCCGCACCGTGAGCGCCGGCGAGGCACGCTCCGGCGACCTCGCGTACTACCAGAACGGCGGCTCGGGCATGGCCCACATCGCTGTCTACGTCGGCAACGGCATGGCCGTTCACGGGGGCTGGAACGGTGGGACCACGTCCCTGCAGACCGTCAACGTCGGCTCCGGCCCGGTCTTCATCCGCGTCGGCGGCTAAGACCACAGCCAACAGCAACGCAAAAGGACCCCCGCCGTTTGGCGGGGGTCCTTTTGCATTGCCGCAACGTGAATTTTGGCCGCTAACCCTGAACTTTCGCCGACCAGGCCCGCGGCCGAGGAAAAATATTCGGTGAATCGGCACCTCCGTGTTTACTCTTGTTTTGTCCATAGCCCGACCATGCAGAGGGCAGCCGGCCCTCGTGCCCCTGGCGGGTGCGGCCGTGAAGAGGTATGCGGATGCGCACTCTCGTTCTGAATGCTGGATATGAACCGCTGGCGGTTGTCACCTTCCGCCGGGCACTCGTGCTTGTGCTGACCGGAAAGGCCAGCGTCGTGGCGGAAGGCGACGATCCTGTCGTTGGACCGCAGGACGTCCTTGGCCGGCCCTCGGTGATTCTGCTGAATCGCTACATCAGGCCCCGGTACAACACGATAACGGCCGTCAGCCGCCGCGGCGTGCTCCGCCGGGACGGACACCGGTGCGCGTACTGCGGGAAGGCGGCCCACACCATCGATCATGTCCAGCCCAAATCCAGGGGCGGTGCGGATTCCTGGGAAAACCTCGTTGCTGCCTGCCTGCGGTGCAACAACGCCAAAGGCGACCACACGCCGGGAGAAATGGGATGGAAGCTGAGCTTCAGCCCGGCGCCGCCACGGGGCACGACGTGGCAGATCAAGGAACTGGAGAAGCCGACGCCGGCCTGGGACCCGTTCCTGCTGCCGGAATCTGCTGCCTGAACGGGCCGTCCGGTCTGCCCCCGGCCCGCGCCGGGGCCGGCACCCGGCATGGCGGCGTCCCGGCCCGGACCGCGCTAGGCTGGGCCGGTGGAATTTGATGCTGTCATACTCGCCGGGGGGAGGTCATCCCGCCTGGGCGGCGTGCCCAAGTCCGGCCTGATCCACGACGGCGCCACCCTCCTTGAGCATGCCCTGCGGGCCGCCCGGGGTGCGGGGGCCGTCGCCGTCGTTGGGCCCGATCCCGGGGCACTGCCCGAAGGTGTGCTCAGCTGCCGGGAGGACCCGCCCTATGCCGGACCGGCTGCCGCCATCGCCGCGGGGCTCGCCGCCCTGGAACGGGACCGCGCTGCCCTGGAACGGGACCGCGCCGGGGACGCGCGCCGCGCTCTTGCCGCCCCTTACACGCTTGTCCTCGCCTGCGACATGCCCCGGGCGGACGCCGCCGTCCAGGCACTCCTGCACGCGGCCGCGGCAGCCCCGCCCGGCGACGGCTTCGTGGCGGTGTCCGCGGACGGACGCAGGCAACCCCTCACGGGCTTATATGGCACAGCTGCGCTACAACGCTGCACGGCTGAAGCAACCGAACGCGGGGCCCTCGAGAATGCCTCGGTATTCGCGCTTCTTGCTAGGCTGGAGGTGCGGGAAGTAAGCGTCCCCGAAGGGTCCACGGATGATGTGGACACTTGGGACGATGCCTCCGCGTTAGGGGTGACCCGCCCGCCGGACCGGCATGGCAGCGACCGTCGTGAACACGAGAGTCATGAACACGACCGTCGTGAACACGACAGTCATGGACGCGCCAGCATTGACCCTGGCGTCCGGCCCGGGACTCCCCAGCTGAACTCAACCTTGGAGGCAAACGGTGAAAAGCCAGGATGAAACGCTCGAAGACTGGTGCCGTGCCCTGCTTCAGGCGCTGGAACTGGAAGACGTCGAGGTAGACGTGAACGAGGTCCTGGCCCTCGCCGGCGTGGCAGCGCACTCCGTCGTGCGCCCGGCTGCTCCATTGACGACGTTCATCGCCGGCTTCGCGGCAGGCCTGGCCTCCGGCTCCGGACAGGCCACCGATGCCGTCTCGATGCAGGCTGCGATGGGCGTAGCCCGCAAACTCGCCACGGACTACGCAGCCAGCGAAACCTCCGGGGCATGACACCTGCACCTCCTCACGGCAGCCCGGCTGCCGCCGGGGAAGAGCCTGCAACGAACACCCCAGCCGACGGCCCTGCCGACGCCGCTTCCGGAAACCCTGAGCACGGCTCCGCCGGCGGCCGTGCCGGCTCGCCGGGCGGGGCGCCGCAGCGGCACCTGGCGCACACCTGGCAGGAAGCCTGGCAGCTCGCCTTCGACTGTGCGGCTCCGATCCCGGCAGCACCCGTTGCCCTGCGCGAGGCCTTGGGACGGACCCTCGCCGCGGACGTGGAAGCGCTCGTGGACCTGCCGCACTATGCCTCCTCCGCCATGGACGGCTGGGCCGTCAACGGCAGCGGACCCTGGATCCTCGCGGAACCCGGCCAGCGGCTGGCTCCCCACCAGGCCAGCCCGATTGTCACCGGCGGACTGATTCCGCCCGGGGCCAAGGCTGTGCTGCGCAGCGAAAGCGGCACCATCGCCAGCGATGAGGACGGGCTTCCGGTCCTGCAGCTCGCCGGATCGGCCAAACCCGGCGAACCGCGCAACGGTGAACACATCCGGAAAGCCGCGGAGGAGGCCGTCGCCGGCGAAGTGCTGATCAAAGGCGGCACCCTGCTCAACCCCGCCCACCTGGCCCTCGCGGCACTTGGCGGCCACGACGCCCTCCCGGTGCTGGGCAAGGCCGTGGTCCGGCTGGTGTTTACCGGCTCCGAGGTGGTCACGGCAGGAATCCCGCAGCCGGGGGAGGTGCGCGACACCTTCGGCCCCCAGCTTGCGGGCGTCGTGGAAATGCTCGGCGGAATCTGCGCCGGCGAAACGAAAATCGGCGACAGCTACACCGAATGGCTCGCAGCACTCGAGGACACCGACCCGGCACCGGGCATCCCGGCAGCCGCCGTCGGAAAGCTTCCCGCGCGTTCCACCGCGGAGCAATTGCCTGCCGACGTCGTCATCACCACGGGCGGCACCGGCCGGTCCGGCACCGACCACCTGCGGCGTTCGGTCGCGGAGCTCGGCGGACGTCTGCTCGTCGACGGCATCGCCATGCGGCCGGGCCATCCCGCGGTCCTGGCTGAACTGCCGGATGGCAGGTTCATCATCGGTCTGCCGGGCAACCCGCTCGCGGCCATGATGGCACTGTCAACCCTCGGGGCGCCGCTGCTTGCGGCCCTGGCGCACCGGCCCCTGCCTCCCGTCACCGAGGTGCCGTGCGGCGCCATGATTGAACCGGACCCTGGCAGGACCCGGCTGATGCCTTTCCGGCTCCTCTACGGCATGGCCTCGCCGGCGCAGCACACCGGGCCGGGAATGATGCGCGGGCTGGCCGCGGCCGACGGCGTCCTCGTGGTCCCGCCGCACGGAGTGCAGCTGGGCGAACTCGTCCCTGCCTTCGCCCTGCCCTGGGGGGCAGCCCTGCCGGACCTCGCTGCTGCGAAGGACAAGCCCGCCCCCAAACGGGCTGCCCGGAAGCCTGGCGGTACTTCCGGCCCGGTGGACTGGAGTGAACTGCTGGGGTAATCCCTGGCCTGGATCGCGCGCTGGCCACCCGGCCCAGTGCTTGCCATGATTGAGTTATGTTGGTTAGGAGTACCTAATGGGCCGCGTCACGCAACGCCGCAAGGTGCACAAATATGTCCTGGACGGATCGCCCCAGGCCCTCGAATTTCCCGTTCGCCACCGGGAGGACGTGCTCGCCGTCGAGGAGCCGCTGGAAATCCGGCTCGGCAGCCTGTCCTTCTCCGTCACCATGCGGACCCCCGGCAACGACTTTGACCTCGTGGCGGGATTCCTCGTCTCCGAGGGCATCATCTGGAGCCCCGAACAGCTCGTCTCGCTGCGGTTCTGCGCCGGCGAAGACGAGAACGGCGTCCAGACTTTCAACGTGGTGGAAGCCCAGCTCAGGCCCGATGTTGTCCGCCCGGACATTGGGCGGAACGTCTTCACCTCCAGCTCCTGCGGCATCTGCGGCACGGACTCCATCGCAGCCGTGCACAAGTCCTCGCATTTCAGCCCTGCCGACGACCCGCTGACGGTCCCCGTGGCCACGCTTGCCGCCCTCCCGGACCGGCTGCGGGAAGGCCAGGCCGTCTTCGACGTCACCGGCGGCGTGCACGCCGCCGGACTGTTCCGGATCGCGGACGACGGCTCGGCCGAATTGCTGTGCGTTCGCGAGGACGTGGGACGCCACAATGCGGTGGACAAGGTGGTGGGCTGGGCCCTCCGCGAAGGCATGCTGCCGCTGCGCGGCACCGTGCTCCAGGTCTCCGGGCGGGCGTCCTTCGAACTGGTGCAGAAGGCCGCCCTGGCCGGCATACCCGTCCTGGCCGCGGTCAGCGCGCCGTCGAGCCTGGCCGTCGAACTGGCCGAGGCCAGCGGCATCACCCTGGCCGGGTTCAGCCGGGGAACTTCGTTGAATGTGTATGCGGGCTCCCGGCGTGTGGGCGGGGTCCCCGCGCGCGTTGGCGGCTAGCCTCAGCTGGATGCCCTTGGTTTGGGACCGGTGGCAGCGTAAATTTTATCCATCGATTGGATGCATTTCAGCGTCATCCACGCCCGCGCTAGAGGAGCACATTGCACGACGACCGCCGTCTCACGGAAGTCCGGCTCGACCGTTTTGTTCGCGAACGCATCGTCCCCGCGGTCTATCCGCGCAGTGTACCGCTCACGCTGAGCAGCTGGGATGTCCCGGATGAGCCGGTGCCCGCCGTGGAGGCTCTCCGGCAGCCGTTCACGCCGCAGGAGCACGGGGCTGCCTGGGGGCGGCCGTGGAGCACGAAATGGCTCCGACTGCAGGGGCAGGTGCCGGATGCTTGGGGTACGGCCGCGGACACCTCCGTGGAAATTATCGTGGACCTGGGCTTCAGCAGCGACCTTCCCGGCTTTCAATGCGAAGGAATCGCCTGGCGGCCGGACGGAACCATCGTCAAGGCCATCTCCCCGCGGAACCAGTACATCCCGCTGAAGTTGCTGGGCAGCGGAATGTCCGTCGATTTCTTCGTGGAGGCGGCCGCCAATCCCGATCTGTCACAGGGATGGACCTTTGCGGCGACCCCGTACGGCGACAAAACCACCTCGGGAAACACACCAAAATACCGGCTCGGCAGGATCGTGATTGCCGAACTCAACCGGACTGTCTGGGAGCTGCAGCAGGACATCTGGACCCTCAACGGCCTCATGCACGAACTGCCAATGGAACTGCCCCGCCGTCACGAAATCCTGCGCGCCCTGGAACGCATGCTGGATGTCATGGATCCCGATGACGTGCCGGGCACCGCAGGCGCCGGGCGTGCGGCCCTCGCCGGGGTCCTGGCCCGCCCGGCCTACGCCTCCGCGCACCACCTGCTTGCCACCGGGCACGCGCACATCGATTCCGCCTGGCTCTGGCCCGTCCGCGAAACCATCCGCAAATGCGCCCGCACCTTCTCCAACGTCGTGGCGCTGATGGACGAGGATCCCGGTTTCGTGTTTTCGTGCTCCTCGGCCCAGCAGCTCGCCTGGATCAAGGAGTTGTATCCGGAGCTTTTTGAACGGATCCGGGAGAAGGTGCGAACCGGCCAGTTTGTCCCCGTGGGCGGCATGTGGGTCGAGGCCGACACCAACATGCCCGGCGGCGAGGCGATGGCCCGCCAGTTCCTGGAGGGGAAAAGGTTCTTCCTGGACGAGTTCGGCGTGGAATGCGAGGAGGCCTGGCTTCCGGACACCTTCGGCTATTCGGCGGCCATGCCGCAGATCGTCAAGGCCGCCGGCAGCAAATGGTTCCTGACCCAAAAAATCTCCTGGAACCAGGTCAACCGGATGCCGCACCACACTTTCAACTGGGAAGGGATCGACGGCACGCGGCTGTTCACGCATTTCCCGCCCGTGGACAGCTACAGCTCCGAACTCAGCGGCCGGGAGCTCGCCCACGCCGAGCGGAACTACCGTGACCACGGCCGTGGCACCACGTCCCTGGTCCCGTTCGGCTATGGCGACGGCGGCGGCGGGCCCACCCGCGAGATGCTGGCGGCCGCGCGGCGCACCGCGGACCTTGAGGGATCACCGAAAGTGGAACTCGGCTCGGCCGCCAGCTTCTTCGCCCGGGCCCAGGCGGAGTACGAATCGCTCCCCGTCTGGGTCGGCGAGCTGTACCTCGAGCTGCACCGCGGCACCTACACCAGCCAGGCCAAGACCAAACTGGGCAACCGGCGCAGTGAACACCTGCTGCGGGAAGCCGAACTCTGGTGCGCCACCGCCGCGGTGCGCACCGGGTTCGAATACCCGGCCGCGGAGCTTAAACGGCTTTGGCGGCTGGTCCTGCTGCAGCAGTTCCATGACATCCTCCCCGGCAGTTCCATCGCCTGGGTGCACCAGGACGCCGAACGGAACTATGCCGCCGTCGGCGCACAGCTTGAGGCGATCATCGCCGACGCCGCCGGTGCGGTGCTGGGTGCCGGGGACATTGACTTCCTGCTCAACGCCGCCCCGCACCGGCGCCAGGGCGTCGCCCCGTTCGGCGCGGCCGAACCGGTCATCGCCGGGCAACCCGTGCTGGCCACCGAAGCCAGCGGCGGCTACGTCCTGGACAACGGGATCATCCGCGCCGTCATCAACGCCGACGGTCTGCTGGAATCGCTGATCGATTATGCCAGCGGACGCGACGCGATCGCCCCCGGGCAGTACGGGAACCTGTTGGAGCTGCACCGGGACACCCCCAACGAATGGGATGCCTGGGACATCGATGCCTTCTACCGCCGCAACGTCGTCCGGCTGGCCGCAGCGACGTCGACGGCGGTGGAGCGCAGCCGCCGGGGCGCCGCCGTCGTGGTGGAACGACAGGCCGGCGCTTCGGCCGTGACGCAGCGGATCTCCCTCGAGCCAGGGGCTGAGTCCCTGGCGATTTCCACAGCGGTTGACTGGCAGGAAAGCGAAAAGCTGCTCAAGCTCGGTTTCGCCCTCGATGTCCGGGCGGACCGTTCAGCCTCGGAGACCCAGTTCGGCCACGTCTTCCGCCCGACGCATCTCAACACCTCCTGGGAGGCGGCGAAGTTCGAGATCTGCGCCCACCGGTGGATCCACCTCGCCGAGCCCGGCTATGGCGTGGCGGTAGCCAATTCCTCCACCTACGGCCATGACGTCACCCGGACTGTCCGGGAGGACGACGGCGGGACGACCACCACGGTGCGGCTCTCGCTGCTGCGGGCGCCCAAGTTTCCGGACCCCGGCGCGGACCGCGGCCGGCACGAACTGCAGGTCACCATCCGGCCCGGTGCCGGCATCGCCGACGCCGTCGAAGAGGGCTACCGGACGAACCTGGCGCCGCGGGTGCTCAAGGGCGCCCACGGGGTGGAGCCGCTCATCACCGTGTCCAACCCGGCCCTGGTCGTGGAAGCCGTGAAGCTGGCCGAGGACGGCTCCGGCGATGTGGTCGTACGGGTCTACGAATCCCTGGGGGAGCGCTCCGCTGGGACCGTGACGGCCGGCTTCGGCGCCAGCGGCGTCCACACGGTGGATCTGCTGGAGCGTCCGGCGGCAGCGCCGGGCGTGACTCCGGCGGGGTGTTCGGCGGAACTGGCGCTCCGGCCTTTCCAGCTGGTGACGTTGAGGTTTGCACGCTGAGTCCGCAGCCAGGCCGGGCGGACTCCGGCGGCCGGAAGGGGCGTTAAACAGGCTGAGTGGGAGCGGTCCAGTTGGACCGCCACCACTCATCCCCCCAATGGCGTTTGGGCGGCTGCCCGGGCTCCGCACGGGATTCCCCGTCCACGAAGCGACTGCCGCTTTCACACATTCATGATTCTCTCACGGTCTAATGATTTTGTGAATGCCTAGCCGGACGTCTGGCGTAACGTTGCCTTACCGTTACCTGACGGGTCCGCGATCAGCCCGGAGAACCAGAACACGACCAGGCCAATGACGTAGCCGAGTGCCGCCGCATAGTTCACGACATGCTGCACGACGGCCCAGCTGTCCGGCGCGAAAGATACCGGACAGCTCAGGATCGCGAAGAGGGCGCCGAGCAGGACCAGCAGCGCGCCCGCCCTCATCGGGCCCGGCAGCCGGCTCCTGACGACGGCCAGCAGCGGAGGCACCAGGACGAACGAGACAAAAGCGGGATACGTGCGGCCGGCTGCGACGTAGTAGGACTCCAGGGTGGCGGACCGTTCTCCGCCGGACAGCGCCTGCAGGCCGTCCGGTGACCCGTAGGTGACCATGAGGAAGAACGCCACGGTCACGGCCAGGCAGCTCAGCCCCAACGCCCACCGGCCGATTCCTCCCGCGATGAGTTTGTGGCCCTGGGCTGCGCCGAGGCCCCGGGTGATGCGGAGGCCGACGAGCAGGACGGCGGCGAAAACGAGGTAGCGCTGGATTAGGCTCGTGATGTCCCAGCCGCCCAGGGCGCGGTCGATCACCTGGTAGATTTCAGACACGGCGAGCAGGCCGCACAACGTGCCCAGAATGAGGATGCCGAACACTGTCCTGTTCCGGCCGCGCACGGCGTCCGGGACGCGCAGCAGAAGCGCCACGCAGCACACAGTCAGCGTCGCCCATTCCAGCGTTGCCATTATCAGGGTTCTCCCAAAATCGCTGGGCAGCTCAGCCCACAATGACTATCCGGTCAACCCAGTGTGCGTCTCCTGCGATGTCACGGCCACTGTCCTCGACAGCCAGCTTGGCGGGGGTCCACGCCGTGTGCTCCACTGCAGGACCGTGATCATCGGAGGTTCGCCGTGCGCCGTGCCATCAGCCTGGAGACCCAGACGAAGGCGAGTCCCAGCGCCAGGCACAATACCGAGGCGTAGTTCACAGCTGGTTTCACGAACCCGGCTTCGGACGGGATCAGCGGGTAGAAAGTCCCGAAGGCCATGCCGGCGAAGGCGATGGTCAGCAGGAGGGCTCCGATGCGGATGGCCCTGGGCAGTCGCTGGCCGATGGCCAGACACGTGGCGGGCAGGATGCACGCCGCCACGAACGACGGGTACAGCCGGCCCACCGCCGCATACCCTTCGATGAGGACCGCGTTCTCGCGGCTTCTCGCCGGCAGCGTGGTCAGCCCGGTGACGGACCCCTCGGTGTCGGCCAGCAGGAAGAGGACCACGGTGGCGATGCCGATCACGGAAAGAACTCCCAGGCCCACGGGACCCGCAATGAGGCGGATGGACTTCCGGGCGTCGAAGGCCTTCGCAATCCGGTATCCGGACAGCAGCACAGCCCCGTAGACGACAAAGCGCAGGAGCAGGTTCGTGTAGTTCTCCGAACCGAGCCAGGCATCGGTGGCCCGGTAGCTCACATCGATGCTGAGCAGAATGGCAACGGTGGAGAGCACGAACACGCCGAAAAGGGACCTGTTCTCGCCCCGAAGGGCGCTGGGAATCCGCGCGATCGCAATGAGGGCGCAGACCACCAAAGTGGTCCACTGCAGGATCGCGATCACCCGAGGTTCTCCCATATCTTCTTGGTTTGTTCGTGTTCATGTTCCTGGCGGCGCAGGGTTTTCCCGAGGGACTGCAGCCGCTCTCCGGCCAGGGCCGTGAGTTCGCCATCGGAAAGGGCGTCCAGGGCGGCCTGCTTTGCCTTCGGTGGCCAGCCGGCTTCGGCTTCCGTGATTAAGCCCGTGGCGACGAATCCGCCAGTGAATCCTACGCCCGCGGCGCGTGCGGTCGCGACCGCCAGCTCCGGGGAGAGCCTGTTCGCGGTCAACTGGGCCGAATAGTTCTGCGGCGCGACGCCCGTGGCGGCCGATACCCGGTGCCGCAACTCGCCGTCGTCGATGGCGTCTACCCAGTTCCGGACCGACGTGGCATGCGGGGCGGGGCCAAGCGCCGGCGTCAACGAACTGCCGCTGTCGCCATAGCCGCCGTGGGCCGGGGACGAGCGGGAGATGACCGCCCGCAGCAGATCCATGGTGGCAATCTGGCTGACCAGCTCGGCCGCGGTCGGCGGCTGCGGTTCCCCGGCCAGCTCGGCGAAGGTGTCGAAGCCGGCGAGTTCGGCGAGCGGGCTCAGATGCAGGGCCCGGCTGATGCTGACGAGCGTGGCTTCAGCAACTTTTCCGCGGACCAGTTGCTGGGCGAGCGTGGTGCGCTTGATCCCGGAGATCCTGCAGATGTCGGCGGTGCTCGTGCTGGGGGCGACGACATGGAGCCAGAGTTGAAACGCCTTGGCGGGTAAGGGCATCTATGGCTTCCTGCGGATTGGAATGTCAGCGCGGCTTCTGCGGCTCGGTCGAGCGCCGACTGCGTTGATTTTACGTGAGGTGCTGATTCAACTATGCTAAATCCTCGAACCCGCTGGTCCGTACACCCCCCAAGTCCGGACCGGCGGGTTCTTTTATGCCCGGCGGCCAGTGGCCCCCCGGAACGCCCCTTGGCCGTCTGCTCCGGGCCGCGGTGAGAGAATGGACTAATGACTGCAACCCTTGTTGCCAAGGACCTCTCCGGTGGTCACGACCACCGCACCCTCTTCTCAAAACTCTCCCTGACTGTCGCGCCGGGCGACGTCGTCGGCGTCGTCGGAGCCAATGGGGCGGGCAAGTCCACCCTGCTCCGGCTCCTGGCCGGCGTCGACGCGCCGCAGGAAGGCGCCGTCAGCCTATCCCCGGCAGACGCGTTCGTGGGCTGGCTCCCACAGGAGCACGAACGGGTCGACGGCGAAACGGTGGGCGGCTACATCGCGCGGCGCACCGGCTGCACCCAGGCCACCCTCGACATGGAGTCCGCAGCCGAGGCGCTGGGCAGTGGCGCCCCAGGCTCCGACGACGACTATTCGCTCGCCTTTGACCACTGGATGGCCTCCGGCGCCGCGGACCTGGAAGACCGCGTCCCGGCCGTGCTGGCCGACCTCGGCCTCGAGATCGGCCAGGACGCCGAAATGACCGGGCTCTCCGGCGGCCAGGTGGCCCGCGTGGCGCTTGCAGCGCTGCTGTTGAGCCGCTTCGACATTGTCCTCCTGGACGAACCCACCAACGACCTGGACCTCAACGGACTGGCGAAACTCGAGGCGTTCGTGCAGGGCCTCCGCGGCGGTGTGGTGCTGGTTTCCCATGACCGCGAGTTCCTCGCCCGCTGCGTGACCACCATCGTGGAACTTGACCTCGCGCAAAACTCCGTGGCGGTCTACGACGGCGGCTACGAGGCCTACCTTGAGGAGCGGGCGGTGGCGCGCCGGCATGCGCGGGAACGGTACGAAGAGTTCGCCAACACCAAGGCCGATCTCGTCTCCCGGGCCCGTACGCAGCGCGAGTGGAGCTCCCAGGGGGTCCGGAACGCCATGAAGAAAAACCCGGACAACGACAAGATCCGGCGCGCGGCCAGCACCGAATCCTCCGAGAAGCAGGGCCAGAAGGTCCGCCAGATGGAATCCCGCATCGCCCGGCTCGAAGAGGTCGAAGAGCCCCGCAAGGAATGGCAGCTGCAGTTCAGCATCGGCCGTGCCCCGCGTTCCAGCGCCGTCGTGGCGACGCTCCGCGACGCCGTCGCGCAGCAGGGCGACTTCACGCTCGGGCCGGTGAACCTCCAGCTCAACGCCGGGGAACGGATCGGCATCACCGGGCCCAACGGCGCCGGCAAGTCCACCCTGCTCCGCCTGCTGCTGGGCGTTCAGCGGCCCACTGCCGGGGACGCCTCGATGGGCGCCTCGGTTGCCCTCGGGGAGATCGACCAGGCGCGTGGGCTGCTGGCCGGCGAGCTGCAACTGGGGGACGCGGTCGAAGCCGTGCTGACGGACCAGACTCCGGCCGAAGTCCGCACCCTGCTGGCCAAATTCGGGCTCAAAGCAGACCACACCTCCCGCCCGGTGGATTCGCTCTCGCCGGGAGAGCGGACCAGGGCCGCCCTGGCGCTGCTGCAGGCCCGCGGTGTGAACCTGCTGGTGCTCGACGAGCCCACCAACCACCTGGATCTGCCGGCGATTGAACAGCTCGAGGAAGCCCTCGAAAGCTACGACGGCGCCCTGCTGCTGGTCACCCACGACCGCAGGCTGCTGGAAAACGTGCGCCTTGACGCGCGCTGGAACGTGGACAACGGCGTCGTCACCGAGCTGTTGGGCCACACCGCCCCGAAAGGCAACAACACATGAGCATGGACCGGGTAGCCTGGAGCTCCCTTTACAACATCACGCGCGCCTCGAGCGGCTCGAAGCCGTTCTCGAAGGAGACGCTCAAGCGTGTGTTCGGCTTCGCGCGTCCGCACAGGGGCAGGCTGATCGCCTTCGTGCTGCTGTCGATCGTGATGGCCGTGCTGGCCGTTGCCACGCCCGTCCTCGCCGGCCAGGTGGTTGATGCGATCATCGCCGGTGCGGGCGCCGACGTCGTGGTCTGGCTGGCCGTGCTGATCGCCATTGTGGCGGTCGCCGAAGCCGGGCTGGGGCTCGTCACCCGCTGGCTGTCCTCCACCATCGGCGAAGGCGTGATCGTGGACCTGCGCACCAAGGTCTTCGACCACGTGCAGAAAATGCCGATCGCGTTCTTCACCCGCACCCGCACCGGGGCACTCGTGAGCCGGCTGAACAACGACGTGATCGGCGCGCAGTCGGCCTTCGCCGGCACCCTGTCCGGGGTCGTCAGCAACGTCGTGGCCCTCGCCCTGACCCTCGTGGTGATGCTGGGCAAGTCCTGGCTCATCACCGTGCTCGCCATGATCCTGCTGCCGATCTTCCTGATCCCGGCCCGCCGGATGGGCTCCAAACTGGCCGACCTGCGCCGTGAAGCCGCGGAGCACAACGCGTCCATGGGGACCCAGATGACCGAGCGGTTCTCGGCCCCCGGCGCCACCCTCGTGAAGCTTTTCGGCCGCCCCGATGAGGAATCCCGGGAATTCGCGGCCCGCGCCGGGCGCGTCCGGGACATCGGTATCCGCACTGCGATGCTGCAGTTCACCTTCGTGACCGCCCTGACGCTGGTCTCGGCGCTGGCCCTCGCGCTGGTCTACGGCCTGGGCGGCCTCCTGGCGCTGCAGGGGCAGCTGGCCGCGGGCGACGTCGTCGTGCTGGCCCTGCTCCTCACCCGCCTGTATGCGCCGCTCACGGCGCTCTCCAACGCCCGGGTCGAGATTATGAGCGCCCTGGTCAGCTTCGAGCGGGTCTTCGAGATCCTGGACCTCAAGCCGCTCATCGAGCAGAAGCCCGATGCGGTGTCGTCGCCGGCCGGGCCGCTGTCCGTGGAATTCGACGACGTCCGCTTCTCCTACCCCTCGGCGGACAAGGTCTCGCTCGCCTCGCTGGAGGACGTGTCCACGCTCGATACCCGCGGCGGCGAAGAGGTGCTGCACGGCATCAGCTTCCGGGTGGAACCCGGCCAGACCGTCGCCCTCGTGGGCTCCTCGGGCGCCGGCAAGTCCACCATCGCGCAGCTGCTCTCGCGCCTGTACGACGTCGATTCCGGCGCTGTCCGCTTCGGCGGCACCGCGCCCGGGACCGGGGTGGACGTCCGTGACCTGACCTTCGATTCGATGCGGCACACCCTCGGCATGGTGACGCAGGACGGGCATCTGTTCCACGAGAGCATTGCCTCCAACCTGCGGCTGGCCCGACCGGACGCCAGCGACGAGCTTATGTGGGACGTGCTGCGGCAGGCCCGGCTCGAAGACATGATCCGCTCGCTCCCGGACGGCCTGAACACTGTGGTGGGGGAGCGCGGCTACCGGCTTTCGGGCGGCGAACGCCAGCGCCTCACCATCGCCCGCCTGCTCATTGCGCAGCCCCGCGTCGTGATCCTGGACGAGGCCACGGCGGCCCTGGACTCGACCAATGAAGCCGCGGTCCAGGAGGCGCTCGGGGCAGCGCTCGAGGGCCGTACCGCCGTCGTGATTGCACACCGGCTTTCGACCATCCGGGCCGCCGACGCCATCCTGGTGGTGGAGGACGGCAGGATCGTGGAGCGCGGAACGCACAGCGAGCTGCTGGCCGCCGAGGGACGGTATGCCGAGCTGTACCGGACCCAGTTCAGTGAGGCCAGCGCCGTCGCGGAAGAGGCCGTGCCGGGGATCTAGCTGGGCCGGGCCGGGACGCTAGCCGGCCCGGGCCGGGACGCTAGCCGGCGAGGCCGGGACGCTAGCCGGCGAGGCCGGGACGCGGGCCGGCCAGGGCCGGCAGGACGTGGTCGGTGAGCAGCGGGGCGAGATCGTCCGGCAGCTCCGCGGCCAGATCGAGCCAGCGGATTTCGGCGATCTCCGCGGAGGGATGGGCACACCAGGCCCCCGGGGCGGTGAAGACCGTGGCCTGGATCTGGGTGGCGGCCTCGTTCGCGGCGTCCGCGAACCAGATGCCCAGGAGTTCCAGCTCGTCCGCGGCGAGGACGATCCCGACTTCTTCCGCCAGTTCCCGGGCGGCAGTCTGGGCTGCTGTCTCGCCCGCCTCCGGCTTTCCGCCGGGATGCATGAATTTGTCCGTGCCCCGCTTGCGGACGGTCAGGAGGCGTCCTGCCTCGTCGAAGACACAGACCGCGGAGACAACGATGAGCGGGTTCATGCCGCGGAGTCCGTGGCGCGGCGCAGGACCGACGTGAGCAGCTGGTCCTTCGCGGGTCCGGTGACATCCCACTGGTAGTGGAATTCGTCCGGGCCGATTCGGGTGTACTGCACGCGGTAAGTGTCCGGGTCGCACCAGTGCTGGTCCTGGCTGCTCTGCGCCCCGAAGCCCATCCGGTGGAATGGCCGGCCATCGGGGAAGAACATGTCCATCGAGTCCGGTGCACCGGCGGGACGGAGCAGGTACTCCCGGCTGGCGGGACCTGTGAACGGGGTGCCGGCCGGCCCGCCGGGGACGGACGCCCAGGAAACCGTGCCCTCCTCGCGGAGGCGGAGGCCGCCGTCGTCGGGTGTTTCGGTGAAGCGGACCACTCCGGTGAAGGAGCCCCGGGTGCCGGTGGACCGGTCCAGCAGGGTTCGTGCCACGGTCCAGTCGCCCAGCAGGTAGGCGCGGAGATCAAAATCCGGAGCGTGGTCCGGGGACTGGGGGTTCAAGTGCCCTCGATTGGAATCGAACCAACGACACCGGCTTTAGGAGAGCCGTGCTCTATCCACTGAGCTACGAGGGCGGGCGTCCGCACTGGACGGCCGTTGGCCGGCCCGTTCGGACACGGATATAAGCATACAAGGTGACGGGCCGTACTACGCTCTTGGCATGACCGCCCCCGCTGGCCCGTCGTCCCAGGCCTTCATTTACATCCCTAACCTGCCGTCCACGAGGTTCTTCGCCGGCGCGCTGGCCCTGCTGAGCGTGCTGCAGTATTTCGTGGCGGAGGCCGCAGTGATCGGAGCCTGGGCGGGGCAGCAGCCGTACAGCCGCCGGACCGGTTTCATCAGCGATCTGGGCGCCACCTCCTGCGGGGTCTTCGACGGCCGGGACGTCTGCTCGCCGGCCCATTTGCTGATGAATGCCTCTTTCGTGGTCCAGGGGATCGGCATGATGGTGGGCGCGCTGCTGCTCAGCGCGCCGCTGTTGTGCACCGCGGCGCGGCCCAGCGCCCGGTTCACCCTGGTTCCGGCCAGCCGGATCCCGTGGGCGGCCGCGATCGCCGCCCGGGCCCTTACTGCCGCCGCCGGCCTCGGGACCGTCCTGGTGGGGCTGGTCCCCGAGAACGCCCGTTCCGTGTGGCATGCGGTGGGCGCCATCATGTATTTCGCTGCCGGGAGTTTGGCGCTGGTGCTGCTGGGTTGGCTCTGGCGGCGGCAGACACCGCTGAGCCGGTTCATCCTCGCGTGCGGTGTGTTGTCCCTCGGCGCCCTGGTCACCGGCGGCGTGACGGGGATGGACGTGTCGGAGCCCGGCACCCTGGAGCGGCTGATGGGTTATCCCATCACCATCGGTACGGCCGCCGTCGGGCTGGTGGTCGCGCAGCGGGTGGGCAGCGAACGCACGGTCCGGCGGCTGGCCAGGGCGCGGGCGACGGCGGCCGGCGGGGGCGCCCGCCCGGCAGGCGGGAACGCTGGCGCGCCCGGCGCTGGCCACCCGGGGGAGGGAACCTGAACTACCAGGTCGGCGGGTGTCTTATGACTCACAATCGCCCGACCTTCGATTATCATGAGGGCATTCACCGGAACATTCCGGTGCGGCGTGCGCGACTTGACTCCCGCGCACGACGAGTGGCCGACTTCGGAGTTCAATGGGGACGAATGTCTGATGATCTAGGCAAGCGGTGCGTTGATCCCGCAACTGCCGTCGGGGGCGTGCGGGGCGCCGGTGTCCACGACGCCGGCCCGGGCCGCGAACCGGCCGTGGTGGCCCCCGCTGGGCTGGGTTCCGATGACGATTGATGCCCTGGCCGAACCCGGCGAACGGATCCCCGACGAGCCTGCCGCCGCGCCGGATGCCGGATGGGAGAGGCTTCTTCGTGCCCCGATCGGTGTCCGCATGCGCAACGGCGGCATCATCGAGGTAGTGCTGCCCGCCAACGCGGAGGTCGCGGAACCCGAGGCCCGCGTGGCCGGAGCCGCGGTCCGGGCGCTGGCCAACGGCCGGCGCATGCCTGTGCTGCTGGTCATCACGGGTGTCATGGGCCTCAGCCCCGAGGCCCGGCACGTCTACAGCTCCTCCATCGCGGCGTCCGCCTTTGCCCTCGTTGGCGAAAGCCCCGTCGATCGCGTGATCGCGCACTATCTGTTGCGGTCCAAGACCGAGACCATCCCGGCGCAGTTTTTCTTGTCCGAAGCTGAAGCCATCGATTGGTTAGGGCCCTACACGAGTGAAGACTGATCCGCCGGACCCCCGGCTGCACGCCCTCGTCGAAGGCATCGTCCGGATTGCCAGTGGTGATCTGACGACCAGGATTCCGCAATCCGGGGCCAGGGACGACGTCGCCGCGGTCATCGCCGGGATCAACCTGATGGCCGACGACCTGCAGACCATTTACCAGGAACTTGAGGAACGCGTCGAAAGCCGAACGGCGATGTTGCGCGACGCCCAGGTCGAGCTGGAGCGTATGGCGCTGACTGACCCGCTGACCCAGCTTGCCAACAGGACGGCGCTGAATTCGGTCCTGAGCCACGCCCTTGCAGAGACGGCCCGGGGCGAATTGCCGCCGGCCCTGCTGGTTCTCGATCTCGACTCCTTCAAGGGCATCAACGACACGCTGGGCCACAGTGCCGGCGACGATGTCCTCCGGGTGATCTCGCGGCGGCTCCAGGAGTCCGTCCGTGAGACGGACACGGTCGCGCGCCTCGGCGGCGACGAATTCGCCGTGATGTTGCCCAAGTCCAACCTGGTCAGGGCCCGGCGCGTCGCCAACAGGATCCTCAAGGCCCTCGGCGAGAGCCTTGAAATCGGCGACCTGCGGATCACCTGCGGAACCAGCATCGGGCTGCGCGTCGCGGAACCCGGGCAGTCGGTCGACGACCTGGTGATGGAGGCGGACACGGCGATGTACGCCGCCAAAGCCCAGCCGCACAGCAGCATCAGGGTGTTCGAGCCGGCGTTGCTCTACGCCCGCCGGTTGCAGAGCGTGATGATCACCGAACTGCGTGAGGCGATCGGCCAGGACCAGCTCACGCTGCACTATCAGCCGGTGGTGGATCTTGCCACCGGCAGGACTGAGGGTGTTGAAGCGCTGGTGCGCTGGAACCATCCGGAGCGTGGCCTGCTGATGCCCGATTCATTCATCCCGCTGGCTGAGGAGACCGGGATGATCGTGGATCTGGGCCACTGGGTCCTGCGGAACGCCGTGCGCCAACTTCGGCACTGGCAGCAGGAGTTGAACGTCGATGACAAGTTCAATGTCCGTGTCAATATTTCAACGACCGAGTTGCAGAACCTGGACCTGATCGAACACGTCCGCGACATCCTCAGCGAAACTGGGGTGGACGCCGCCAACCTCATCGTCGAACTCACGGAGTCCATGGCCATCAATGGCGGGGACGTGGACAAGTATTCCCTGAGCGGTCTGCGGCGCCTGGGCGTTCAACTCGAAATCGATGACTTTGGCACTGGCTATTCCTCCATCAGCTACCTGCGGAAACTGCCGGTCAACGTGGTCAAGATCGACAAGAGCCTGATCGCCGGGCTGGGATCAGACGAGGAACAGAGTAACTTCGTCGCGGCGGTCCTGCACCTCATCCATGCTTGCGGGCTCAAGGCCGTTGCCGAAGGGATCGAGACGGCGGAGCAGGCGGCCGAACTGCTCCGGCTGGGCTGCGCGAGCGGCCAGGGCTACTATTTCGGGCGGCCCGTGCCGGCAGCCCAGATCGAGGCACTGATTGGCCCGGGGGCTTTGGGACTGGATTAGTCACCCGCACTGTCGTTCACCCCGATATGGGCCGAAAATAGTAAAGAGGCGGGGATCGGACGTGGAGTCCGATGCCCGCCTCTTTGGTGCTTCTATTAGAACCTCGGGGTGGAGTTCGGCCACCAGTTAACGGCCTGAACGGAACCCTGGCCGGCATTTTCGCCGGAAGCCGAGATAGCCGAAGTCGTGGAAAGACCTGCGACTGCCAGCGCTCCGGCGACGAGGAGTGTTGCGAGTGTTTTCTTCATGAAGAGCTCCTGATACGTAAGAGGCTGATGGGACTCATGTTGTGCGAGTTCAGTATAGGGCCATTGGACACGCCGTGACAGGATAATCCGCGAGGCACCACCAAAACTGTGTTATTAGGGCGAAGTTGAGCGATTCCTGCGCGAAAACTGCGCGGCTCCTGCTTTTGTGGCGTGTCCGGATCTGCTTCCGTGGCAACGGATAATGGAGTCATGCCACTGCACTCCGTTTCGCCGTTGTATGCCGCCGCTGAATTGCGGGCATACGAGCACCGGACCAATCACGCCTTCGTTCAGGCAGCCAGCAGCGCCCACGATGCCGCCGAGATAGCTCGCAGTGAAGGCGACATGGATGCCTGGTGGAACATGACTTTCGTCCAAGCCGAGAATCTCCTGGATGCGGAGGAATTCGAGGCCTGCGCAGCACTCGCTTCGGACCTGGCCAGCGGCCCCCATGCGACGGCTGACCCGCATGCCAAAGCATGCACTTACATCCTGGTGGCCAAGGCTTGGCAAGGGGCTGGTTTGCTGGAACAGGCTGCACACGCCGCCAGGGAAGCCGTGGATCTTGTGTCGGACGATGACGTCGAAACCAATGTCAAGGCCCGCCAGGCTCTGATCGCCACGTTGGCGGACACGGGAAGACTGGATGAGGCCTGGGCTGAATGTCTTGACTTGGCCGAGGCGATTTCTGCCGAAGTCGACGACCAGCTGATCGGCAAGGTCTACTGGGTTATCGGGAACGTCGCATTCCTTTGCAACAGGGTGCAGGAGGGGCTCGAATACCACGAGCTCGCGGCAGCGACCTTTTCCCCGGCAAGAAACCTCGACGTCTGGGCGAAATTTAACAAGGCATCTGCGGCCATGCGGCTCGCGGCGGACGTCGCAGACGCCGACACCCTGCGCTGCATTGAACGGGCGGAGCTGGCCACGGACGTTATCGGCGGAAGCGCCAACGACTACCTGCTGATGAAGCTGAACCGCGGTCACTGGAACTTCTTGGCGGGTGAAGCCAGTGCCGCTATTGAACTGTTGGATCAGATTTGTGCGGACCCGGACAAGCCATCCCCCCAGATCCTCGGCGAGGCCTGCCTTCTGCTGGGTCGGGCACATTCTGCGATTGGCAACCTCGGAGCGGCCAGGGAGAACCTGCTTCGGTCAGCGGAACATTTTGAGGCTTCAGGTGCGCAGCAGCGTGCAGATCAGGCCAGAGAGTACCTGACGGCCGAGGCGTGAGCCTGACCGGTTGACTCTGCCTGGCTATCTCCCTTGCACGCCGCATTGGACATGCCCTCCGGGTTCCGCGGCGGTTGGACATAGTGGGACCATGTCCGGTGGCTGCGCCTGGGACTGGGCATGTCCCGTGGTGGGTGCTGTTGAGCATGCTCTCCGGGTTCCGCCGGGGATGGACATAGTGGGACTATGTCCGGTGGCTGCGCCTAGGACTGGGCATGTCCCGTGGTGGGAACCGCGGCCGAGGCGCGCTTGCGGCCCAGGAAGAGGGCTGCGCCGCCAACCACCAGGCTGAGGACCAGAAGCGCCCAGCCTGCGACGGTGAGGCCCGATGCCAGGGCCACCTGGCCGGCGTCGACCGTTGCTGCGGACATCATCGAGTCAATGGCCGCATTGCCCCATAACTTCACGGCGGCGAAAAGCAGGGGCACGGTCCACAGCGCCCAGCGCAGTCCCTTCCGTGCCACGTTCGTACCGATGAGCAGCAGCCAGGTGAAGCCGAAAATCAGCGGAAAGAGCATGCCGGCCGTTTTGTGAACGTAGTTGAGCTGCCCGCGGGCATCCTCGTCCATTGCGGTCCGCAGCTGCTCCACGAAACCCTGGTCGAAGCCCCCGACCAGGGAGTCCGGCATGGCCATGCCCCCACTGAGCTGGGTGAGCTGGTTAAGGGTGAGCAAGTGGAGGTACCAGAACAGGAACAGGCTCACCACGACACCGGCGATCAGAATCAGGTTGCCGTTGTTTTGCGCCTTCTTCGGGGTCCGGCTGGTGCTTGGGTTGATCACCGACGGCAGATAGTGCTGGGGGACGGCCGCGTTGGCGCCGTGCTTCTTGATCCGCTGTGCGGGTGTCTTGGCCATGGCTCCATTATCGCCCGGCGCCCGGGCTGCCGGGCGCCGGCCGACACCCGGGCCGGCCCTGCCCGGCTGCCGCCTGTTCACTGCCGGCGGGCGCCGATAGGCTGGAGCGCGTGACTGAACTTGGAAAGCACCGGCTCGGCCGGCACAGCACGGCCGAACTCAACCCCGCGCTGGACGACTACCAGCTCGCCGAGGCGCTCGTGCGCGAGGCCGGGACCCTGGCCCTCCTCATGCGGCAGGCCGGTCTGGAGGGCAGGCAAAAGACCTCGGTCTCCGATGTCGTCACCGCCGCGGACCACGCAGCCGAGGCCTACGTGCTGGAACAACTCCAGCGCTGCCGCCCAGACGACGGCATCCTCGGAGAAGAGGGCGCCTCCGTGGCGGGCACCAGCGGGAGGACCTGGGTGATCGACCCGGTCGACGGGACCTACAACTTCCTGCACGGCTCCACCTACTGGTGCTCCGCCATTGCCCTCAAGGACTCTTCCGGGGTGAAACTCGGCGCGATCTTCCAGCCGGAGGAGGACAAGCTCTGGCTCGGCGGAACGGACCGGCCCGCAAGCCTCAACGGCGAGCGGCTGACCACCTTCCGTACGGATGGAATCCCGGGCGCCAGCCGTTCCAACACGCCGTTGGCCGAGCTCGGCGCCGCTACCTACATCCACCCCACCTGGCTCGCCGACCCGATGTGCGCGATGCCGTGGCACGCCGCCGCGACCTCCGCCGCCGCGCTGCGGATGTTCGGTTCGGGCTCCTGCGACCTCAGCCGGGTGGCCGACGGCGAACTGGGCTGCTGGTTCCAGCACAGTTCGCCGGAGTGGGACTGGCTGCCCGGCAAGGCGATCGTCCTCGCCGCCGGCGGCGCCACCGACGTCGTGCGGGTCAACGGACTGGACTGGTTCGTCGCCGGAGGTGCGACGGCGGTCCGGCAGCTCCGTGCCGCCTTGGAATCCGGCTCCGCGGGGTAGGTCCGGGCGCGCGCCACCCGGCACCACCCCTGCCGCTTGGGGACATGCCCAATCTTCGCCTCGCACACCGCGGGACATGCTCATTGTTCGCCGCGGGGCCTGGACATGTGGGCATTATGTCCGCCCGCCGGGGGCAGGGGAGGGCATGTCCCGGTGGCCGCGGCCAGGGGAGGGCATGTCCCGATGGGGTGTTGGGCGCACCGCGGGACATGCTCATTGTTCGCCGCGGGGCCTGGACATGTGGGCACTATGTCCGCTGGCCGGGGGCAGGGGAGGGCATGTCCCGAGGGGCGGACGCCGGTGTCAGTGGCACCGCCTAGACTTGTTAACACCATGGATATGTTGTTTGACCCTTATGCCGACGGACCCTTTCAAGCTGCCTCGAAGACGGCGGTGCGCACCAAAGCGCCCGCCGGAACGGGCACGGCGGCTGTGGACTCCGCCGGAGGTCTCGGTCCGTATGGCGTCCCGGGTCACAACCCCGCCGGGGACTGGGACCACCCGAAGCTCCCTGGCGCGGCCGAACTCCTTGAGGGACTGAACCCGCAGCAGGAAGAAGCCGTCAAGCACGCCGGCAGCGCCCTGCTGATTGTCGCGGGCGCGGGCTCGGGCAAGACCCGCGTGCTCAGCAACCGGATCGCCTACCTGATCGCCACCCGGCGCGCGCACCACGGCGAGATCCTGGCCATCACCTTCACCAACAAGGCTGCCGCCGAAATGCGGGAGCGGGTCGAAGCCCTGGTTGGCGGCCGGGCCAAGACCATGTGGGTCTCCACGTTCCACTCCTCCTGCGTCCGGATCCTGCGCCGCGAAGCCAAGAACGTCGGACTGAACTCCAACTTCTCCATCTACGATTCAGCCGACTCGCTGCGCCTGATCAATCTGGTGGCCAAGAACCTGGACCTGGATCCGAAGCGGTTCGCCCCCAAGGCAATCCAGCACAAGATTTCGGCGCTCAAGAACGAACTGATCGACGCTGACAGCTATTCCGCCAGCGCCAACCACAACGACCCCTTCGAACAGGCTGTCGCCGAGGTGTTCAAGGGCTACACGCAGCGGCTGCGCCAGGCCAACGCCATGGACTTCGATGACCTGATCGCCGAGACGGTCTACATGTTCCGGGCGTTCCCGGCGCTCGCCGAGTCCTACCGGCGCCGCTTCCGGCACGTCCTCGTCGACGAGTACCAGGACACCAACCACGCCCAGTACGCCCTGGTGCGGGAGATCGTCGGCGAAGGCCCCGGCGCCGCCGAGCTCACCGTCGTCGGTGACTCGGACCAGTCCATCTATGCCTTCCGTGGCGCCGACATCCGGAACATCGTCGAGTTCGAGAAGGACTACCCGGACGCACGCACCATCAAGCTCGAGCAGAACTACCGCTCCACCCAGACAATCCTCAGCGCCGCCAATTCGGTCATCGCCCGCAACCCCAACCGGCCGGAGAAGCGGTTGTGGACGGCGGAAGGCGACGGCGAAAAGATCATCGGCTATGTCGGCGAGAACGAACACGACGAAGCCCAGTTCATCGCCAAGGAAATCGACCGGCTGCAGGACGAGGGTGACCTCCGCCCGGGCGACGTCGCCATCTTCTACCGCACCAACGCGCAGTCCCGCTCGATCGAGGATGTCCTGGTCCGCGTCGGACTGCCGTACAAGGTGGTCGGCGGGACCCGCTTCTACGAGCGCAAGGAGATCAAGGACGCGCTCGCCTACCTGCGGGTTTTGGTCAACCCGGACGACGACGTCAACCTGCGCCGCATCCTGAACGAACCCAAACGCGGCATCGGCGACCGGGCCGAGGGCGCTGTCGCCTCCCTCGCGCAGCGCGACCGGATCTCGTTTATGGCAGCGGCCCGCCGCACCGATGAGGCCCCGGGCATGGCCACGCGGTCCGTCAACGCGGTCCAGGGCTTCGTGAAGTTGCTCGACGACCTCGCCGAAGTCGCCTCCGGCTCGGGCGCTGCCGCCGCCCTGGAAGCGGTGCTGGAACAGACCGGCTACCTCGCGACCCTCCGCTCCAGCACCGACCCGCAGGACGAGTCCCGGGTGGAGAACCTCGCGGAACTCGTCGCCGTCGTGCGTGAATACGAGCGCGACAACCCCGAGGGTTCCCTCGGCGCCTTCCTGGAAGGCGTCTCCCTCGTGGCCGACGCCGACCAGATTCCGGATGCCCCGGCAGGGTCCGCCGACCAACTGGCCGCCGCCGTCGCCGAAGCCAAACGCCTCGGCGTCGTCACCCTGATGACCCTGCACACTGCCAAGGGACTGGAATTTCCGGTGGTATTCCTGACCGGCATGGAACACGGGCTGTTCCCGCACCAGCGCTCCGCGACGGACCCGAAGGAACTGGCCGAGGAGCGCCGGCTTGCCTACGTCGGACTGACCCGCGCCCGGAAGCGCCTGTATCTGACCCGCTCCGAGGTCCGCAGCATGTGGGGACAGAGCCAGTACAACCCGGCCAGCCAGTTCATCGAGGAAATCCCGGAGGAACTGGTGGAGTGGAAGCGCGAAGGCTCCACGCGCCAGTCCGGCGGCTGGGGGAGTGGCGAGTCCATCGGCTCCAGCCGGTACGGCGGATCCTTCTGGGGAGCCGGCACCGCACGAGGCGCCGCAGCCAGCCCGACCGCCGGCTTCAACGCCGATGTTCCGGCGGCCATCGCCAAGAACCGGGTGCAGCCGCAGAAGGAGGTTGTCGCCGTCAGCGTGGGCGACAAGGTCAACCACACGAGCTTCGGCAACGGCACCGTGCTGGCCGTCGAAGGTGCAGGGGACAAGACCGTGGCGAAGGTGAAGTTCAGCGTCGGCGAGAAACGGCTCCTGCTCCGCTACGCCCCGCTGACCAAGCTCGACGCCTAGACTCAGGCATGAAAATTCTGCTGGCCAGCCAGGCCATCGCCGGACACTTCAACCCCATGACGGGCATCGCCGTCCGGCTCCGGGACGAAGGCCACGAAGTCGGCTGGTACACGGGCCGCACCCTCGCCGGCAAACTCGGCGCGCTGGGCATCCGGCACTACCCCTTCGACCGAGCGATTGAGCACACCGGGGACAATCTCAACGAGCTCTACCCGCAGCGCGCCAGGCTCAAGGGACCAATGGCCATCCGGTTCGACGGCGAACGCATTTTCGCCAGCAACGTCACGAGTTTCTTCGAAGACATCAGGGACGTACACCAGTGCTTTCCGTTCGACGCCGTCGTCATGGACAACAGCATGTTCATCCAGCGGCTCGTCGCCGTTGTGCTGGGCAAGCCAGTGGTCAGTGTCGTTGCCATCGCCAATATGGAAAGCGATCCGCTGGTGCCCCCGATGTTCTTCGGCTTCACGCCGGCGCGGACGCCCGCCCACAAGATCCTCCATGCCGGTGCGCGGCTGGTGTCGGACCAGTTCGTCACCAAACCGGCGCGGACCAGCTACGTCCGGCAACTGCAGGGCTACGGGCTGTCCACCCGCCGGGGGACCCCCATCACCGACGAGACCTACCGGTGGTCCCATGCAGTCATCCAGACGGGCACCGCGTCGCTGGACTTTCCGCGCCGCAACGTGAACCCGAAAGTCCACTACGTCGGCGCCTTGCTGCCGCACCGCGCGGAATCCGACCTCGGTCCGGATACCGCCACCGCTCCCGCCGCGGACGCCCGGCAGGCAACAGCGTCGGACAGGAGCTACGCCCGGACCGTTGTCGTGACGCAGGGAACGGTGGACAACAGGGACCCGGCAAAGCTGATGATCCCCACCATCGAGGCTCTAAAGGATACGGACACCCGCATCATCGTGGCGACTGGCGGCAGGGGCACGGACGAACTGCGACGGCGGTATCCGCTGCGCAACGTCGTCGTCGAGGACTACGTCGACTTTGCCCGGGTGTTCCCGTCCACTGACGTTTTCGTCACCAACGGCGGATTCGGCGGGGTGCTGCTGAGCCTGTCCCACGGGGTCCCGCTCGTGACGGCGGGCCTCAACGAGGGAAAGAGCGACGTCAATGCCCGGGTGGAATACGCCGGCGTCGGGGTGAATCTGAAGACCGAGACGCCCAGCAGCGCAGCGCTCCGCTCCGCTGTCGACACCGTGCTGGGAGATCCGTCCTGGCGTGCGCGGGCGCAGGCGATGCGCGGACAGTTTGAAGTGGAAGACAGCGCCGGGGCCGCCGTCGAGGTCATCAAAGCCGTCGTCGCCACCGCCGGGACGCGCGGCACCGGGACACCCGACGCCGGTCGCTGACGACGGCGGTCCGACGCGCCAAGCATCCCGGCGGGCATAACGGAGCCCATGCCCGGCGACCTTGGCGGAGCCGCGCTGCTCACAACGGCGACCGCACAGTAAGGCGGGTGCCGCTCCGGCGTCACACAGCAGGAGGCTGAATTTGGCGCCTGCGGAACCCGCACAGGGCCCGATTTCGCAGCAGCCCGTCCTCGGCGAGGGCCAGAACGTGGAGCGCAACCGTCTGCGCTGTGCCGCGTACAACTGCGGGGCCGCCTGCGGAAACGTCTCCGCGGGAGTCGCCTCCTTTGTCTCCCGGGACCATTACGAGCTGAGCTCCGACGCCGGGAAACAGGCCTCCCGGCCGCCGTCAGCAGTCCCAAAAACCCCGTAATCTAGCGGTTTTTCTACGCTCCATAGAATAGTGTCCTTACTCACATAACGGGTAGTCTGGAACGGGCCCGTCGCAAGAAAGGGCTAGAGTTCCGAAAGGAGCATTGCGCCGTGTGGCTCGTTTCCAAGCTAGTCGCAGGCGCGTTTATTCCGCAGCCCGGTAACCGCGATAACGTGGGGTCCGGCTGTACAGAAACTACTTCGACGTAGAAGGACACTAAACCGTGGACCTGTTTGAATACCAGGCGCGCGATATGTTCGAGGCGCACGGTGTACCCGTGCTTGCTGGCATCGTGGCGCACACCCCTGAAGAAGCAAAGGCAGCTGCCGAGAAAATCGGCGGCGTAACCGTCGTTAAGGCGCAGGTCAAGGCCGGAGGCCGCGGCAAGGCCGGCGGCGTCAAGGTCGCAAAGACCGCTGACGAGGCGTTTGAACACTCCACCAACATTCTCGGCATGGACATCAAGGGCCACACCGTCCACCGCGTGATGATTGCCCAGGGTGCGGACATCGCCGAGGAATACTACTTCTCCGTCCTTCTGGACCGGGCCAACCGCAACTACCTGGCCATGTGCTCGGTTGAAGGCGGCATGGAAATCGAGCAGCTCGCCGTTGAGCGCCCCGAAGCCCTCGCCAAGATCGCGATCGACCCGGCCGTCGGCATCGACCAGGCCAAGGCCGACGAAATCGTCGCCGCTGCAGGCTTCGCCGAGGAATTGCGCGGCAAGGTCGCCGCCGTCATCCTGAAGCTGTGGGACGTTTTCAAGAAGGAAGACGCCACCCTGGTGGAGGTCAACCCGCTGGTCCTGACCGGCGCCGGTGACATCGTTGCCCTCGACGGCAAGGTCTCCCTCGACGAGAACGCGGACTTCCGCCACCCGAAGCACGCCCACCTTGAAGACAAGGACGCTGCTGACCCGCTCGAGGCCAAGGCCAAGGCGCAGGACCTCAACTACGTCAAGCTGGACGGCTCCGTGGGCATCATCGGTAACGGTGCCGGCCTGGTCATGTCCACCCTCGACGTCGTTGCCTACGCCGGCGAGAACCACGGCAACGTCAAGCCCGCCAACTTCCTGGACATCGGCGGTGGAGCTTCCGCCGAGGTCATGGCTGCAGGCCTCGACGTCATCCTGGGCGACCCGCAGGTCAAGTCCGTCTTCGTCAACGTCTTCGGCGGCATCACCGCCTGTGACGCCGTCGCCAAGGGCATCGTCGGTGCACTGGCCGAGCTGGGCCACTCCGCCAACAAGCCGCTGGTGGTCCGCCTCGACGGCAACAACGTTGAGGAAGGCCGCCGCATCCTGGCCGAGGCCAACCACCCGCTGGTTACCCTGGCCGCCACCATGGACGAGGGCGCCGACAAGGCCGCCGAGCTCGCCAACGCAGCGAAGTAAAGGGACCCGACTATGTCTATTTATCTGAACAAAGACTCCAAGGTCATCGTCCAGGGCATCACCGGCGGCGAAGGCACCAAGCACACCGCCCTGATGCTGAAGGCCGGCACCAACGTGGTTGGCGGCGTCAACGCCCGCAAGGCCGGCACCACCGTCCTGCACGGCGACACCGAGATCACCGTCTTTGGCACCGTCAAGGAAGCCATGGCCGAGACCGGCGCTGACGTCTCCATCGTCTTCGTGCCGCCGGCATTCACCAAGGACGCCGTCGTCGAAGCCATCGAGGCCGGCATCGGCCTCGTCGTTGTCATCACCGAAGGCGTGCCGGTCCAGGACTCCGCCGAGTTCTGGGCACTGGCCCAGTCCAAGGTCGACGCCAACGGCAAGCAGGTCACGCGCATCATCGGACCGAACTGCCCCGGCATCATCACCCCGGGTGAGGCCCTCGTCGGCATCACCCCGGCGAACATCACGGGCAAGGGCCCCATCGGCCTCGTCTCCAAGTCAGGCACCCTGACCTACCAGATGATGTACGAACTGCGCGACCTGGGCTTCTCCACCGCCATCGGCATCGGCGGCGACCCGGTCATCGGCACCACCCACATCGATGCCCTCGAAGCCTTCGAAGCTGACCCGGAGACCAAGGCGATCGTTATGATCGGCGAAATCGGTGGCGACGCCGAAGAGCGTGCCGCCGACTACATCAAGGCACACGTCACGAAGCCGGTTGTTGGCTACGTGGCCGGCTTCACCGCTCCGGAAGGCAAGACCATGGGCCACGCCGGCGCCATCGTCTCGGGTTCCGCAGGCACCGCCCAGGCCAAGAAGGAAGCCCTCGAGGCAGCCGGCGTCAAGGTCGGCAAGACGCCGTCCGAGACCGCCAAGCTCCTGCGCGAAGTCTTCGCAGCACTCTAGGCTCCAAGCACCACAGCACCACAGCACCACAGCACCACTCCAGTACGACGGCGGCAGGTCACCATCCCCCGGGAAGGTGGCCTGCCGCCGTCGTACTTTTTTGCTTAACCGTCCGTTGTCTACTGCCTGGCCTGAACGCCGAGGAGCTCGTCCAGCTGCTCGTAGCCGGCGGCGATGCCGGCTTCCATGCCATCGGCGAGGTACCTCGCGCGGGCCTCCACGCTGGGGTAGACGGATCTGCCGGTGAGCCTGCAGCGCCCGCCCGGCAAATCCTCGAACGTTGCGGATTCCAGCGTGACGATATCCGGGTATCCCTCGTACTCGAAGGTCTGCAGCACGAACTCATTCTCGCGGACCGTGTGGAAGACCCCGCGGAACGGGTGCTGGCGCCCGTCGTTGCCCTGCTGCACAAAGCGGTAACTTCCGCCCGGCCGGCAGTCGAATTGGTCAATGCTGGTGGCCAGTTCCCGCGGCCCGATCCACTGCCGGAAAACGTCCGGATCGCAGTGGGCCCTAAAAACCGCTGCCGCCGGGAAGTCAAACTCGCGTTCGGAGTCCACGAACGGCACGTTCTCCGGGACCACGAGCTTCAGCGCGTTGCTCATGCCGTTACCTTCCCTGACTGCGCCTGGGGAGTACCGGCGCCGGCGAGGAGTTCCTCGAGCCGCTCGTAGCCTTCGGACAGCCCGCTTTCCATGCCGGACTGGGCCATTCCGTCCCGGGCCTCCATGCTGGGATAGACCGAGTGGGCCGTCAGCCGGGTGCGTCCGCCGCCCAGATCCTGGAAGGTCAGGAACTCGATGCTGACCACGTCCGGGTAGGCGTCGAATTCGAAGGTCTGGATGGCGAAGTCGTTCTCGCGGACCGTGTGGAAGATCCCGCTGAAGCGGTACTCGGTGCCGTCAGGTGCGATGTGCGTGTAGCGGTAGCTGCCGCCCGTTCGGAAATCGTAGTGGTCGATCTCCATCCGGAGCCCCCGCGGGCCGAGCCACTGGGCGACGAGTTCGGGTTCCTTGTGGGCCCGGAAGACATCGGCGACGGGGAAATCGAACTCCCGCTCGAACTCGATGAAGGGCAATCCCTCCGGAACATTTACTGTCAGGGCGTTGGTCATGATGAGTCCTTTGCCTGTGTGCCGCGTGCCGCGGCGTTTGATTGGAGCACGGCATCCAGTCTGCGGAACTGCCCCTCGCGGACCAGCCGGTACTGGTCGATCCATGCGGTGAGCTCCTCCAGCCGTGCGGGGTTCAGGTGGACGGGCCGGCGCTGGGCGTCACGCGTGCGCGTGACCAGTTGCGCCTGCTCGAGGACCTGGATGTGTTTCGAGACCGCCTGCTTGGTGATCGCGAAGGGCTCCGCCAGTTCATTCACGGTGGCCGGACCCCGGCTGAGCCGGGCAATGATGCGGCGACGGACGGGGTCGGCGAGGGCCAGGAAGGCCGAGTCGAGTTGGTCGTCGTCGCCGGAATCCATGCGGGTGAGAGCCTCCTTCCCAGTTCTCGATTGCTAATCAATCACTTTGTTGATCAATCTCTTGGTTGTTTAAGGCTACGCCTGGAGTGCGGGGATTCGCAATCCCTTTTCTGCGGGAACCCTTGTGCTGTCCAAAATTTCTTTGTTAGTATGTCAGGACAAACTATCGAAGGAGCAGCGAGTGCCTCTCGTGCGAATAGACGTCAATCAGGGCCGCAGTCCCGAGCAGCTTCAGGTGATCAGCCGGAGCATCCACGAGGCCATTCTCGCCGAATATGGCATTCCGGAGCGGGACTATTTCCATGTGCTGACCGAGCATCCACGGGGCCAGATCTTCGCCCAGGATGCCGGGCTCGGGTTTGAGCGCACGCCGGAGGTTGTGATGATCCAGATCTTCACCCAGGCCGGCCGAGGCCAGGGTGCCAAGCAGTCCTTGTTTGCCGCGATCGCTGCCAAGCTGGCGGCTGCCGGGATTGCCGGCGAGGACGTGTTTATCGGCTACGTCGAGAACGCAGCGGGGGACTGGTCCTTCGGCTTTGGCCGGGCCCAGTACGTTACCGGCGAACTGGATGTCCCCGCCCGGTAGCCGCGGGCTGTGCCGGCCGGCGGAGCGGCAGCGCCGAGGCCGGTCGGCCCTCCGTGTCAAGTTGTAAATATGTCAGTACAAACCTTTGACAGTACATGGATTCTAGGGCAAAGTAGTGGATGTGGCCCGGCTCACGCCAGCCCGCCAGGCAACGAAGCTCAGGCTGTGTACAGGTACAAAGTTCACACCAGAAAGGTCCACGATCACCGTGACCCACGAACTGCTCACGATCGGGCGCATCAGCGTTGATATCTACCCGAACAACATCGGGGTGGATCTGGAGGACGTCACCTCCTTCGGAAAATACCTGGGCGGCTCCCCGTCCAACGTCGCCGTGGCCGCGGCCCGCCATGGCCGCCGAGCCGCCGTCATCACCCGCACCGGCGACGACGCCTTCGGCACCTACTTGCACCGCGAACTGCGCAAGTTCAACGTGGACGATTCCTTCGTCACCCCCGTCAAGGAATGGCCCACCGCGGTCACCTTCTGCGCGATCAAGCCCCCGGATGACTTCCCGCTCTACTTCTACGGACGGTTCCCCACCGCCCCGGACCTGCAGATCAAGGCAGCGGAGCTGGACCTGGGCGCCATCCGCGACGCCGGCATCTTCTGGTCCACCGTGACCGGCCTCTGCCAGGAACCCAGCCGGAGCGCGCACCTGGCCGCCCACCAGGCCCGGCCCCGCACCGGCCTGACGCCGGGCCAGTACACCGTTTTGGACCTCGACTACCGGCCGATGTTCTGGGCCTCCGAAGCGGACGCCAGGGAACAGGTCGCCAGGATCCTCCCGCACGTCACCGTGGCCATCGGCAACGACAAGGAATGCGCCGTCGCCGTCGGCGAAGGCACACCCGACGAGCAGGCCGACCGGCTGCTCGCAGCCGGCGTCGAAATCGCCGTCGTGAAGCTCGGCCCGGACGGCGTGATGGCCAAGACCCGCACCGAACGCGTTGTGTCCGCTCCGGTCCCGGTGGAAACCGTCAACGGCCTCGGCGCCGGAGACTCCTTCGGCGGGGCCTTTTGCCACGGGCTGCTCTCCGGCTGGCCGCTCGCCCAGGTCCTCGATTTCGCCAACGCGGCCGGCGCTCTCGTCGCGTCCCGGCTGTCCTGCGCCGATGCCATGCCGACGCCGGAGGAAGTCACCGCGCTGCTTGCCGAACGCGGCCGGCTGGCCGCGGGGCCCTACGCCACCGAAGGAGCAACCCTGTGAGCCTGAATCCCTCCTCCGCCACGGCCACGGTGGACGATGATCCCCGCCGCTACGAGCACCTGAGCATCATCCGGCTCGAAGACCCGGACGCGATCGCCCGCGCAGCGAAGGCCCGCCGCCGCCATCCTGGCCCGAGATCGGGCAAACAAAACTTCATCGTCGCCGCCGACCATCCGGCCCGCGGCGCCCTCGCGGTCGGCAACGACCCGGTGGCCATGGCCGACCGGCGCCAACTCCTGGACCGGCTTCGGATCGCGCTCGCCAACCCTGACGTGGACGGCCTCCTGGCCTCGCCGGACATCATGGACGATCTGCTGCTGCTCGGCGCGCTGGACGGCAAGCTCCTGTTCGGTTCGATGAACCGCGGCGGGCTCTCGGGCCTGGTCAACGAGTTCGACGACCGCTTCACGGGCCACACCGCTGCCGCCCTCGAGGCACTGGGGGCCGACGGCGGCAAGATGCTCACGCGCATCTGCCTCGGCGATCCGGACACCGTGGCCACCCTGGAGGCCACTGCCAAAGCGATCGATTCGCTCGCCGGGCGCAAGCTCATCGCCATGGTGGAACCCTTCCTCTCCGTCCGGGAAAACGGCAAGATCCGCAACGACCTGTCGACCAACGCGGTCATCAAGTCGGTCGCCATCGCCGAAGGCCTGGGTTCCACGAGCGCCTACACCTGGATGAAGCTGCCGGTCGTGGCCGAGATGGAACGCGTCATGGCCTCCACGACGATGCCCACCGTGCTCCTCGGCGGCGACCCGGACAGCAGCCAGGACGACGTCTTTGCGAGCTGGGAGGCAGCCCTCGCGCTGCCCGGAGTGCAGGGGCTCACGGTCGGCCGGACCCTGCTCTACCCGTACGACGGCGACGTCGCCGGCGCAGTGGCGACCGCCGCGTCGCTGCTCCACCACACCGTATCCACCCGCACCGCAGAAGTATCGGAGTAACGTCCCATGGGAATCACCACGGCACGAGGAACACGCAGAATGACGGTCGCCCAGGCCGTCGTCGAATACCTGTCCAGGCAGTACACCGTTGATTCGATCGGCGGCGAGGACTACCGCGAGCGGCTGATCCCGGGCACCTTCGGGATCTTCGGACACGGCAATGTTGCCGGCGTCGGCCAGGCCCTCAAGCAGTACCAGCAGCTCGATCCGACGATCATGCCGTACTACCAGGGCCGGAATGAACAGGCGCAGGCGCACCAGGCGGTCGGCTACGCCCGGCACACGCGGCGCCGCCAGACCTTCGCGATCAGCACCTCGATCGGGCCCGGTTCCTCGAACCTGCTCACCGGCGCGGCGCTGGCCACCACCAACCGGCTGCCGGTGCTGCTGCTGCCGAGCGACACGTTCGCCACCCGCGCCGCAGACCCCGTGCTGCAGCAGCTCGAGCAGCCCCACGGCTATGACATCACGGTCAACGACGCGTTCCGCCCGCTGTCGAAGTTCTTCGACCGGGTCACGCGGCCCGAGCAGCTGTTTTCCGCCTTCCACCACGGCCTGCGCGTCCTGACGGACCCGGCCGAAACCGGCGCCGTCACCATCTCGCTGCCCCAGGACGTCCAGGCCGAGGCCTTCGACGTGCCCGAGGAATTCCTCGCCGAACGCGAATGGCGGATCCGCCGCCCGGACGCAGACGACGAGGACATCCGCCGGGCCGCCGCGGCCATCCGGGCCGCGAAGCGCCCGCTCATCATCGCCGGCGGCGGCGTCCTGTACGCCTACGCCAACGAGGAACTCGCAACGTTCGTCGAGCTGACCGGCATCCCGGTTGGCAACACCCAGGCCGGCGTCGGCGTGCTGCCCTGGGACCACAAATTCTCGCTCGGTGCGATCGGCTCCACCGGCACGACGGCGGCCAACGCCATCGCTGGCGAAGCGGACCTGATCATCGGGATCGGCACCCGCTATGAGGACTTCACCACCGCGTCCCGGACCGCGTTCCAGAACCCGGATGTGACGTTTATCAACATCAACGTCGCCGCGATCGACGCCTACAAGCACGGCAGCTCCCTGCCGATCGTCGCCGACGCCCGCAAGGCCCTGGTGAAGCTGAACCAGGCCCTCGGCGGCTACCGCATCGGCGCGGACCTCGAGCAGCAGATCGCGGCGGAGAAGAAGCGATGGGACGCCACGGTGGACGAGGCGTTCGACACCCGCTTCACACCGCTGCCGGCGCAGAACGAGATCATCGGCGCCACGAACCGCGCCATGGACGCCCAGGACGTCGTTATCTGCGCCGCCGGCTCGCTCCCCGGTGACCTGCACAAGATGTGGCGCGTCCGGGACCCATTCGGCTACCACGTCGAATACGCGTACTCCTGCATGGGCTATGAGATCCCGGGCGGCCTCGGCGTCAAGCGCGCGGCCCTCGCCGAAGCCGCGAAAGGCGGGGCGCAGCGCGACGTCGTCGTCATGGTGGGGGACGGTTCCTACCTGATGATGCACACCGAGCTGGTCACCGCCGTCGCCGAGAGCATCAAGTTGATCGTGGTCCTGATCCAGAACCACGGCTACGCCTCGATCGGCTCGCTCTCCGAATCGCTCGGCTCGCAGCGCTTCGGCACTCAGTACCGCGCCTTGGACGAGGAACACCACAGCTTCGACGACGGCGACCGGCTCCCCGTGGACCTGGCCCTGAACGCCGAAAGCCTCGGCGTGAAGGTGATCCGGATCGAACCGGGGGATAAGGCCATCGCTGAGCTCGAGCAGGCCGTCCGGGACGCCAAAGCGGCCCCCGAACGCGGCGGCCCGATCGTTATCCATGTCGAATCCGACCCGCTGCTGGACGCCCCCAGCTCCGAGTCCTGGTGGGACGTCCCGGTCTCCCAGGTCTCCGAGCTCGACTCCACCAAACAGGCCTTCCAGACCTACACCGACCACAAGAGCCACCAGCGCAAGCTGCTCGGCTGAGCCCGGCCCCCGAAGCCACCCCCAGACTCCAACCCCCAAGGACTTCCTGATGACCACCCTCACCACCACCAAAACCATCCACCACTTCATCAACGGCGCCGAAACCGCCGGCGACGGGGACCGCACCCAGCCCGTGTACAACCCCGCCACCGGCGCCGTCACCGCAGAGCTGCGGCTGGCCAACCGGGCGGACCTGGACGCCACCGTCGCCGCCGCCCGTGCCGCGGCCGATTCCTGGGGCGACTTCTCCCTCGCCAAGCGCACCGCCGTGCTGTTCAAGTTCCGTGAGCTCGTCGCGGCCCACGTGGACGAGCTCGCCGAACTGATCACCGCCGAACATGGCAAGGTCCTCTCCGACGCCAAGGGCGAAATCGGCCGCGGCCTGGAGGTCATCGAGTACGCCTGCGGCATCCCGACCCTGCTCAAGGGCGACTATTCGGACCAGGTCTCCACCGGGATCGACGTCTTCTCCTTCCGCGAGCCGCTCGGCGTCGTCGCCGGTATCACCCCGTTCAACTTCCCGGTCATGGTCCCGCTGTGGATGGCGCCGATGGCGATCGCCACCGGCAACGCCTTCATCCTCAAGCCCTCCGAGCGCGACCCTTCCGCCTCGATGCTGCTGGCCAAGCTGTGGAAGGACGCGGGCCTGCCCGACGGCGTTTTCCAGGTCCTGCACGGCGACAAGGAAACCGTCGAGGGCCTCCTGACCCACCCGGACGTGGACGGGATCTCCTTCGTCGGCTCCACCCCGATCGCCAAGTACGTCCACGAGACCGCTACCGCCCATGGCAAGCGGGTCCAGGCCCTCGGCGGCGCCAAGAACCACGCCATCATCCTGCCCGACGCCGACCTGGACAACGCAGCCGACCACCTAGCCGCAGCCGCCTTCGGCTCCGCCGGTGAGCGCTGCATGGCCATCTCGGTCGCCGTCGCCGTCGGTGATGCCGCCGACCTGCTGGTCAAGAAGGTCCAGGAACGCGCCCTCGCCGTCAAGGTCAACAACGGCACCGCGCCCGACGCCGAAATGGGCCCGGTCATCACCCCGGCCTCGAAGGAGCGCATCGTCCGGATTGTCACCGAGGCCGAGGCCGCAGGTGCCGCGATGGTGGTGGACGGCCGCGACCTCGTCGTCCCCGGCCACGAGGACGGCTTCTGGGTCGGCCCCACCGTGATCGACCACGTCAAAACCGAAATGACCGCCTACAGCGAGGAAATCTTCGGCCCCGTCCTCGTCGTGGTCCGGGTCGAGGACCTGGACGCCGGCATCGCCCTGATCAACTCCAACCCTTACGGCAACGGCACGGCCATCTTCACCTCCTCCGGCGCCAACGCCCGCAAGTTCCAGCGCTCCGTCACCGTGGGCATGATCGGCATCAACGTGCCGCTTCCAGTTCCGGTGGCGCACCACTCCTTCGGCGGCTGGAAGGCCTCGCTCTTCGGCGACAAGCACATCTACGGCCCGGAAGGTGTCTCCTTCTACACCCGTGGCAAGGTGGTCACCTCACGCTGGCCCGAGCCGACCCACGCCTCCGGCGCCTCCTACAACTTCCCGTCCAACTGACGACCCACCAACCCCAATCGACTGCTCCACAACCGCCGTTTTGAGCGTCCAAAAGGGCACCTGCGGAGCAATCGATGAGAAGGAATGGAAATGACTGAGAACAAGCTGATCATCGGCACCGCGCCGGACTCCTGGGGCGTCTGGTTTCCGGATGACCCCAAGCAGACCCCCTGGGAACGCTTCCTCGACGAAGTCGCCGAATCCGGCTACAAATGGATCGAACTGGGCCCCTACGGCTACCTCCCCACCGATCCGGCACGGCTCGCCGAGGAGCTCAAGGCCCGCGACCTGAAGATCTCGGCCGGGACCGTCTTCACCGCCTTCCACCGCGGACTGGACCAATGGGAAAGCGCCTGGGAACCCGCCCGCAAGGTCGCCGAACTCACCGCCGCGATGGGCGGCGAACACATTGTGGTCATCCCCGCGATGTGGCGCGACGACGTCACTGGCGAGGCCGTGGAGAGTGGTGAGCTCACCGAGAAGGCCTGGAGCGACCTTTTCACCGGCCACAACCGCCTCGGCAAGACCCTGCTGGAGGATTTCGGCCTCAAGCAGCAGTTCCACTCGCACGCCGACTCCCATGTCGGCGCGCAGCAGGACATCGAGACCCTGCTCGCCGCCACGGACGCCAAGTACCTCAACCTCTGCCTGGACACCGGCCACGCCGAATACTGCGGGGCCTCCAGCCTTGAGCTGATCAAGAACTACCCGGACCGGATCGGCTACCTGCACCTCAAGCAGATCAACCCGGACATCCTGAAAAAGGTCAACGCGGAAAACATGACCTGGGCCGCCGCCAACCTGGCCGGCGTCATGACCGAACCGCCGAACGGGCTGCCGGACCTGCGCGCCGTCATCGAAGCTGTTGAGGCGCTGAACCGGCCGATCTTTGGCATTGTGGAACAGGACATGTACCCCGTTGCCTTCGATGTCCCGATGCCGATCGCCAAGCGCACCCGGAACTACCTGCTCCTGCGGCTCCCGCACCGCCGTCAACTAGAACCGAGGACCACACCATGAAAAAGACCCTCCGCGTAGCTGTCATCGGCGCCGGCCGTATGGGCGCAGACCATATCCAGCGGCTCAACACCCGCATCCACGGCGCGGAAGTTGCCGCCGTCGTCGACGTCGACCTGGCCCGCGCCCAGGCCGCCATCGAAGGGATTCCGGGCGCCGTCGCCCTGGCCGACGCCGACGAGGCCCTGAACAACGGCGACGTCAACGCCGTGCTGATCGCCACCCCGGGCTTCCTGCACGAGGACATCCTGCTCAAGGCGATCGCCAAGGACATCCCGATCCTCTGCGAGAAGCCGCTCACCCCGGACGCCGCGTCGGCCTGGAAGATCGTCCGGGCCGAGGAACAGCTGGGCCGCCAGCGCATCCAGGTCGGTTTCATGCGCCGCTTCGACGCCGAATACGCCGCCCTGGGCAAGATCATCCGGAGCGCCGAACTCGGCGAACTGCTGATGCTGCACCACCAGCACCGCAACCCCGCCACCCCCGCCGGCTTCACCAACGAGATGCTGATCAACGACTCCGTCGTGCACGAATTCGACGCCATCCGTTACTTCACCGGCGAGGAAATCACCTCCGTCCAGGTCCGGCTGGGCAAGGCCACCCGGAACGCCCCGGCCGGCCAGCACGACCCGCAGCACGTGCTGATCGAGACCGAATCCGGTGTCCTGGCCGACGTCGAGATCTACGTCAACGCCAAGTTCGGCTACGAGGTGGCCACCCAGGCGTCCTTCGAGGACGGCATCGTCAGCATCGGAGGGGACAAGGGCCCGTACACCCGCAGCAACGGCCGCTGGGGCGGCAACGTCACCCCGGGCTTCGAGGAGCGCTTCGGGGCCGCCTACGACGTCGAAATCCAGTCCTGGGTGGACGCCGCCCTGCGCGGGGAAATCGGTGGGCCGACGGCCTGGGACGGGTACGCGACCGCCGCCTGCTGCGAGGCCGGCGTCGAGGCGCAAAAGAACGGCGAGAAGGTCGCCGTCAAGCTGAACGCCAAACCCGCCCTTTACCGCTAGCCACCCGGCCGGCCGTGCCGCCGCCAGATCCACGATGGAGTGTTCAACGTGAAAATCGCCCTTGACCCCACACCGTTCCACCACAGCCACGGACTCCTGGAGTTCCCGCGCGTCGTCGCCGACCTCGGCTACGAATACATGCAGATGACCCCGCATCCCGATTTCATCCCGTTCTTCAACCACCCCAAGGCGGACGACGAGCTGGTGGGACAGCTGGCAAAGGCCTGCAAGGACGCCGGGATCGAAATCGCCTCGGTGCTGCCCGTGCTGCGCTGGTCCGGTCCGGACGAGGACGCCCGCGAAGCAGCTGTCCGCTACTGGAAGCGTGCCATCCAGATTGCCGTGGACCTCGGCGTCAGCACCATGAACACCGAATTCAGCGGACGCCCGGAGAGGGCGGAGGAATCCGAGCGGGCGTTCTACCGCTCGATGGAGGAACTGCTGCCGATCATCGAGCGGGAAGGCATCGACCTGCTGATCGACCCGCACCCGGACGACTTCGTCGAGGAGGGCCTGGCCGCGATCCGGGTGATCCGCGGGCTGAACTCCAGGAACGTGGGCCTGGTCTATGTGGCCTCGCACAGTTTCCACATGAAGGACGCGCCGCTGGACATCATGCGCGCGGCGGGGGACAAGCTCCGCCTGGTCCACGTCGCAGACACCATGGACCACCACGCCTCGCACGGGCTGCGCTACATCACGAACCCGCCCGGCAACCCGGTCAGGGTGCACCAGCACCTGAAAATCGGCGACGGCGACGTCAATTGGGACGAGTTCTTTGGCGGTCTCAAGGAAATCGGCTTCCTCGACCGGGAAGACACCGTAATGGTCTCCAGCGTCTTCGCCGAGGACGACAACGCCGCGGAGGTCTCCCGCTACCAGCTGGAGACCATGAAGCAGCAGATCCAAAAGGTGAGTGTATGACGTCGACGGCGGCCGCCCGGCAGCGTTAGGCACCCGCACCCGCAGCCGCAGCCGCACCCGGTCACCTGTCACCGGCGCAAGCCCTGCCCCGCGTTCCAACGCGGGGCAGGGCTTTTGCGCGTGTCCGGTCCACCGGGCCTGTCTCATGGACGCGGCGTGGCTCCCGGACGACGGCGCTAGCCAATATGTCCTTGTCGGACGCCCGTTCCGGGCTGAAAATGGTGCCGTGGTCGCCTGTCAACGCCGTGTCTCTATGGTTCTTTCA
>NZ_JAVDVQ010000022.1:0-69398 GCF_031456935.1 Arthrobacter ginsengisoli | reverse complement strand
AGGAGAAAGCGCTGAACATCGATGTCTTCGCGCCCGTCCGCGAGGACTACCTCAGCCTCTGCGAACACCAAGGATACGAACAATGAAAGCAGTACAGTTCAGCACAGCCGGCTCTGAATTTCGCAGCCCTCATGCAGGCGAAGGTTGGTTCTCGTGGCCGGCCGCGGGTGGGCGTAGTTCCGATTTGAGCCCGGTTGCCTTGATCGGTTGCCCCGGATGCTCTCCGAACTGGCGACCATGCAGCTGACGGTCACCCAGATGGCCCGCCTGGGTGAGGAGGCGATCCACACCGACGTAGGCACCGAACCGTCCAAGCCCTGATCATCGGCCGCTCCATCACCGGCATCTCCGCTTTCAACTAAACGAAATCACGATCTCGTCCACGCCCGTCAGCCGGCGCTGCCAGCTCATGACGATCTGCGGATCAAACGCTTTTCACCGGATTACGCGATAGCGCACGTGGGTCACGAGGCTGGTGCCGCTCACTTCCGTCGGCTCCAGCGTGAGGTTCGCGACGCCGTCCAGCAGCCGCTCGCCCGCTCCCAGGAGGATCGGCGCGATGTGGAGCCGCAGCTCGTCAATCAGCCCCGCCGAAAGGAATTGCCGGACGGTCTGCGCTCCTCCGGCAACGGCCACGTCCTTGCTGCCGGCGGCCTCCCGTGCCTGGGCCAGCGCCGATTCGATCCCATCGGTCACGAAGTTGAACGTCGTGCCGCCCTGCATCTCCAGGGGCTCGCGGCGATGATGGGTGAGCACGAATACGGGTGCGTGATAGGGCGGTTCCTCACCCCACCATCCCCGCCATTCCTCAGCCCACGCCCCGGGGCCCGGGCCGGCGAACATGTTCCGCCCCATGATGTAGGCGCCGGCCGCGAGGATTCCTTCGCGCTCGGCTGCATTGGACTCGGGTTCCTCGAACTGCCACCTGTGCATGAGCTCTCCGCCCTCGCCCAGGGGTTCGGTAAGGCTTTGGTTCGGGCCAGCGGCGAATCCGTCGATGGAGATGGTCAGATCGCACGTGACTTGGCTCATGCGCCCATCATGCCACCGCCCGGCGGTAACCGTCCCGGGAATTTTGGTCCGCCGTCAAGATCCGCGCAGAGCGGTTCCCGCAGGACGCTAACCACGTCGCCCCACGCGTCGGGGACGTATCCCGGGTCTCTTGTGAAGGGCGGCAGACGCGGTTGCGGCTGCGCGGTGGTGGGACAGAATGGGTCCATGACGCGAATCGCAATCATCGGCGGCCACGGCAAGGTGGCTTTGGAACTCTCCCGCATCCTCTCCGGGGAGGGAATGGACGTAACCTCGATCATCCGCAACCCGGCCCACCGGGAGGACGTCGCGGCGACGGGCGCCACAGCGGTGGTGCTGGATGTGGAACATTCGACGACGGCGGAGATCGCCGGGGCGCTCCGGAACCACGACGCCGTGGTCTGGTCGGCCGGCGCCGGCGGCGGAAACCCCGAGCGGACCTACGCAGTGGACCGGGACGCCGCCATCCGGTCGATGGACGCGGCAGTCAGCGCCGGCGTCGGGCGCTACATCATGGTCTCTTATCTCGGCGCCGGCCCGAATCACGGCGTCCCCGAGGACAGCAGCTTCTTCGCCTATGCCGAGGCCAAGGCTGCCGCCGACGCTTACCTGCGCGGAACTGGCCTCAACTGGACCATCCTGGGGCCGGGAGCGCTCACTGACGGGCCCGGCAACGGCCTGATCGACGTCAATCCCGCGGATCCTTCCGGCGGACGGGAAACAGCCCGTGCCAACGTGGCCCTCGTCGCGGCGGCCGTGCTGGATCTGCCCTCAACGGCCGGGCGGACCATCGAATTCCGGGACGGCACGCTGCCACTGGCTGCCGCCCTGGGACCCGTGGGCTGACCCCCGCGGGGACCCGTCCCCGCGTGTCGGCCGCGTCCACGACGTGCCGATACAGTGGTGGGGGCGGCCGGCTCATCCGACGCAGCGGCCTGACCCGATGACTCCCGGGAAAGTGGGCCTATGGACCAGTTGGCACTCATCATTGGACTGTTGCTGGCCACGGTGGTGGCGGTCGGCATCGGGGACCGGCTGCGGCTGCCGTTCCCGGTCCTGATGCTCATCCTGGCCGCCTCGCTGACCTTCATCCCCGGATTTCCCGAAATCGCGATCTCGCCGGAACTGATCCTGCCCATCTTCCTGCCGCCGTTGCTCTTCGCCACGGCACAACGCAGTTCCTGGGCCGTGTTCCGGGTCCGCTGGCGCACGCTGCTGATGCTCGCCGTGGCCCTCGTGGTGGTCTCGACGGCGGTGGTGGCCGGGGCGGCGTGGCTCCTGATCCCTGGGATCGGAATTCCCGCGGCGATCGCGCTGGGGGCCATGGTTGCCCCGCCGGATCCGGTGGCCGTGGAGTCCATCGCCGGTCGCGTCCACATGCCCCGGCGGCTCATCACGGTGCTGCAAAGCGAGGGCCTCTTCAACGATGCCGCCGCCATCGTCATCTTCCAGGCCGCGGTCGCCGCGACCGTATCCGGCACCGAATTCTCTCCCGACGTCGTGCTGCAGTTTGTGCTCGGCGCGGCGATTGCGGTGGCCGTGGGGATCGGCATGGGCTGGTTCACCAGCCTCATCACCCGGCTGGTCCAGTCCATGGTGGCCCGCAGCGCCGTCACCCTCGTGGTGCCGTTCGCCGCCTACATCCTTGCCGAGGAGGTGCACGCCTCGGGGGTGATCGCCGTCGTCGTCACGGCCCTGGAGATTCAGCGCCACGCCCGGCCGCAGGACGCCGCCGAGCGGGTCACCCGCACCGCTTTCTGGGACGTCGTGGAGCTGTTGGTCACCGGGCTCGCGTTCGGACTGGTGGGACTGGAAGTACGGCAGGTCATCCGCGACGAAGGCGCCGGAATCGTCGGCATGATCGGCAACGCCATGGTGGTCTGCGTGCTCGTGTTCGCCGTCCGGTTGGCCTGGATGGCCATGATGTCCGGCCTGGCACGCAGCACAACGGATTCCCTGCGGCCCAACTCCGCCAAGGAGGTCCTCATCCTCACCTGGTGCGGCATGCGCGGTCTCGCGACGCTGGCGCTCGCCCTGGCACTGCCGCTGACCATCGCCGACGGGAGCCCGTTCCCGGCCCGGAGCCAGCTCATTGTCATCGCCTGCGCGGTCCTGCTGGCCACCCTGGTCCTCCCGGGGCTGACGCTGCCGTGGCTGATGCGGGTCCTGAAGGCTTCGGGTGACGGCTCGGAAGAGCGCGACGCCGCCCGCGTACTCGCACGGCGGGCGCAGGAGGCGGCCATCGCGGCGCTGCAGGCGCACGAGCTGATGAAGGAACTGCCGCCGGAGAAGGTGGCGCTGGTCAAGGAAAAGATGACCCGGCTGCACGCCGAACTGCTGGACGGCAGCATCCGCAACGAAAGCGTGGGGGAGATGCGCAAACGCGGGCGCGAGCTGGCGATTGCCGTGCAGACGATCGCGCTCGACGCCGCCCGCCAGGAGGTCGTCGCGGCCCGCAACGAACCCGGTGTGGACCCCGAGGTCGCGGACCGGGTCCTCCGGCAGCTGGACCTGCGCACCATGATCATGCCGGAGTGACCCCCGGAGCAGCTGGCTGCGGCCGTGCCGCGCGGATGTTGCAGTGGTGACAGAGAAATGGGCCGGATCGTTGACGATCCGGCCCATTCCGCCTGCTGATTCAGCTACTGCGGCCGCAGGGGGTTCTGCGCACCGTCCTACGACACCGAACCCGCGAAGATACGGGCGAGGTAGCCCTCGTTCGGCTGCATGCCGGTCCCCGAGTATGCCCAGAGCGAACCGTTCGGCTGCCGGGCAACCAAGTCGGGGAAGCCGTCTGCGTTCAACTTTCCGGCCGCCAGGACCGTGTCAAACACGTTCCAGCCTGTTCCGATTCTGCGCGGCGTTGTGAGCTTTCCCTTGCCGTCTCCCGGATACATCCACAGCGTGCCATCGAATTTCCGGGCGAGGACATCGTTCTTGCCGTCCGCGTTGAAGTCCCCAACCCCAAACAACTGGTTAAAGACTTCCCAGCCGTAATCGCCGATCTTTATGGGCGCGGTATATCCCTCGTTGCTGGCGCTAACTGTGCCCGTACCGCGGTACAGCCAGAGCGAGCCGTCGGACTTCCTAGCCACGAGATCGTTCTTCCCGTCCCCGTTGAAGTCGCCGGTTCCCGTCAGGGCGGTGAACGCGTTCCAGCCGGCGGTGCCGATCTTTTTCGGGGACGTGTAGCCCGGGTCGCCAGCATCGACCCGGCCAGTGCCGGGGTAGATCCACAGGCTGCCATCGGGCTTGCGGGCGATAAGGTCATTCTTGCCGTCTCCGGTGAAGTCCCGGACGCTGACCAGTGCATTGAAGACGTCCCAGCCACCTAGGCCGATCTTCCGCGGCACGCCGTAGGCGCCGTTCCCGTTGCCCGGGTAGAACCACAGTGTGCCGTCCGGTTTCCGGGCCAGCAGATCGGCAAACTTGTCTCCGTTGAAATCTTCGATGGTCGTCAGGCTGTCGAAGGCGTCCCAGCCGAAGTCACCGATCTTCCGCGCGCTGCCATACCCCTCGTCCCGCATTGCGGTCCCGGCGTAGAAGAAGACGTTTCCGTCGGCCTGGCTGGCCACGAAGTCGGCGGTGCGGTCCCCGTTAGCGTCTCCGGTGCCCACGATCGTGGCGTAAATGCCCCAGCCGGTACCAATCTGCTGGGGCTGGATGAGCTTCGCCGCTCCGGAGTTGGAATACAGCCAGAGGGATCCGTCCGGGCGCCGTGCGGCCAGGTCGTTAGTCCCGTCGCCGTTGAAGTCCTGGATCGGGATCAGCTGGTCGAAGATTTCCCAGCCGTAGTCGATCTCCCGGGGCGTTCCCGGCCGGCCGGTGCCCATGCCCGGGTACAGCACCAGCACACCATCCGGGCGCCGGGCCAGGATATCCGGTTTGCCGTCGCCGTCAAAGTCGCGGACACCCAGGAGTGAGTCGAAGGTTTCCCAGCCAAAGTCGCCGATTTTGACCGCGCCTAGATACCCCTCGCTGCCTGCCGCAACCGTTCCGGTCCCGGCGTAAAACCACAGCGATCCGTCGAACTTCCGGGCGACAAGGTCGTTCCTGCCATCACCGTTGAAGTCGCCGGTTCCCAGGATGCTGGTGTAAATCTCCCAGCCGGTGCCGATCCGCTGGCCGGCGCGGGACCTGCCGGTACCGTCGCCGGGATATAGCCAGAGCTCGCCGTTGACCTTGCGCTGAATGAGGTCGGCGATGCCGTCGCCGTTGAAGTCGCCCGGGGCGACGAGCAACGGCTTGGCGGCCGGCAGCGCATCAATCGTGATGCCCGCACCGGAATTTGAGATCCAGTCGATGGTTACCTTGGTCCCGGCATGGGTCTTGAACGACTGGCCGGGCTGCCAGGTCTGGTTATAGCTGTAGTAGCCGTTGAATGTCGTGGTGCTCGGCTGCAGCGCGATGGAACCGGCGCCGTAGGCCTGGACCACCTTCACCCCGCGGTTGCCGCTGACGGCCGTGGCCGCGTCGTTGCCCACCGGGAGGCGGAGTTCAAGGTTGTAGGCCTCACCGCTGATGGGATCCGTGAACTTGACGGCGCGGCTCGCGTCAGCGCTTCCCCAGGCCTTCAACTCGTAGGAGTTCCTGCCCACGGCCTTGCCCAGGTTCCTGACCTCATTGCCGGCGCCGAATCCGCCGAATTCGTAGATGGGGGAGCTGACCACCGGCTGGCTGGTCTGTGAGACACCCATCAAGTCAAGGTTGTCCTTGTACTCCTCCACACTGCACGAACCGTTGGCGAACGAACCGTCGGCGTTGCTGGCGGTGTCCACGGCGCCGTCCCCGCAGCGGAGCCTGTTGGCATGCATCAGGCCAAGGACGTGCCCGAATTCATGGGTCAGCACGCTCTTGGTCAGTGTCGCCGGGAGCGGCATAAGGACACGACCGCTGGTTCCGTTGTAGCTCCAGCCCGCGCCGTAGGCCCCGTCGGACAGCGTGGGAGTGGACACGAACACCACGAGGGCCGTGTAGGAGCTGGGGACCCAGCCGATTTCCGCGGCGATCGTGTTCATCATCGATGAATAGCTCTGCGTGGACGTTGCCTTGCTCGATCTGTTCTCGACGCTGTCAACGCTCATGGACAGCCGGCCGTTGGACATGGCCTGCCAGTACTCGCTGCTGGTGGAGACCGCGGCACGGGCGTCCGCCTCCGGGATGGTCGCAGTCCGGTCCGCCAGCTGCACCATAACCAGCTTCACCTTGATGTCACCGCTCCGGGTGAGGGAATAGGCCTCGGTGGCGGCGTGCCCCTGCTCGGCGCCTTTTTTCCCGTGGATTGAGGCGCTCTCAACGGACGCGCTGGAGGTCGGGTTGCTGCCGCCGATGACTTCGGTGAACAGCGGTTCCGGAGACGTCAAAGACTGCGACTCCGCCGTCGCCGGGGAAGCCGTGCTCACAGCCGGACTGGGCGTGGGCGAAGCTGTTGGCGCCGGCGCGGCTGTGGTCGCGGTGGTGCTGGCAGCCGTCGTCGCCGGAGCCGGAGCCGACGGCGTGGCCGTGGCCGCTGTCGCCGTGGGCGCGACCGACGGCGACGGCGACGCCGTCGTGGTGGGCGCCGGCGTCGAATCGGCGAGGGCCGGCGAGAGCGTCGCAGCGGTGAGGGAGGCAAGCGTAACGACAAGCGCCGTCAGCAACGCCGTCGTCTTCCGTATTGAGTTCACGTGATGTCTTTCATGAGACCGCCGCCCCGCTGAAGGCTCAGCAGGACGGCCGGGGAGACCGGGAAGTGAGGTCAGTCTACGGACGCCGCGCCGTGAGACCCGGCAACTTGCAGGAAACTTTCGCCATAGGTAGCGAATCGTTGCACAAACTTGAGCAAAGTCTGCGTGCCCGGCCCGCTCCGCCGCTAGTGTCGGAGCTCCAGCTCCAGCTCCAGGGCATTCGCCTCAACGTAGTTCAAGGCATGCCGGACGGCGCCCACCGTGACGATCGCGTCCCCCAGCGGGGAGACGGTCACGCGCGGCGGCGTGGCGGTGAAACGGGGGAGCAGGGCCGTGATGCCGGGCAGCAGAACCCCCGCCGATTCGGCCACGGCGCCGCCAATCACCACCTGTTCCGGGTTGATGAAGCTCGCCACCGAGGCGATCACGCGGGCCATCCGGTCCGAGAGCCGGTCCAGGATCGCCAGCGCTGCGGGTTCCCCGGCGGCGGCATCCTCGAAGACCCGGCGTGCGCTGGCCTCCCCGCCCGCGGCGGGACCGCCGCCGGCAGCGGACCACTGCCTGGCCAGGCTGGCGATGCCGTCGCTGGAGCCGACGCCCTCCACGAGGTCCAGATACCCCATTTCGCCGGCCGCGCCGTGGCGGCCGTGCAGCAGCCGCCCGGACTCCAGCACTCCGGCACCCAGCCGTTCGCCGGCCAGCAGCACCACAAGGTCGTCGACGCCGGCCCCGGAACCGCGCCAGCGCTCGCCGAGGGCAGCCAGGTTGGCATCGTTTTCCAGCAGCACCGTCCAGCCGTGCAATTCCTGCAGCGCCGTGCGGAGCCCGACGTCGAACAGGCTCCAGAACTGCTGGGTTACCAACACCCTGCCGTCGCGGTCCACTGGTGCGGCGAGGCCCGCGCCCACGGCGAGGACGTCCTCCGGGCGGGCTCCGGCGTCCGCCAGTGCCCGGCGGCAGGCCCGGTCGACGACGTCGATCCGCTCCGCCGCGGGGATGCCAGCGGCCCGGAAGCGCTCGCTGGAACGTCCGACGACGGTGCCGCGGAGGTCCGCGACGGCCGCGGTGGTGGTGGCCGCGCCGAGGTCCAGGCCCAGGACGAATCCTGCCCTCGAGTTGAGTTCGAAGCGCCGGGCGGGGCGTCCCTTGCGCGGACTCCCGTGCTGGTCCTCATCCCGGACGTTGAGCTCGCGGATCCAGCCGCGCCGGATCAGGTCTTCACAGACGGCAATGACGGATGCCCGCGTCAGCCCGGTCCGGGCCATCAGCTCCGTCCCGGTGGCCACGTCCGTGTTCCTGATGACGCCGAGCACCGACTGGGCGTTCACCCGGCGCAGCAGCTGGGGCGTGGCGGCGGCGTGCGGCATCTTGACCTCCCCGTCAGTCCGGACCCATAATTTGTTCAGGCAATATATTTAGCTTGTATCTAAATTACCAGAAACCAGTTTCGAACCCCGTGAGGATCACCCCTTGTCCAACACCGCCACGCTGGCAACCCTGTCCGGTTCCGATCCCGCCGCCGACCCCAACTGGTGGCGCCAGGCAGCCGTGTACCAGATCTACCCGCGCAGCTTCTCCGATTCCAACGGTGACGGCCTCGGGGACATCAAGGGCATCACGGCCAAGATCCCCTACCTGAAGGGACTCGGGATTGACGCCGTCTGGCTCAGCCCGTTCTACCCGTCCGCCCTTGCCGACGGCGGGTACGACGTCGACGACTACCGCGACGTGGACCCCAAGCTCGGAACGCTGGAGGACTTCGATGAGATGTCCGCCGCCCTGCACGCCGCCGGCATCAAGCTGATCGCCGACATCGTCCCGAACCACTCCTCGAACCTCCACCGCTGGTTCCGGGAAGCCCTCGCGTCCCCCCGCGGTTCCGACGCCCGGGAGCGCTACATTTTCCGGGACGGCAAGGGCGAAAACGGTGAGATCCCGCCGTCGGACTGGGAATCCGTCTTCGGCGGCCCGGCCTGGGAACGCATCACCGAGCCGGACGGCACCCCCGGCCAGTGGTACATGCATATCTTCGCGAAGGAACAGCCGGACCTGAACTGGTCCAACCGCGAAATCCGCGACGATTTCCTCACCACCCTGCGCTTCTGGTCCGACCGCGGTGTGGACGGCTTCCGGGTCGACGTGGCGCACGCCCTGACCAAGGACCTCACCGAGCCGCTGCTGTCAAAGGTCGAGCTGAGCGGGGCAAACGGTGGGGCCGACGGCGGCGCCGACGGTTTCGACGACGGCTCGCACCCGTTCTGGGACCGCGACGAGGTCCACGAGATCTACGCCGAATGGCGCGAGGTCTTCAACGAGTACAACCCGCCGCGCACGGCGGTCGCCGAAGCCTGGGTCCACGCGAGCCGCCGCGGCCGCTACGCGAGCCCGCAGGGCCTGGGCCAGGCCTTCAACTTCGACCTGCTGCAGGCCGACTTCGACGCGGCGGAGTTCCGCGAAATCATCACCCGGAACCTCGCGGAGGCCACCGAGTCCGGCGCCTCTTCCACCTGGGTGTTCTCCAACCACGACGTCGTCCGCCACGCCACGCGCTACGGGCTGCCCCAGGGCGGCGGCAGGCATGCCAAGGGCCAGGACGGCAAGGGCTGGCTGCTGGCCGGCGCCCCGGCCGAGGAACTCGATGAGGAACTGGGCCTGCGCCGTGCCCGCGCGGCCACCCAGCTGATGCTGGCACTGCCGGGCTCCGCATACCTCTACCAGGGTGAGGAGCTCGGGCTGCAGGAAGTCGCCGACATCCCCGACGCCGACCGCCAGGACCCGGCCTTCTTCCGCAATAAGGGCGTCGAGATCGGCCGCGACGGCTGCCGCGTCCCGCTGCCCTGGGCCGCTGAGGGACCCTCGTTCGGGTTCGGCGACGGCGGGGCGCACCTGCCGCAGCCGGCCTGGTTCAGCCGCTACGCGGTCGCCGCCGAGGACGGGGTCGAGGGTTCCACCCTTGAGTTCTACCGCCAGGCGTTGCAGCTGCGCCGCGAACTGCAGACCTCGGAGGAACTGGAATGGCACCCGGCCGGCCCGCGGGTCCTGCACTTCAGCCGCGCGGGCGGCTGGCAGACCGTGACCAACTTCGGTGACGGGCCCGTGGAACTCCCCGCCGGAGAGGTGCTGCTCAGCAGCGGCCCGCTGGACGGGAACCTCCTGCCGGGCAGCACCACCGTCTGGCTGCGGTGAACGCGCCGGGCGGCGAGCCCGACCAGGATCAGGCCCAAGATCCGGCCCAAGATCCGGCCCGGGGACGGGTGCCGGGCCAGGAACTGATTTATGGCTGCATGGGCCTGGGCGGCAGCTGGTCGTCGGAGCCGCACTCGTCCGCGCACGTGGACGAGGCCGCTGCCGCCGTCGACGCCGCCCTGGCCGCGGGCATCACCCTGTTCGACCACGCCGACATCTACCGTGGCGGCAAGTCCGAAGCGGTCTTTGGCGAGGTGCTGGCGCAGACCCCCGGGCTGCGCGAACGCATCCGGCTGCAGACCAAGTGCGGCATCCGGCTCAACGAACAGGGACTGGAGACCTATTACGACCTGAGCCGGGATGCCATCCTGGCCCGGGTCAACGAAAGCCTCGACCGGCTCCGCACGGACTACGTGGACGTCCTGATGCTGCACCGCCCTGATCCGCTGCTGGACACCGCTGAGGTGGCCTCCGCCGTCGGGCAGCTGATGGACGAAGGCAAGGTCCGGGCGCTGGGGGTGTCCAACATGTCAGGGGCCCAAATCGAAGTGCTGCAGGACCGGCTCGAGACGCCGGTGGTCGCCAACCAGCTGGAGATGAGCCTGTTCAAGCGCGCCTGGCTGGAGAGCACTGTGCTCGTCAACCACGCCGAGGGAACGGACTACAGTTTCCCGCACGGCACTGTGGAGCACTGCGTCCGGCACGGAATCACGCTGCAGGCCTACGGCTCCCTGGCGCGGGGCCTCTACACGGGGGCACCGGCCGCGGCACCGTCGGCCGCGGAGGAGGCAACCGCCCGGCTGGTGGCTCAGCTTGCCGCGGAGAAGAACGCCACCGGGGAATCGGTCCTGCTGGGCTGGCTGATGAAGCACCCGGCCGGAATCGCCCCGGTGATCGGCACCGCCAACCCGGACCGCATCCAGGCCTGCGCAGACGCGGCCGAGGTTGCCACGTCCCTGACCCGGGCCGAATGGTACCGGCTCTGGGTCACGGCTCGCGGCAGCAACATCCCGTAACCGATATGAAGGTGGCCCCCGCGGGTGAGAGGCGGCCCCGAAACTGCAGCGCCTGTCCGGAGGACGTATGTAGACCGAGCGAGGGATGTGACGCATCTGACTCCGCCTGGACATCCGCTATCCGGCGATACAACGTGCCCTGCCGCGGTCTTCTCAAACAGCCGAAAAAAGGCCATGATTTCTACTACGCCGGTCCGGAACTGGCAAGGTCTCGTGAGTGGAGGGGAGGCTGAACGCACCTTCTGGTGCTTCCTCGGTGAATCACCCCAGACCCTAACTCGCACCCCGTTGGGGCAACTCGGCGCGGTTTGGCCAGCGCTGCCCAGCAGATGAGCCCCCGGGACGGCGGGCCGAGGACAGTGCTGGAAGCCACCGAAGTCCAACGACGAAAGGCGACCGAGATGTTCCAGCCCCACGATCGACGGTTTGCATTGGGTTCCGCCCTCATCCTGTTTCTCACGATGTCCACGTCGGCGTGTGCCGGGCAACCCGCACCCCCGGCCACTTCCACAGCACCCTCGGACTCCGCGCCCGCGGCGACAACAGAGCCGCCGGGGGCTTCGTCGGCTCCGCCCTCACCAACAGTTGCTCCCGTGGCCGTGGGGCTTTGCGGGCCAGAAACCGCCCTCCACTTCGACCGCACCGCCTTCCCGGCGTCGCCGAAGGTCGACAATAAGTGGTTTCCCCTGACGCCCGGCATGCAGTACACGACAACGGGAATGGTCACGAGTGCAGAAGGCACTATCGAGCGTACGGTGACCCATTCCGTGACCGGGCTTAACAAAGTGATAGACGGCGTCAAGACCCAGGTGTTGTGGGACCGCGACTACGCCGACGGGGAACTGGTGGAATCCGAACTGGCCTTTTTTGCCCAGTCAAACAGTGGAGACGTCTGGCTCTTCGGGGAATATCCGGAAGAGTTCGAAAGCGGCGAATTCACCGGCGCACCCGCCACCTTTCTGAGCGGCTTGTCCGGAGCCCAGGCGGGGATAGCGATGCCGGCCGAGCCCCGGGTCGGCACGCCGAGCTACGTGCAGGCTCATGCGCCAGCAGTGAACTTCCTGGACTGCGGGGGCGTGGTTCAGGAGAACCAGCGAACGTGTGTTCCCACCGGGTGCTACGACGATGTGTTGGTCATTGATGAACACAATCCGCTGGAACCGGCAGTAGGCCACCAGCAGAAGTTCTATTCAGCAGGCACGGGTCTGGTGAAAGTGACAGCCGTAGGCGGGGACAATCAGGAGACCTTGGACCTCGTCAAGGTGGAACAGCTCTCCGACGCCGAGCTGAAGAACATCAACCAGCAGGCGCTGATACTCGACCAGCACGGCTACCAGGTAAACACCGACTACGCCCGGACCCCCAATGCCGAAATTGCAGCAACGAGCTCCGGCGGCAAGTGAGAGGCTTCGACAGCTACCTCCGCAGCCACTCGCGCGGCCCAGAGGCGGGCGCAGCCGGGCGGGGACGTGATTTTGGTCGTATTGGTCGCCCCAGAGGGCCGGATCGCTTAGCCGCAAACGCCCCTGGGCGGATAGCGTAGATACATGACTTCCACCACGACTGCCGGGACCGTCCGGCCCCAACGCAACATCCCCGCCGAAATCGCCCGCTCCTGGCTGCTGGTCAACGCGATGAAACCCGAGCTTTTCGACCAGTCGGCGGCGTCCCGCGCGGACGCCATCATCCTGGACATCGAGGACGCGGTGGACCCCTCGCAGAAGGACGCCGCCCGCGGCAATGTCGTGGACTGGCTGACTGCCGGCGGCAGCGCCTGGGTGCGGATCAACGACGCCACAAGCCCCTTCTGGGCGGACGACCTGGCCGGCCTCCGCGGCACCCCGGGCCTGCTCGGTGTGATGCTGGCCAAGACCGAGTCCGCAGACCAGGTCACCGAGAGCTTCCACCGCATGGACGGCAAGACGCCCGTCATCCCGCTGGTCGAGTCCGCCGTCGGCATTGAGGAAGCCAACAACATCGCCAAGGCCCAGGGTGCCTTCCGGCTGGCGTTCGGCTCGGGCGACTTCCGCCGCGACACGGGCATGGCGGCCACCGCCGAAGCCATGGCATATCCGCGCGCCAAACTGGTCGTAGCGAGCCGCGTCGGCAACCTGCCGGGCCCCATCGACGGCCCCACCGTCGGCACCAACCACCCCATCCTCCGCGAGCAGACCGGCATTACCGTGATGATGGGCATGACCGGCAAGCTCTGCCTCGCGATCGACCAGACCCCCGTCATAAACGAGGTCATCAGCCCGACGCCGTCCGACGTCGCTTGGGCCACTGATTTCATGGCCGACTTCGAGGCCAGCGGACGCGTGATCCGGGACGGCTCCGACCTGCCACGCCTGGGCCGCGCCGAGAAGATCATGAAGCTCGCAGTGGCCTTCGGAGTGCAGCCGGCCCTTTGAACCAGGCGGGCCCTTCGACCCTAACCGAGGCCCTTGATCCGCGATATGCATGGACATACCACGGCGGTTCGTTTCTATGCAGATGCGGTTGAAGCCGGGGTAGGCGGCCCGGGCGTGGCGTTGGTGCTCGCCGGGCCGCCGCCGCCGCCAGCAGCCAGGCAACCGGAAGGTCCCGGAACCAACGCGGATCACCTTCCGTGGATGAGGTACACGCCTCCGGTGCCGCCAGAGAATGGTTTTGTATGCCAGTGGCGCGGTTGCCTGGCGAAGCCCATTTCGGATAGGAGCCTCGAAATGTCGAGACCACACCCAATTCTGGCCGGATCGATAGCAATCGGGGCAGCCGTCGCACTGCTCACGGGGTGCAGCCCTTCCAGCCCTGGAGCGAGTGTCAGCAGCGCCAGAGCACAGGAGAATGTTTCGCAGGCGTGCGCTGCCGCCAGTGCCTTTGCCGGAGCCCTGACAAATTTCAAGCAGACACTTAAGCCGGGTGTCACCGTGGGGCAGGTCGATTCGGCCCGGGATCAGGTCGCGAAAACCTACGACGATCTGATCAAAGCGAGCCAGGACGTAGCGAAAGACGAGGTGGAGGCGGTCAAAACGGCAAAAAACAAGTTCGAGCAGGCCGTCAAAGCCGTTCCCGACGACGCCACCCTGAGCCAGGCAGTCTCCTCCCTGCGGGACGAAGCAGCAAACGTCCAGGCCGCCGTCAGCGACCTCCAGACGTCAGCCAAGTGCTAAGACCAGGAATCTTCCCAGAGAAACGCGGTTAACTTCGTGCCCCGCATCAAGCCGGCCTGAGAGCGCCATGAAAACCGTCGAGGCCGAGACGCTGATCAACGCCCGGAACGCCACGGTATGGGAAATCATCACAGACGGCGGCAACTATACCGTTTGGGACTCCGGCATTACCCGCATCGACGGCGAACTGCGCAATGGGGGAGCAGTTAGAGTTCGGACTCGCACCGGCGGGAATCGCACCTTCCGTCTTCGCATCCGGCAGATACCGGGTGAGATGATGATCTGGACGGGTGGCCTGCCCCTTGGCCTGTTCAAGGGTGTGCGAACATTCACGCTCACGCCCCACCGTGGCATGACGCACTTGCGCGTCACGGAGAAGTTCACAGGCCCGCTGCTGGGCCTGCTTCACAAGTCCATTCCCGATATAGAACGGGCCTTCGCCGAGTACGTCCTCGCCGTCAAGAAACGCGCCGAACTACTCAGCAGACACGAAACCAGGCTCCACGCTTCACCGGGCCGACCCTGGCTCGAGTCGGGCGACGATAAGGCCGGCTAAATGACTGAGCAAACAGGCGCCATAGACACGCATTAGCGCCGCGCGTATTCTTTTCTCCCCAAGCAGTCTCATGCTTTTTTGGGGGGCGTCGTGATAAATCCAGACATTGACGAACAACTTTGCCAAGCTGAGCAGAGGAAATTTCCAGCTAGTCACTTCGGTTTAGGCCCGGACGGACAGTTTATTCACATCAAGGTCAAGCCCAATTGGAATAATCCTGGTCAAGGGCACACGATGAGCGGGCAGGACGTGTGGTTCGAGGGCCGCGAGGTTGATTTCCAGCAGGAGTGGGACCTCACCAGAATCTGGCCTCGGCCATGATTCTTGGGCACTAAATTGGCGCCGGCCGTCTAATTCGTCTTAAGAAGTGGATCCCGGCCAAGCCGCAATCGGGTCCTGAATCAAACTGTCACACTCATCGTTTGAGAAACCCGGCGCGAACAATCTGGCAGACACTCCCCGGTGCCCTGTGACGTACCGTGGTCGGAATTCCGCGCTGGAACGGGACGGCGGCTTAGCCGGTCAGGCGTCTTGCATCAGGAAGTGTTCCAGGATGCTGGCTTCGAGGGGTTCTTGCCAGCCAGGATCGGCCGCCTTTGCGGCGGGCACTGCGTGCCCGGGCGTGAGCAGGTGCCAGTCCGGGAAGGGATCCGGGGGAAGTTCCTGTTCTTGTTTCTGTTCTGGATACGGGCCGGGGTTCGGGGGCAGGCCGCGGTCCGGATCGATGTCCGGGTCCGGGGGGAGGCCGCGGTCCGGGGCTGCGTCCATGTGCGCGTCGGGGTTCGGGTCCGGGTATGTTTCCAGGAGGCCGGGTGGCCAGTGGGGTGGTTCCCAGTCCTGTTGTTCGCTGGGGTAGTGCCGGCCGGTTGGGGAGGTCCAGCCGGGCGGGGCGTTTTTGCTGGCCCCGGCGGGTGTCCAGGTTGAGCTGTGTTTGAGCCGGTGGTGCTTGGGGCAGGGTTGGCCGAGGTTGGTGATGCCGGTGGTGCCGCCGTGGGCCCAGGCCAGGAGGTGGTCGGCGTCGTTGTCCAGGGAGTGGTTGTTGCAGCCGGGGAAGGGGCATCTGCCGTCGCGGAGCTGGAGCCAGTGGCGTTGGGCTGTGGTGAGGCGGTAGCTGGTCCGGCCGATTTCCAGCGGGGCCCCGTCCCGCGGGTCGGTCAGGACCCGGTAGAAGGACCCGGCGCCGCCGGCGGTGAGGCGGCGGGCCATCGAGGGCGGGATCGGCCCGTACCCGTCCAGGGTGGCCGGTTCCTCGCCGGCGCCCAGCAGCGACAGGACCGGGACGGTGATCAGGACCTGCGCCCGCGGCGACGGCACACCCCCGCCCACGCCCTCTCCACTGCCGGTGGTGAGGAGCCAGGTCGCGGCGGTGTCGGCGCGCAGCTGGGTGAGGGTGCGGTCCTCGGTGGGGCCCTGCAGGGCGCGGGCGGCGGCGGTGGTCCGGTCCCAGATCCCGGCGGCGGTGTCGGCCGGCAGGTAGGCGGAGAGCCAGGCCATCCCGTCCCGGTCCGGGCGGTATTCGACCCGCCGGTCCGCGGCGCTTTTGGTGTGGCGGGTTTCGATGCTGACCGGGTGGTGGCGTTCGCGCCAGGCGCGGGCCTTGGCGCGGAACCGTCCCGGGACGAGGTCCCCGGCCGGGCACCCGCGGGCCGGGTCCGGTGCTGCGGGGTCCAGGAAGTGCGCCTCGAGCGCGGCCGCCCCGGCGGGGTCCAGGCCGGTGGTTTCGGCCACGAGGATCCGGGCGTGGGCCCAGGAGATCGTCCCGGCACTGAGCGCCGCGAGGGTCAGCGGCAGGCCCTGCGTGAGGTCCTGGCAGTCGGACAGGAACGCGGCGGCGGTCTGTTCGCTGACGGTCAGGACGCACGCGACTTCGGCCCTCACGGCCATTTCCTGGCAGGTCGCGTCGTGCGGTGACAAGGCCGGGGGCGCCAGGGCTTCGGTGGCCTGCAGGTAGCCGGCGGCCAGCGTGACTTTCAGCGCCGCGGTGCTGGCATCCAGCCGGGCCGCCAGGGCCATGCCGTCCAGGCAACCATCCGCCAGGACCCGCAACGGATCAGTGTGCTCCGCGCGGGACGGATCGGCGGGGTCCGCGCTGGAAGGTTCGGCGTGGTCCGCGCCGGAAGGTTCAGCCTGGTCCGCGCCGGACGGATCGGCATGGTCAGCGCCGGCGAAGGCGGCCAGCGCGGCAGCGGACGCGGCGACGGCCGCCAGGGCCTCCCTGCACCCCGCACTCCACGCTGTGCTTTCCATAAACCCAGTAAATCAGGTGGCTCCGACAATAAGGCGACACCGGCCGCCGGCCGATCGGACACCGGAAGACGCGCATTCAGCGGACCCCACCACGTCGTGATCGATAGCAGCTATCTGTTCGACAGCGTGGTCAGGGATGCCGGGCAGGCTCCGGGGCTGTCACGGGCGAACCCGCCGCGGCGCCCTCACCAGTAGACTGGCACGGTGCTGAAAGAATTCTGGGATTCCGCGTCAACCACCTATAAGGTGCTGGTTTTCAGCGCGATGGGGCTGCTCGCCGTCGGCATCGCCCTGAACCTGGTTGGCAACACCTCCGGGAACCAGGAGCTGGCCGTCGCGTCGCTCGCGGTGATCGGACTTGGCCTGATCCTGCACATTGCCGGGATTGTGGTCCGCGGCCAGACGATCCGGAAGAACCTCAGGCGCTAACCCGAAGGTACCTTGGCTGCCGCGTTGCGCAGCACATGGCTGCGGGCGTGCTCCACGGCGTCGGGCAGCGAGGTGAACAGGTGCTTGTGGTGCCGCAGCGAACGGATCACACCGACGTTGGTCACCAGCTCGAGGTGTTGCGGCTGGACACCCTTCAGCAGTACCGTCACACCGCGCAGCTCCAGTGCCGAGATGACCTCGACCAGCGTGTGGGCCCCGGTGGCGTCGAGCATCCGCACCTGGGACAGCCGGATGATGGCGACCTGGATGTCCTTGACCTGGCTGATTTCCTGTAGAACGCGTTCCGCCGCCCCGAAGAACATGGCCCCGTCGAGACGGAAAATCGCGATGTGCTCGTCGCCGTCCTCGTGCGGTTCCGGAACCTCCTCGCGGTTCACGCCGCTGAGCGAGGCGAACTTCCGCAGCGTAAAGAGGGCCGCGGCGACAAGCCCGATCTCGATGGCCACGATCAGGTCGAATGCCACCGTGATGAGGGCCGTCAGGATGAACACAAAAGCATCGGCCCGGGTGGAATGCATGATGGCGCGCACCGTGCGCCGTGACACCATGCGGGTGGCCGTAACCATCAGGATCCCGGCCAGGACCGCAAGCGGGATCCTCCCGACCAGACCGGCCGCCAGGTAGATGATGGCCAGCAGCACCAGCGCATGGACAATCGCGGAGAGCCGGGTCTTGGCTCCGGAGCGGACGTTGACGGCGGTCCGGGCGATGGCGCCCGTGGCCGGCATGCCGCCGAAGAATCCTGCTGCGACGGAGGCGAGGCCCTGCCCCATGAGCTCCCGGTCCGGGCTGTAGGCCCCGGAGGGCCTCCCGTCAGGGCCCACCATTCCGGCGGCCACGCGTGCGGAGAGCAGGGATTCGATGGCGGCCAGCATCGCGATAGACACCGCCGGCATCAGCAGGCCTCCCATCGCCGCCGGATCCAGCGACGGCACCGTTGGCGCTGAGAGCGAATGCGGAAGATCGCCGATCCGGGGAATCTCCAGCTGAAGCAGTTCGGCGGCCACGGTGGCCAGCAGCACGGCGATCAGGCTTGCCGGCAGGGCCTTGTTCAGTTTCGGGAGCAGTAGCATGACTGCGGCCACGCCCGCCACGACGCCGAGCGTCTGAAAAACGGCGGGCGACGTGGCCTGGGCGGCGCTCTCGACGGCGGCCAGCAGGGTGTTGTGGCCCGGTATCACCGCGGTGCCGGTGGCCATCGGGACCTGCTGGAGGAAGATGATCGCGGCGATGCCGAGCGTGAAGCCCTCCACCACCGGCCACGGGATGAAGGCCACGGCCCGGCCGAGCCCGCTGATGCCCAGGATAATCACGAGCAGCCCCGCCATCAGCGAGACCAGGGCGATGCTGCCGACGCCGTGGACGGCGACGACCGGGGCCAGCACCACCACCATCGCGCCGGTGGGCCCGGAGACCTGGACGTGCGAGCCGCCCATGACCGCGGCGACCAGGCCGGCCACGACGGCGGTGATGAGCCCGGCTTCGGCGCCGACGCCGGAACTTACCCCGAAGGCCAGTGCCAGCGGCAACGCCACAATCCCCACGGTGATGCCCGCCAGCAGATCCGTTTTCCAGGAGGAACGCAGCCCGTCATAGTCGCGGCGGGACGGCAGGAACCGGCTGAGATGCGCCACTGCGGCGCTCATGAAGCGGAACCCTGCAGATGCTCGCTGGGCAGGTCCTGGGCAAGTTTGAGCTGTTCGTTGGAATCGGCCAGGCTGTCGAGGAGGAAGGTCCGGGCGATGGCCAGCAGTTCGGCGATCTTCGGATGAGCCAGCCGGTAAGTGACGGCATTCGCAGAGCGGGCGGAGGTGACCACACCATGCCGGCGCAGCGTGGCGAGGTGCTGGGAAAGGTGCGAGGGTTCGAGACCCGTCTCGGCCAGCAGGTAACTGACAGGCGCAGAGTTGTCCGGCGCCGCGGACAGCAGTTCGAGTACGCGGATCCGCGCCGGGTGGGCGAGGGCCTTGAACAGGTTCGCCTTGATCTCGTACAAGGGGGTTTGCGCTGCCGAAATCATCACTGCCTGTACTTTCCGGCCCCCGCGGACCCCCGGGTCAGGCCATGAATTGATGAAATGATGTTTTCATCATACCGCGTTTCGTCATTCTGGTCAGCCTCCTGTCATCGGCTCAGGCGGCCGAAGGCCTGACGCTAGGCTGGAAGCATGACTATCAATCCGGATCTGCAGGGGCGCAGTTACCCTGCCCAAGAGGTGTACGACGTCGGCCGCGAGAAAATCCGCGAGTTCGCCCGCGCGGTCAAGGCCACCCACCCCGCCCATTTCGAGGTGGAAGCCGCCAGGGCCCTGGGCCACAGCGACCTCGTGGCGCCCCCGACGTTCGCCATCATCGTGGCGCAACGGGCGGACGCCCAGCTGATCGAGGACCCCGACTCCGGCATCGACTTCTCCCGGGTGGTCCACGCGGACCAGCGCTTCATCCACCACCGGCCCATCGTCGCGGGGGACCGGCTGGTTGTGGAACTGCACGTCGACGGCGTCCGTGCCATGGGCGGCGGAGCCATGATCACCACGCGCTCGGAAATCTTCGCCCTGGCCGCCGGCGCGGCCGCTGCAGCAGACGCAGATGCAGACCCCGGTGCAGCCGGCGCCGAGGCACGCGAGGCCGTCGCCACCGCCACCTCATCCATCCTGGTCCGCGGAGAGGGACAGTAGCCATGACACCCACATTTTCAGAACTCGCCGTCGGCCAGGACATCGGCAGCCGCAGCATCAACGTCACCCGCACAGACCTCGTCAAGTACGCCGGTGCCTCCGGCGACTTCAACCCGATCCACTGGAACGAGGCCTTCGCCACCAGCGTTGGACTGCCCGGGGTGATCGCGCACGGCATGTTCACCATGGGCTCCGCAGTGCAGCTGGTGACCGACTGGGCCGGCGACCCCGCCGCCGTCGTCGATTTCCAGACGCGCTTCACGAAACCGGTCCCGGTGTCCGACACCACCGGGACCGCCGAGGCCGGCGCCGTGATCGAGATCAGCGGCGCCATCGGAGCGCTCGACGCCGACAAAGGCACCGCCCGCGTGGACCTTACCGTCACCTGTGCCGGCCAGAAGGTGCTGATGAAGGCGCAGGCCGTCGTCAGGCTGTCCTAGCCGCGTGACGATGCTTTGAACCTGCGCACCGGCCAGGCCGCAGAGGTCACGCACTGGCGCAACGCCGTCGTGGCCGCCTACGCGGTCAGCGGCATCGCATTCGCCACCTGGGTGTCCCGGCTGCCGGCCATCCGCGACGGGCTGGACCTGACCCCGGCGAATGTCGGGCTGCTGCTGCTCTGCATGACCCTGGGCTCCTTCCTCTCGGTCTCGGCGTCCGGGCTGATCGTGCTGCGGTTCGGTTCGAAGCAGACCATCCGGATCGGCAGCATCATGGTGGGTGCCGGGCTGGTCCTCGCCGGACTGGGAACCTCGGTCCTGGTCAGCCCGCCCGCCACCGCCGCGGGGCTCGCCGTGATCGGCCTCGGCACGGCCAGCTGGAACACGGCCTCCAACGTGGAGGGTGCCGCGGTGGAACGGGCCGTCCGGCGGCACATCATGCCCCGCCTGCACGGATCGTTCAGTCTCGGTACCGTCGCAGGAGCCGCGGCCGGAGCCTGGGCCGCCGCAGCCGGCGTGTCCGTGTTCTGGCATTTCGCCGTGGTGGGCGTCCTCGTCGCCACTTCCGTGGCCACCGCCGCTGCCTGGTTCCGCGCCGACATCACGCCGGTCGACGTCGGGCCGAGTTTCAAGCCGGCCCGGCCCGACACCGTCGAGGGTCCTTCCACCGGGCCCATCCCGGTCGTCCTGCCGGCGCCGGACCGGCCCGAAGAACCGCTGGACAACAAGCGGCAGATCGCGCGCGCCTGGCGGGACCGCCGGACGCTCCTGCTGGGGGTGCTGGTGCTGGGGCTCGCCCTCGCCGAGGGCGCAGCGGGGGACTGGGTGGCGCTGGCGCTCGCCGATGGCCACGGCCAGTCCGATGCCGCGGGCGCCGCCGGGTACGGGCTGTTCGTCACGTTCATGACCATCGGCCGCTTCGCCGGCACCGGGGTCCTGGACCGCTTCGGCCGCGTCCCGGTGATGCGCTGGTGCGCCGCCCTGGCAGTGCTGGGCCTGGGATTGTTCGTTTTCGCTCCGGTGCCGTGGATGGCCTATGTGGCCCTCGCGGTCTGGGGGCTGGGCGCCTCGCTGGGCTTCCCGGTGGGCATGTCCGCCGCCGCCGACGACCCGGCCAAGGCGGCCGCCCGGGTCTCGGTGGTCTCCACGATCGGCTACGGGGCGTTCCTCTGCGGCCCGCCGCTGCTGGGCCTGCTGGCAGAGCACGTCGGGATCCTGCACTCCCTGCTGGCCGTTATGGTGATGCTCGTGGTCAGCTTCCTGCTCTCCCCGGTGGCCCGGAAAATCAGCTGACCGGACGGTACCGGCTTAGGGGAGTGCGGCGTTGCGGGACTAGGCTGGTCGGGTGACCCAGACACTGCTCTCCACCCTGACCACGGCCGCCGTCGGTGGCCCCGCCGGCCGTTTCATCGAGGCCCGCACCGAGGCGGAAATCGTCGACGCCGTCCGCTCAGCGGACGCTGCCGGTGAGTCCCTGCTGATCATCGGCGGGGGCTCCAACCTGCTGGTATCCGACGACGGGTTCCCCGGCACCGTACTGAAGATCGCCTCGGAGGGGTTCACCGTCACCGCGGAGGACTCCTGCGGCGGGGTCGCCGTCGTGGTCCAGGCGGGGCACAACTGGGACGCCCTGGTTGAGCACGCCGTGCGGCACGCCTGGTCCGGGATCGAGGCGCTCTCCGGCATTCCCGGCGCCACCGGCGCCACCCCGGTCCAGAACGTGGGTGCCTACGGCTCGGACGTTTCCCAGACCATCGCCGCGGTCCGGACCTGGGACCGGGAACGCAACGCCGTGAAGACCTTCACGAATTCCGAGTTGAAGTTCGGCTACCGCGATTCGCTCCTCAAGCAGACCACCGTCAACGGCTCACCGCGCTTCGTGGTGCTCACGGTCGAATTCCAGCTCCCGCTGGGCCGGATGAGCGCCCCCATCCGCTACGCCGAACTCGCCCGCGCGCTGGGGGTCGAGGCCGGCCAGCGGGCCTATTCCAACGATGTCCGGCGGGAGGTGCTCCGGCTCCGGGCGTCCAAGGGCATGGTGTGGGACGCAGCCGACCGGGACACCTACTCCACCGGTTCCTTCTTTACCAACCCGATTGTGCCGGCAGCCGAGGCGGCCGGGCTGCCTGACGGCGCGCCCCGCTACCCGGGCGGCGCGGACGGGCTGACGAAGCTGTCGGCGGCCTGGCTGATCGACCAGGCCGGTTACGGCAAGGGCTTCGGGCTGGAACCGGACAGCGTTTCCGGCGGCCGGGCCTCGCTTTCCACGAAACACACCCTGGCCATCACCAACAGGGGAAACGCCCGCACCGCGGACCTGCTGGCGATCGCGCGTGAGGTGCGCCGCGGCGTCGTCGAACGCTTTGGGATTGAGCTGCACCCGGAACCGCTGCTCATCGGCGTCGAGCTTTAGGAAGCGGCGGTCCTCAGCTCCTGCCGCGGTGTCCGATGACCCGGCTGAACAGCATAAAGGTGAAGCCGGACGCCGCGGCGCCGAGGAAGAAGACCTGGCAAAACGCCACGGTCTGGGCGCTGTGCCCGCTGCGGAGCAAGAAACCGGCCAGCGCGAACACGACCGCGCCGAGCAGCAGTGCCAGCGAGCCGAGCAGGAAACTCCGCACGGTGTCCGGCAGGCCCCCGTTGTCCAGGCCGTCCGGTGATTCACCGGCGTCACGGATTGCCGAGCGCGGCTGCACCGATGCGGCCGTGACGAAACTGGTCACCGCGACGGCCATCGACACCATGGCCACGAGCTGCATCGTGCTCATCATCGGGGAAATCCGTGTCCCGCTGGCAATCGCAATGGCGAGCCCCGCGGCCATGCCGGCGGCGCTGGACACCCAGCCCAGCAGTGCCAGCCTCCTGCTCAGGGGCCGCAGCAGCGGCCACATCTCCCGTATGGTCATCCATCAAGGGTAAGGAGTCCGGCTGGAAGGCGGCTGGGAACCACCCGTCCGGCGGCTTAGCATGAGTGCATGACAGCAACGGCGCGTGTGCGGCTCAGCGGGGCGGTCCTGGGCCGTCTGCGCCTGGTCTCGCAGGGCCTGGCCGGGGCGGGATTCAGAAGCGCCGCGGCGGCGGTGCGCTGGATGACGGCGATGCAGGCGCAGGACCTGGCGGCGGCGCTCTGGGCAGTCGGCCAGCGTTGTCCGGGTTCCCGGGTCGGCGATGTCCGCAGCGCCCTCGACCGGGGGGAGATCGTGCGCTCCTGGCCGATGCGCGGCACGCTGCACCTGCTGGCTCCCGAGGACCTGAAGTGGATGCTGGCGATTACCTCCGAGCGGCTGATCCGCGGCATGGCCGGGCGCCACCGCGAGCTGGAGATTTCTGCCGGGGACGTCGACGCCGCTGCCGGAACCGCGCTGGAGCTTGTCTCCGGCGGGGCAGCCGCCAGCCGGGCGGAGCTGTTCCAGGCCTTCGAACGGGCGGGCCAGTCCACGGCCGGGCAGCGCGGCATCCACCTGCTGGGGATCCTGTGCCAGCGCGGCTGGCTGGTGCTGGGGCCGCTGGCCGGGAACCAGCAGCTCGTCGTGGCCTTCGACGACTGGATCTCCGAGTCGCGGAGCCTGGACCGGGCCGAAGGCATCGCCGAGTGGCTGCTGCGCTACCTGCGCAGCCACGGCCCGGCCACGGAGCGTGACTTTTCCTGGTGGTCCGGGATTCCCCTGACGGAGGTCCGCGCCGCCCTGGCCACCGTGAAGGACCAGCTGGCGCAGGTGACCTTCGAGGGGACCGGTTACTGGCTCTCCCCGGAAACAGCCGCGTTGCTCGACACCGGCGTCCCCGCCGGACGCCTGGTGCTGGCACTGCCCGGATTTGATGAGTTCCTGCTCGGCTACAAGGACCGGTCGCTGGTGCTGCCGCCCGAGCATGCGGACAAGATCGTGCCGGGCGGCAACGGCGTCTTCCGCAAAACCATTGTGGCCGGCGGCCAGGTCATCGGCACCTGGGAGGTATCCCGCAGCGGCGCCGCCGCCGTGGCAGTACCTGAGCCCTTCGACGAGGTTAACGGACTGCGGCCCGCAGCCCAAAGATCCTTTGGGCTGCAGGCCGCGAAGTACCGGAGATTCCTCGGCACCTGAACCGGTGCTGAACCGGTGCTGGACCGGTATGGCGAGGTTCCTAGAGGGTTCCGGTCGCGATGTTGAGCATGCGGCGCAACGGTTCGGCCGCGCCCCAGAGCAGCTGGTCGCCGACGGTGAACGCACTGATGTACTGCGGGCCCATCTCCAGTTTCCGGATGCGGCCCACCGGGATGTCCAGGGTGCCGGACGCCGCCACGGGAGTCAGGTCGGCCATGGACGCGTCCTTGGAGTTCGGCACGACCTTGGCCCACTCGTTGTCCTCGTCGAGGAGCTTTTCGATCTCGGCGACGGAGAGGTCTTCGCGGAGCTTGAGCGTGAGCGCCTGGGAGTGCGAACGCATGGCGCCGATCCGGATGCACAGCCCGTCCATGATGATGTGGTCATCGCCGGAGGTACCGAGGATCTTGTTGGTCTCCACCCCGGCCTTCCATTCCTCCTTGGACTGGCCGTTGCCGAGGTCCGCGTCGATCCAGGGGATCAGCGATCCGGCCAGCGGGACACCGAACTGGCTGGCGTCGATGTCGGTGCGCTGGTGGGCCAGGACCTTGCGGTCAATGTCCAGGATGGCCGACGCCGGGTCGTCCAGTTCCGTGCTGACCTGGGCGTTGAGCGTGCCGAACTGGCTCAGCAGTTCGCGCATGTGCCGGGCGCCGCCGCCGGAGGCGGCCTGGTAGGTCATCGACGTGCCCCATTCGACGAGGCCGTTCTTGAACAGCCCGCCGAGGCCCATCAGCATGCAGGAGACGGTGCAGTTGCCGCCGATGAAGTCCTTTACGCCGCCGGAAAGCCCGGCGTCGATGACGTCGCGGTTGATCGGGTCCAGCACGATGATGGAATCGTCGTTCATCCGCAGCGTGGACGCGGCGTCGATCCAGAGACCGTCCCAGCCGCGGCCGCGCAGTTCGCCGTGGACCTGCTTGGTGTAGTCGCCGCCCTGGGCGGTAACGATAATTGGCAGCTTCGCCAGGGCGTCGACGTCGAACGCGTTCTCGAGCTTGCCGGCGCCGTCAGCGAACGCGGGCGCCGCCCCTCCGGCGTTCGAGGTGGAGAAAAATACTGGGTTGATGTTGGCGAAGTCGCCCTCGTCCTGCATGCGCTGCATTAGGACGGAACCGACCATGCCACGCCAACCGACCAGTCCAACGGACGGAGTAGCTGCTGTAGTCATTGTGCCAGTTTAGACTTTGCCGGCTCCGGAGCGCAGTCGGTTACGTCACCGGAGCGGACGACGCCCATCAGGCGCCGTCGCCCCGAGGCTCCGCGAGCAGGGCGTGCTTTCGCTTCCGGAGGGCAAAGAACGCCCCGAAGGCAAAGGCCTGGGTGATGACCACGAGCACGATGGCTCCGACGATCTTGTTGCCGCCCAGGATCATGGTCAGCCCTACGATCGCGGACAGCAGCGCCAGCAGCGGCAGCAGCATGTAGCCGAGGACAAAGAGGGTTTCGGGTTTCTTCAGCATTCGCTTAGTGCTCCGTCCGGCGCCACACGTTGATGCGGTAGCGGGTGCCGTTGTCGGCGGTCTGCCAGCCGTCGGCCGGAAGGCTGGCGCCCATCGTCCAGTCGTAGCCGAGCTCCGGGGCGAACGTGTCGCCCTCCGTGGTGGTGTCAATCGTGGTGATGACGGCGATGTCGGCAAGGTCCATCGACTGCGCAAAGATCTTGCCGCCGCCGATGATCCAGACCATGTCGTTGCCCGGGGCGAACTGGGACTCCAGGAGCGCGTCGTCCAGGGATTTGACCGCGATGGCGCCCTCCGCCGCCGCAGTTGCGCCCCAGCCTTCCTGCCGGGTGATGACGATGTTCGTCCGGCCGGGCAGGGGGCGGTATTTGTCCGGAAAGGATTCCCAGGTCTTGCGGCCCATGATCACCGGGTGGCCGGTGGTCAACCGGCTGAAGTGGGACATGTCCTCGGGAAGGTGCCACGGCATGCCGCCGTCCTTCCCGATGACGCCGGTGTTGGTTTGGGCCCAGACGACGCCGAGGCCGGTGAGGTCGGCCAGTGTGCCGGTGAAGTCGGCGGGCTGTGTGCCCGGGGTCTTGTCGTTGCTCATACGGCTATCGGGGCCTTAATCGTCGGGTGGTGCTGGTATCCGACCACTTCGAAGTCATCGAGGGTGTAGTCGAAGATGGAGTCCGGCTTGCGGGTGATCTTGAGCTGGGGGTACTCGTAGGGGTCCCGGGCCAGCTGTTTGAGGACCTGGTCCATGTGGTTGTCGTAGATGTGCACGTCGCCGCCGGTCCAGACGAATTCGCCCGGTTCCAGACCGGTCTGCTGGGCGACCATGCAGGTCAGCAGGGCGTAGGAGGCGATGTTGAACGGCACCCCCAGGAACGTGTCAGCGGAGCGCTGGTAGAGCTGGCAGGAGAGCTTGCCGTCGGCCACGTAGAACTGGAAGAACGCGTGGCACGGCGGCAGGGCCATGTCCTTGAGCTCGGCGACGTTCCACGCCGAGACGATGTGCCGCCGGGAATCCGGGTTGGTCTTGAGGTTCTCGATGAGTTCGGCGATCTGGTCGATATGGCCGCCGTCGGGGGTCGGCCAGGAGCGCCACTGGACACCGTAAACCGGGCCCAGTTCGCCGTCAGCGTCGGCCCATTCGTTCCAGATGGTGACACCCTGGTCCTGCATCCACTTCACGTTTGTGTCCCCGCGCAGGAACCAGAGCAGCTCCACCGCGACGGACTTGAAGTGCACGCGTTTGGTGGTGATCAGGGGGAAGTTCTTGCTCAGGTCGAAACGCAGCTGGCGGCCGAACACACTGAGGGTCCCGGTCCCGGTCCGGTCCGATTTGTGCGTGCCGTGCGCCAGGACATCGCGCAGCAGGTCTTCATAGGGCGTTGGAATGCTCACCGTCCCAGTCTACTGAGAACTCAGGGCCTCAATCGTCGAAGGGCCTGAACCGCTCTACCGCGACCACCCTGTCCTTGCTGTGGTGGGCCACATGGCACACCACGATCTCGCCGGGAGCCAGGAACGGGTCGGAGCCCGGCAGTTGGGCCCGCAGCTTGGAACCCATGTGCTTCCCGAGCTGGGCGAACACCGTGGGGAGGGCCGGGCGGTGCGTGCAAAGCACCACGGCCCGCTGCTTGTCGAAGAGGCCTTCGACCGCGGCGGCAGTCTTGTGCGGGTGGCGGGCGTGCCGGTGCTCGGTGAGGGCTTCATTCAGCTTCACCTTCGCCTCGGACGCCCTGGCGTAGGGGGCGATCGTGGAGGTGCACCTGAGCCAGGGGCTGGAGACAATTCGCATTGGCTTCCAGGCCTGCAGAAGCCGTCCAACTGCCTGCGCCTGGCGCGTCCCGGTGGCTGCCAGCGGCCGGTCACCTTCGGCTTTGGACCACGAGGAGCGCGGTTTGGCCTTGGCATGGCGCACGATCACGAGCGGCCACGTCTTCAGTTCACCGAGGGCATGTGCAGCCGCCAGATGCTCCAGCGGGGCCACGTCGCTCGGGTTGCTGAGCAGGCTGGCAGCCTTCTCCGGCGAGCACCACATCACGCTGTCCACTTCCTTGCCGTCCGGCAGGATCTGGGCCCCGTTGACGTCAACGGCCCAGTAGTGGACCACTTTCAGCCCGAGGGGGACGTGATAATGGATGGACGGCAGCGGGATGCCCAGCGGCGCCCTCAACCCGATTTCCTCGTCAACCTCGCGGGCGGCGCACTCGGGCACCGTCTCGCCGGGGTCGATCTTGCCCTTGGGCCAGGACCAGTCGTCATAGCGGGGGCGGTGGATCAGCAGGACCTCGAGTTTGTCCTTCTCGCCCGGGGCGACACGCCACGGCAGGGCACCCGCAGCCACCACCACGATTTCCTCGCCGGGATGGTCTGTCTGGTCGGCAATCGGTGAATCGCTATTCAATGACGGCGCCCCTAGCGCAGCCCGGCCGCGCGCTGCCGCGAGCGGGAATTGAGCAGCCAGGATTGGATGTCTTCGAGGTCGCGCCCATCTTCGGTGAGGTGGTGGCGGGTCCATTCCGCCTGGTTGTCCAGGTGCCAGCTGGCGGTCCCCGGATCCATGTAGCGGCGCAGCAGGTCCATGACGTAGGTGGTGTCGTCCCCGCTGGTGAGCTGGACGAGGGCTTCCACTCGCCGGTCAAGGTTGCGGTGCATCATGTCCGCCGAACCGATGTACACCACCGGGTCCCCGGCATTGGCGAAGGCGAAGACGCGGGAGTGTTCCAGGAAGCGGCCCAGCACGGAGCGGACCGTGATGTTCTCGCTGAGTCCGGGCACGCCCGGGCGCAGTGAGCAGATGCCGCGGACAATGATGTCCACGGGAACGCCGGCCTGCGACGCCCGGTACAGGGAGTCGATGATGGCTTCGTCCACCATCGAGTTGACCTTGATCTGGACCCGGGCGGTCAGGCCGGCACGGGCGTTGCGGATCTCGGTTTCGATCCGGTCGATGAGTCCGGAGCGGACCGACCGCGGCGCGACCAGGAGCCGCTTGAAGGTCGACTTCGGGGCGTAGCCGGAGAGCTGGTTGAACAGCTTGGAAAGGTCCTCGCCCACCTGCTCGTTGGCCGTCAGCAGGCCCAGGTCCTCGTAGTACCGGGCCGTGCGGGGGTGGTAGTTCCCGGTGCCGATGTGGCAGTAGCGGCGGAGCCCGTCCACTTCCTGGCGCACCACGAGGGAGAGCTTGCAGTGCGTCTTCAATCCCACGATGCCGTAGACCACGTGGACGCCGGCCTGCTCCAGCTTCCGGGCCCAGGAGATGTTGGCCTGCTCATCGAAGCGGGCCTTGATCTCCACGAGGGCCAGGACCTGCTTGCCGGCTTCGGCGGCGTCGATCAGCGCGTCGACGATCGGCGAGTCGCCCGAGGTGCGGTACAGCGTCTGCTTGATGGCCTGGACCTTGGGGTCCGAGGCCGCCTGTTCCAGGAACGCCTGCACCGAGGTGGAGAAGGAATCGTAGGGGTGGTGCAGCAGGATGTCCCGCCGCCGCATGGCCGCGAAGACGTTCGCCGCCTTGGAAGTTTCCGATTCGTTCAGGTGCCGGGACGTGTGCGGGACATGCTTGGGGTAGTGCAGGTCCGCCCGGTCGATTCCGGCGATGACCGAGAGGCCCCGGAGGTCCAGCGGTGCAGGGACGGAGTAGACCTCGGATTCCTCGACGCCGAGCTCGCGGATCAGCAGCGCCCGGATGTTCGGGTTGATGTCGTTCGTGACTTCGAGCCGGACCGGCGGGCCGAAACGGCGGCGCAGCAGTTCCTTTTCGAGCGCCTGCAGCAGGTTCTCGGCGTCGTCCTCTTCGACTTCCAGGTCCTCGTTGCGGGTGACGCGGAAGGTGTGGTGTTCCAGCACCTCCATGCCGGCAAAGAGCTGGTCCAGGTGGACGGCGATGACTTCCTCGAGCGCGATGAAACGGGCCACCCGGCCCGGCACGGAACCGGCGCGCGGGCCGTCGATCGAGATCAGCCGGGGCAGCTGGTCCGGGACCTTGAGGCGGGCGAAGAGTTCCTTGTCGCTGACCGGGTTGCGGACCACCACGGCGAGGTTCAGTGAGAGCCCTGAAATGTAGGGGAAGGGGTGGGCCGGGTCCACCGCGAGCGGGGTCAGGATCGGGAAGACCTTCTCCGCGAACATGGCGCTGAGCTGGTCCTGGGCCTGGGAATCCAGGTCCTCCCAGTGCATGAGGTGGATGTGCTCATAGGCCAGCGCCGGACGGATCTGCTCGGCGTAGACACGGGCGTGGCGCTGCTGCAGCCGGTGGGCCTCGTCACCGATCTGCTCCAGGACCTGCACCGGGCTGAGCCCGGCGGGGGAGGGGACGGCGAGGCCGGTGGCGATCCGGCGCTTCAGCCCGGCGACCCGGACCATAAAGAACTCATCGAGGTTGGACGCGAAGATGGAGAGGAAACTGACGCGTTCCAGCAGGTGCAGGTTCGGGTCTTCGGCGAGCTCCAGCACGCGGGCGTTGAACGAGAGCCAGCTCAGTTCACGGTCCAGGAAGCGGTCCGGGCTGAAGTCGCCCTCCGGCTCCACGCTGGGCGCGAATTCGGGAATGTCGATCCGGTCCTGCGTGGCCCGCGAGGCAGGCACTTCGGAGGAGCCGAACTGGGCGCGCGCGATTGGAGCCTTGGTGTCCGACGTGGCGGCCTCAGACGTGGCGGTCCGGGCTGAATCCCGTTGCATGGTCTCTCCTAATACTGGCGCGATTTTGCTTCAACCTTACAAGCAATCACGCGCCGATCAGCTGTCGGGAGTCCGGAATTCCCCCGGGTGAACACAAGGTGAACGCCGGGTGCACTCCGGATGCCTGCCGGGTGGGTCAGCGCCCTTCCAGCGGGGCGTACATCACGTCGACGTCCCAGCGGGTGAAGCCCAGCCGCCGGTACAGCGACACGGCCGGAATGTTGTCCGCATCGACGTAGAGCATGACGGCGTGCAGGCCCTGGTGCTGCAGGTGCCGGATGCCGGCGACCGTCAGCGCCTTGCCCAGCCCGGTGCCCTGCGCGTGGGGTGTAACGCCCACGACGTACACCTCGCCGATCGCGGGATGGTCCCCGTGCCGGGGATGCACCTTGGTCCAGTGGAAGCCGATGATCCGGTCCGAGGCGTCGACGGCCAGCAGGAAACCGGCGGGATCGAACCACGGCTCGGCCATCCTGGCGTCCAGGTCGGCGCGTGACATGTTTCCCTGTTCGGCGTGGTGCGCGAAGGCGGCCCGGTTCGCGGCGAGCCAGGCGTCCTCATCCCGGCCCGGGACGAATACCCGAAGCGTCACGCCGTCGGGCAGCGGGACGTCCGGCAGTTCCGCGGCCGCGCTCGTCAGCCGCATCTTCCACAACTCGCGCACGGGGCCGTAGCCATAGCGCGCGGCGAGCTCCGCCGCAGCCTCATGGTTGCCGTGCGACCAGGCGTTGAGGCCGGCGAAGCCGCGGGTGGCCCGGAGCTCGCCGACCAGCCGGTCGGCCACGCCCTGGTTGCGGTAGCTGGGGTGGACGGCAACTTCCAGGACTCCCGTGCCGTCCGGCTCCTCGATGACGACGGCGACCCCGGCCAGGTCCTGGGCCGTGGCCGGGTCCGGCTTCTCATCCGGGCTGTACAGCGCCAGTGTCAGCACTGAATGTCCGCCGGTGTCCGCGGCGCGCAGCGTGACCAGCGTCTGTTCGGACAGCGGCGGATTGCCGTCGGATTCCTCCGCGGCGGCCGCGAGGGCCTTGATGTCCTTCAGGAGCTGCGCGTCCGCAGCTCCCTTGGCTGCGAGTACGGGCCAGTCTTCGGGATGCGCGGGACTCATGGTGCAAGGCTATACGGTGCGGCCGGGGCGGGGCCGATTTTGTGGTTTCCGGAACTGTTCCGTATAGTCGGTAACTCATCCGGCTGTTCGGACCAGGGCCTGTGTCCTGGAAACCGGCAGTCCAGATGCGAGGGGGATCCACCACTGGGGTGGCCTCGATACGTTCGACCCGTATGTCCTCCACTCAAGTCAAGCAAAAAGCCCCGGACTGTTGTCCGGGGCTTTTTGTCTGCCCTGGGTGGCCGGGATTGGGGAGCGCCAGCGCGGGCTGGGGCGCCCCGTCTCGGTCAGGCTTCGGTGAGTTCTTCCTCGGCATGCCGGACCAGGGTCAGCCGGTAGCCCACGTTGCGGACCGTGCTGATCAGGTTCTCGTGGTCGGCGCCGAGCTTGGCGCGCAGCCGCCGGACGTGAACGTCCACCGTGCGGGTGCCGCCGTAATAGTCATAGCCCCAGACCTCGGTCAGCAGCTGCTGGCGGGTGAAGACCCGGCCGGGGTGCTGTGCCAGGTACTTGAGCAGTTCAAATTCCTTGAAGGTCAGGTTCAGCGGCGCGCCGTTGACCCGGGCGGTGTAACTGGCCTCGTCGATGACGACGCCGGCGGCCCGGATCTCGGTCGGGGCATCGTCCTGCTCCGTGGCGGCGCGGGCGACGCCCAGCCGGATCCGGGCCTCGACCTCGGCGGGTCCGGCGGTGTCCAGCAGGATGTCATCCACGGCCCACGCCGAGGAAACGGCGGCCATGCCGCCCTCGGTCAGGATCAGCATCAGGGGGGCGCTCAGGCCGGTGGCCTTCAGCAGTTGGGTCAGGGAGCGTGCGCCAACGAGGTCTTTGCGGGCGTCGAGCAGGACGATATCGCAGGGATCGGTCTCCAGCAGCGCCGTCGGCTCGGCCGGGAGAATATGGACCCGGTGGTTCAGTAATTCCAGAGCAGGCAGGACGTCCACCGAGGAGCCGGTGCTGTTCGTCAGTAGCAGGATGTGCGACATGTTTCCTCCAAGGGGTGTCAGCGCATCGTTGGGCGTCTGTAGCTGACTCCGAGTATACCCAAATGCCCCTTCCCGGACATGATGCGGCCACGTGTGGCCGTTTCCCGTGCGACACACAACGGTCACATAGGGCAGGATTGATCCGTCGGGAGGGCCGCAGTCCCCTGACGAAAGATCAGGTCGAATTGGGGTCCGCAGTGAGCGAAGGTACGACGATGGCCGGAAGACAGATGACGGATAAACAGATGTCGGGTGAACAGTGAAGTCGTGGGTCATCGGCATCATCGGCCTGGCCGGACTCGCCGCCGTTGTCGGCGCATCCTACGCCTCGCCGGAGGCTCTCCTGGTAGTTGGTGTGCTGACCGCCGCCGCCATCGGAATCGGCTGGCCGCATTTCCTGGGCATCCCCGCCCGGAAAACCCTGGGCGTCCTGATCGGCCTCCCCGGTGTTGGCGCCGCCCTGGCAGCCGCTTACCTTCCGGCCCCGGGTTTCCTGGACTGGACGCCATCGTTCATGGCGGCCGGCCTGATGGCGATCTTCGTGATGCAGCTGATCCGCGGTACGGGGCAGGCTCAGCGCCTGGAGTCCACGCTCGGTTCCAGTGCAGGCGTCATGCTGTCCTGCCTGGGTGCCGGATGGATCGCCTGCTCCCGCTTCAACGGCGTGCGCGAGATGGTCCTGGTCGCGGCGATCAGCGCTGCGATCGCCCTGCTGGCGGGCCTGATCCGCTGGCCGGACCGCGTGGTGGCTCCGCTCGGCGTCGTCGGGGCGGGGCTGGCAGGCCCGCTCGCGGGCTTCATCTTCTCCGACATTGCGGTGCTGCCGGCCGCAATTGTCGGGGTTGTGGTGGGAGCCGTGCTGGTGAGTTTCCGCCGGTTGGTGATCCTCCGCGGTGAATCGCTAAGCTTTGCGGCAGCCCTCGGAATAGGGCTGGGCCCGGTTTCCGCCGTCGGTTCGCTGGCCTACTTCATAGACAAACTACTCATCTTCTAACGCGCTAGGATGGCATCATGTCCGTACTTGCATTTGAAATCTTCTTCCTTGTTCTGCTCGGCGTTGCCAGCCTGGCCATGGCGTGGTTCGCCGGCTTTGTTGTCTATCGCCTATTCAAAGGCCAGAAGTAACAGCCAGAAACTATTAGCCGTCTTCTTTTCCAGAGGTAGCTGTGCCGATTGAAATACCGACAGACCTGACACCCGAAATTGTTCCGCTGTCCTGGCTCATTGGTGAGTGGGAGGGCCGGGGCAGGCTTGGGGCCGGGGAAGAGGATTCCGAGCACTTCCTGCAGCACGTATCGTTCACGCACAACGGTCTGCCCTACCTGCAGTACCGTGCCGAGAGCTGGCTGACGGATGACGAAGGCACCCGGCTGCGTCCTTTGACCGTCGAAACCGGTTTCTGGGCCCTGGAGCGCAAGCAGCGCGAAGAAGACGGCGGCCCGGGTCTGATCCCGGCTGACATCGTTCCCGTGCTCAAAAGCGCCGACGAGGTCGAGGCCCTGCGTAACAAAGACGGCGGCTTCGACATCTCCGTCTCGATCGCCCACCCCGGCGGGATCTCGGAACTGTACTACGGCCAGATCAAGGGCCCGCAGATCCAGCTCAGCACCGACATGGTGATGCGCGGCAGCCACTCCAAGGAGTACACGGCCGCCACCAGGATCTTCGGACTCGTGGACGGCAACCTGCTCTGGCGCTGGGACGTGGCTACCGGCAAGGGTCCCGACGGCGGCAGCGGCCTGGAGGCCCACGCCTCCGCCATCCTTCACAAGGTCAACTGACCGGCGGCGCCCCGCGCCGTCGAACCGCAGCCTGGTCTTGGGGTCTCACTGATTGTCCGTTGTCCGTAGCGACCGCAGGGAGCACCACAGTGAATGCCATACCTGCCATGCCTGCCGATTTCAGCGATCTCAAGGCCGTGTACTTCAACGGCACCCTCAAGAAGTCCCCGGAGACCTCCAACACGCAGGGACTGATCGAGGTCAGCCGCCGGATCATGGAGAAACACGGGGTCACCACGCGGGTCATCCGGACGGTGGACCACGACATCGCCAGCGGCGTCTACCCGGACATGCGCGAGCACGGCTGGCGGACCGACGAATGGCCGGAGCTCTATCCGGCCGTCCGGGACGCCGACATCGTCGTCGTGGCCGGGCCGATCTGGCTGGGCGACAACTCCTCCCAGACCAAGAAACTGATCGAACGCCTCTATGCGCACTCCGGCGAACTCAACGGCAAGGGGCAGTGGGCGTTCTACCCCAAGGTGGGCGGCTGCCTGATCACCGGCAATGAGGACGGGATCAAGCATTGCGCCATGAACGTCCTGTACAGCCTCCAGCACATCGGCTTCACCATCCCGCCGCAGGCGGACGCCGGCTGGATCGGCGCTGTGGGGCCGGGCCCGAGCTACCTTGACGAAGGCTCCGGCGGTCCGGAAAGCGACTTCACCAACCGCAACACCACCTTCATGACCTGGAACCTGCTGCACCTGGCCCGGATGCTGAAGGACGCAGGCGGCATTCCCGCCTACGGCAACCTGCCCGACGCCTGGAAAGCCGGAACCCGGTTTGACTTTGAAAATCCGGAATACCGCTAACCCTGAAGGACTTCTACTACATATGACTATCAAGAGCCCCCTGCTGGCGCGCCCCGGCGCCGTCGAAGCCGGCGGCGCTGACGCCGGCGTCGCCTCCCACTACGGCGAACCGCTGCGCGAACAGCGGGCGCTGGCCGCCGGCAGCGCCGTCGTGGACCTGTCCCACCGCGGCGTCGTGACCGTCGCCGGGCCGGACCGGCTGAGCTGGCTCAACACCCTGTCCTCACAGCAGCTCACCAACCTGGCGCCCGGACAGTCCAGCGAACTGCTGCTGCTGAGTGTGCAGGGCCGGATCGAATTCGACGCACGGGTGCTCGACGACGGCGCGACGACCTGGCTGATCGTGGAGGCCGCGGAGGCCGGGCCGCTGGCCGAGTGGCTCAACAAGATGAAGTTCATGCTCCGCGTGGAGATCGCCGACGTTTCGGCGGACTGGGCCGTGCTGGGAACCACCCGCCCGGTGCCGGAATGGTCCGGCCTGCTGGTCTGGGAAGACCCCTGGCCGCACGTCGGAGCCGGCGGCTATTCCTATGCGGTCGTGGGCGAGGACACCCACCCCGGGCTGGAACGGCCCTGGTTCGAGTACCTTGTCCCGGCCGCTGAGCTGGAAGCCACCGTCGGCGACCGCCCCCTCGCCGGGATCTGGGCCGCCGAGGCGCTGCGGATCGCAGCGTGGCGTCCGCGCTGGGGCGCCGAAACCGATGACAAGACCATCCCGCACGAACTGGACCTGCTCCGCACCGCCGTGCACCTGAACAAGGGCTGCTACAAGGGCCAGGAAACCGTGGCCCGGGTCCACAACCTGGGCCACCCGCCCCGCCGGCTGGTGTTCCTGCAGCTTGACGGCTCGCAGCACACGATGCCCGCCGTTGGCAGCGAGGTCCGGTCCGGTGACCGCAAGGTCGGCACCGTGACCTCGGTGGCGCAGCACTTCGAAATGGGGCCGGTGGCCCTGGCGGTGGTGAAGCGCTCGGTCCCGCCCGGGGAAGTCCTGACCGTCCTTGACGGCGAGGAGCCGTACACCGCCGCGCAGGAGGTCATCGTCGCCCCCGACGCCGGCCAGGTCGTCGGGCGCCAGACCGGCTTCCTGCGGGGCACCCGATGAGCGGCGACACCCCGGGCGTCCCGGACGAGGAGACCCTCGCCCTGGCCCATGCCCTCTTCGATGCGGCCCGCGAAGGCAACGATGCATTGCTCGGCCGCTACCTGTCCGCCGGTGCCCCGGCGACGATGATGACCGCGGCCGGCGATTCCCTGCTGATGCTGGCTGCCTATCACGGCCACGCCGACACGGTCCGGCTGATCCTGGCCCACGGCGGGGATGCCAATACCGCCAACGACCGCGGCCAGACGCCGCTCGCCGGAGCCGTTTTCAAGGGCTACACGGAGGTGGTGAAGGCACTGGTTGACGCCGGCGCTGACCCCGACGCCGGCACGCCATCCGCCCGGGCCGCCGCGGAGATGTTCGAGCGGAAAGACATTCTTGCCCTGTTAGGCTGATTCGTCCGCCAGGTGCCCGGCTGGACCTTTACCGTAAGGAAACTCATGGAAAACGTCGCCAGGCCGTGGCCGGCACTCTGGTCGCTCGTGATCGGGTTCTTTATGATCCTGGTCGACACGACCATCGTGTCGGTGGCCAACCCAAGCATCATGGAAGGCCTGAACACCGACATCAACTCGGTGATCTGGGTAACCAGCGCTTACCTGCTCGCCTACGCGGTCCCGCTGCTGATCACCGGCCGGCTGGGCGACCGGTTCGGCCCGAAAAGGCTCTACCTGACCGGGCTGGTCGTCTTCACGCTGGCCTCGCTCTGGTGTGGTCTCTCCGGCGATGTGGAGACGCTGATCCTGGCCCGCGTGTTCCAGGGCCTCGGCGCCGCGCTGATGACACCCCAGACCATGGCCGTCATCACCCGGATCTTCCCGCCGGACCGGCGCGGGGCCGCGATGGGAATCTGGGGCGCCACCGCGGGCGTCGCCACCCTGGTCGGGCCGATCCTCGGCGGCGTCCTGGTCGACGGCCTCGGCTGGGAGTGGATCTTCTTCATCAACCTCCCGGTGGGCGTCGTCGGATTCTTCCTGGCGCTGCGTTTCGTGCCTACGCTGAGCACGCACCCGCACAAGTTCGATATCCCCGGCGTGCTGCTCAGTGCCGTCGGGCTGTTCCTGCTGGTGTTCGGCATCCAGGAAGGCGAGACCTACAATTGGGGCACCATCACCGGCCCCATCACGGTGTGGGGGCTCATCATCGCCGGGATCGCGGTGCTGGTGGTGTTTGTCCTGTGGCAAAAGGTGAACAAGGGCGAACCCCTGCTGCCGCTGTCCCTGTTCAAGGACCGCAACTTCTCCCTCGCGAACATCGGCATCACCACGGTCGGCTTCACGGTCACCGCCTTCACCCTGCCGCTGATCTTCTACTTCCAGGTTGTCCGCGGCCTGACCCCCACCCAGTCCGCGCTGATGATGGTGCCGATGGCGCTCATTTCCGGCGGACTCGCGCCGGTGGTCGGCAAGATCATCGACCGGGTCAACCCGAAGTTCATCACCGCCGCCGGCCTGTTCCTGATGTCCGTGGCGCTGTTCTGGAATGGGTTCCTGATGCACCCGGATACGCCGATCCTGCTGTTCCTGCTGCCGAGCGCCGTGCTCGGGTTCGCGAACGCCGGCATCTGGGCGCCGCTGAGTACCACCGCCACGCGGAACCTGCCGCCGCGGCTGGCCGGCGCCGGCGCCGGCGTGTACAACACCACGCGCCAGATCGGGGCCGTCCTGGGCAGCGCGGCGATTGCGGTCCTGATCCAGGCCCGGCTTGTGGCGGAACTCCCTGCCGTCCCGGGCGGATCCGGGGAGGCAAGCCCGATGTCGTTTGGCGGCGCCCTGTCCGAATCCCTGCAGGATGGATTCTCGACGGCGATGGGCCAGTCCATCCTGCTGCCCGCCGCTGTCATCCTGCTCGGCGCGGCGGTGGCGCTGTTCTTCGCCAAGCCCCAGCCGGTGCAGGGCTGGGGGACACCCGGCGCCGTGCCGTCCACGTCAGCCGGTGCCAGGGACGCCGCGGCGCCGTCCCGCTGAGGTGGGACCGGGGTGCTGCCGGTCAGCCCAGCAGCACACTGGTCTGGATGCCGCCGGCGGCGAAGCCCAGGCTCCGGGCGATGGCCAGCGAGCCCTTGTTGCTGACATCGGAGCGCCACTGCAGCGTCAGCCCGGAGGCGAGCGCCTCGTGGGCCGCAATCGAGGCCGCCAGCGAGCCCAGCCCGCGGCGGCGCCACTCCGGAGCGACCAGCACGCCCATCTGCGCCATGATCCCTTCCCACTCGGTGTAGGCGCCGCAGGCCACGGGGGTCCGCCGGCCGTCCTCCGCGTGCATGATCGTGAAACGGTGCTCGAGGTCGGAAAGACCTACCTCGTTCACGTCATCCGGCGGACACAGGGATTCCAGTTCGACCGCTTCCGGGTTGCCGTGTGAGACGGTGAGCTCCTCGGCCGGCTGCTGCAACGGCAGGTCGTCGGCGAAGAACAGCGCGGCGGCGCCGAGTCCGTGGCCGCCATGGTCCCGGCTGATGGTGAGCAGGGTGACGTGCTGGGCGAGTTCGCCGTCGGGCAGCCCGGCGGCGGCATCCAGCGCCCATTGCGGGCCCACCAGGACAGAATTGCCGAACAGCCGGACGAACTGCACGGTCCGGGCCGCCTCATCGGCGCGCGTGATGCGTTCGCCCGCGGCAGCCGCGAAGGCGCCGTCGTCGAGCCCCAGGCGGCGGGCCCACGCGAGCTGGATGATGTCGATCGAACCGGGCTCAAGTGTCATGACTTCAGCCTACCCACCGGCGTGTCGGGCTCGGCGCGGAGGGATCAGGAGGATCAGCCGAAGAGGACCGCGGCCTCGTCATAGCGGTGCTGCGGGACGGCCTTGATGTTGCCGAGCGCAGCGTCGAAGCCGACGTGGACGATGTCGGTGCCGTTGAGGGACACCATGGTGCCCCAGCGTCCTTCGACGACTGAGTCGACGGCGGCCATGCCCAGGCGGGTCGCCAGCACACGGTCGAATGCGGTGGGAACCCCGCCGCGCTGGATGTGGCCCAGCACTGTCGCCCGGGTTTCGATGCCGGTCCTGGCCTCCAGGTCGGGGGCCAGCATTTCGGAAATCCCGCCCAGCCGCGGCCGGCCGAAGGTGTCCAGGCCGCGTTCGGAGTGCGGCGTCTCCTGGCCCTCCGGCACGAAGCCCTCCGCGACCACCACGAGCGGTGCGCGGCCACGGTCACGGGCCGAGAGGACCCACTCGGCGATCTGCTCCATCGAGGCCTTCTGCTCCGGGATGAGGATGGCGTGGGCGCCCGAGGCCATGCCGGCGTGCAGGGCGATCCAGCCGACGTGGCGGCCCATCACCTCGGCGATCATGCAGCGGTGGTGGGATTCTCCCGTGGTGCGCAGCCGGTCGATCGCCTCGGTGGCGATCTCGACGGCGGTGTCGAAGCCGAAGGTGTAGTCGGTCGCGTCAAGGTCGTTGTCGACTGTCTTGGGGACGCCGACGATTTTCAGTCCGGCGTCGGTGAGCCGCTTCGCCGCGGCCAGGGTGCCTTCGCCACCGATGGCGATCAGGGCATCGATGCCGAGCCGGTCCATGTTGGCCTTGATGACCTCGGGGCCGCCGTTGTTTTCGAACGGGTTGGTGCGCGAGGTGCCCAGAATGGTGCCGCCCTGCTTGGCGATGCCGCGGACCATGGTGCGGGGGAGCTCGATGATGTCGCCCTCGACGACGCCACGCCAGCCATCGAGGAATCCCACGAATTCGTGGCCGTGGACGGCGATGCCCTTCAGGACGACGCCGCGGATGACGGCGTTCAGACCGGGGCAGTCGCCGCCGCTGGTGAGGATTCCAATTTTCATGTCTCGGCTCAAATCCTGGCTCGAAGTGGTTACAGGCAGAGCGCCACGCTGAGCTCACCTAGAGTCTAATGGCGCCTGTGGGGCAGGACACAAAAGGTTACAGCAGGAAGTGCCCCTGCCGGGGGCGGGGGCACTTCCGTTGCTGGCGGGAGGGGTTTCAGGGCCGGATCGAGCGCTTCGCCAGGAAGGACTCGAGGATGATGGCGTTCCGCTGGTCCGGGAGGAGCAGCCAGGCCGTGAGGTAGAACACGAAGGCGGGTCCGGGAAGCAGTGCGAAGAGCAGGAACGCGATCCGGACGAACGCCACATCCACGTTCAGCTTGGCGGCGATCCCGCCGCAGACACCGCCCAACCAGCGCTGCGGACCACGTTTCAGGCCAAGGCCCCTGACGGTGCTGAAGAACTTTTCCATGGCTCAAGCCTTCCTTGTCGGGGCTTCTTTGTCACGCCCCCGGGCCGAGAGCAGCCCGCCGATCACGAGCGCCGCGCCGGCGCCAATCATCAGGCCGATCAGCACGTAGGTGCCGTTCAGCGCCACGATGCCGAGCTGGGAGACGATGAGGAGCGCGGCGAGGGCCACCACGACCAGCCCCCAGACGATCGTGCCCACGCGTGCCGGGGAGTCCTCAAACGGCTCGGGGACCGCGGTCGGCGGGGGAGTGGCCGGGCTGCTGTCTTCCGCGCGGCCGGTCGGTGCGTCATAGCTGCTCATGTCAGTTCCCTTCCTTGATGGTGACGTTGCTGAAGGTGCCGTTGATCTTCACGATCAGGGTGGCCCCCGGCTTGCCGGTGTTGTAGTGGCTTTGCTGGGTGGTCATGCCGCCGTGGTTCTGGCCGCCCTCATTGAGGTTGCCCATTGTCATGTCGGCGCGGACCTCCACCGGAACGGTATCCGGAATGACCACCGTGAGGTTGCTCGCCGTGGCGTCGATGGGGACCACAAGATCGGTCCGCAGCGGCGGGTTGAGTGCGAGCCTCGTCAGGTCAACCGTCCCGTTTCCGGCGGTGGTGTCGAAGCCGCCCAGCGCCTGTTCGATGCTCACCGGGGACCAGTCGGCGTTCTGCGGCCGGAAACGGTCGCCGTTGGGGATCACGCTGGAGATGCCGCCGGCGATCAGGGCGACGACGGCAAAGAACCCGAGGATGCCCGAGGTGCGGCCCCGGAGGCCGGCGATGAGGATGCCAAGACCGAGGACCGCAGCGGCGCTGGCCCAGACGATGGCGTTGCTGGAGGTGCCGAGGTCGATCACATTTGCGACGTCGAGGGCTTTGAGGCCGCCGCCCACGAGCAGGGCGAGGCCGGCCGTGACGGCGACGGCGGGGGCACCGGGGCCGAAGTTCCGGGCCTTGGCCGGCGGGACGGGTCCGCCGCCCGGCCCCGGCTGGTAGCCGCCGCCGGGGGGAAAGCCGGGGCCCGAGGGCGGCGGTGCGCCCCAGGCCGGGCCGGGCACGGTTGACCCGCCGTAGTGGGGCAGCGTCTCGGACGCGCCGTAGCCGGTGGCGGCGAAGGGCGCCGACGCGGCTGACGGCGTGGACGAGGCTGTTGACGCTGTTGCCGGGTAGGCGGGGCCCGCCGGGCCGGCGGGCTGGGGCGTCGAGGACATGGGCGTGGCTCCGATCCGGGGCTTGTTGCGCTGTGTCAGGAAGTAGACGAGGTAGATGAGGCCACCTACCCAGAGGACGGTCCAGATGAAGGGGCCGAAGCCGTAGCGGTCCCAGCCCCACACGCCGGTGCCCAGGCTCGGGAAGCCGATGACCGTGGTGATCAGGGCACCGGTCATGCCGGACGACCAGCGGCCGGCGGCGGCCTCCTGGACGTGGATGCGGCCGTCGGGTTCGGGCAGGAGGGCCCAGGCGACGCCGTAGAGCAGGACCCCGACGCCGGCGAACACTGTCAGGACGATCAGGATGCCGCGGACAATCAGCGGGTCGACGCCGAAGCGCCCGGCGATGCCGCTGGCGACACCGCCGACCCAGCGCTCGCGGCCACGGTGGATGCCCTGGCTGCGGATCCAGTCGAAGAAATTCTGCGGCTGGCTTGCTGCCGGCGGGGCCGGCGGGCCGTAGTAGGGCGGGGGCGTCGGGCCGGAGCCGGAGGACGGCGGCGGGGGCGGAAGCATTCCCGGGCCGGTGGGCCCGGCCGGAAAGTCCAGCGGAAGGGTGGCGGATGTATCCGCCGCGGGCCGGTGGTCGGCCGTGGAGCTGCCGGCGGTGTCGGTGGACTGATCAGCGGCGTGGTCGGCCGGTTGGGCTGCGGACTGATCAGCGGCGTGGTCGGCCGGTTTGGCTGCGGACTGCCCGGCAGTGCGGCCTGCGGGCTCGTGGTCCTCATCGTGGTTCGGCGTGTGCGGATTCATACTTCGATCCTCCCGTCCGGCGCCGATCCGCTCTACTGGGGAACACCCTGAACTGTCCCTGAGTCACCCCCGGTTAGGGCTGGAAACGGGTCCGGGCAACCCTGATCCGTGCTTGGATTGACTCATGACAACCGCCGTGTCCCGTCCGCCGCTGGTCCGCGGCAGCGACCGGGTGATTGCCGGCGTCTGCGCCGGCCTCGCCCGGCACCTGGGCTTGCCGGTGCGGGTGGTCCGGATCGGCATGGTGGTGGCCGCGCTCGCCGGAGGTGCCGGCGTCGCGTTCTATGCCTGGCTCTGGATTATGGTGCCCACCGCGGACGAAAACGCCAAACGCACTGCCCGCCAGCCGGTGTCGCCCATTGCCCCGGCAGTCAGCGCACCCGCACCCGCACCCGATGCCGCGGGCGGGGCCGGTCCGGGCCCGGCAGCCGCGCCGGCCGCAGCGGTTCCCGCCGACAGTTGGCGGAGCCGGGTCACCGGCATGCGCTACGGCAAGGAGATTCTGCTCGGCGCGGGACTGCTGCTGGCTGCCGGTATCCTGATCGCCGGCCTGCTCGGCGTGGATGTTCCGCTCGGAACCCTCATCCCGGTCGCCGCCATCCTGGGCGGCGCGGCCATCGCCTGGATGCAACTGGATGACACCCGCCGGGCCGGCCTCGTGGACAAGACCAAGGCGGACCAGGCCGGCGGCTGGGCCCGTCTGGCGGCCGGGCTGGCGCTCGTTGTGGCCGGGGTCCTGGTCATGGTCTCCGGCTCCGGGTCCTGGGAGCAGACCTGGCTTGCCCTGCTGGCCTCGGTGGCGGTGCTGGGCGGCGTGGCCCTGGTCCTCCTGCCCTGGGGGCTGAGGTTCTGGCGGGACCTGGAGGCGGAGCGGGCCGGCCGTGTCCGCGCCACCGAGCGGGCCGAGATCGCGGCGCACCTGCACGATTCCGTGCTGCAGACCCTGGCCCTGATCCAGCGGCGCGCCGGCAGCGAGACCGACGTCGTCCGCCTTGCCCGCGCCCAGGAGCGCGAACTGAGGGGCTGGCTGTACCGGGACCCGGGCAAGGAAGCCGGGCAACTGTCCGAGGGCATCCAGGCCGCGGCGGCGGAAGTGGAGGACGCCCTGGGCCATGTCGTCGAGGTGGTCAGCGTGGGCGACTGCGCCATGTCCGAACGCCACGAGGCCCTCGTCCAGGCGGCCCGCGAGGCGATGCTTAACGCGGCCCGGCACGGCGGCGGCGCCGTGTCGGTGTACCTGGAAGTGACCGACGGCTCGGCGGAGGTCTTCGTGAAGGACCGCGGCCCCGGCTTCGACCCGGACGCCGTCCCCGCGGACCGGCTCGGAGTCCGCGAATCGATCATCGGCCGGATGAACCGCCATGGCGGCACCGCCAGCATTACCAGCAGCGAAGACGGCACCGAGGTGCGGCTGAGGCTGCCCCTGGCCGCGGCAGCACCCGCCGGCGCCGCCGCCAATAACAGCAACGGAGAGGCACGACTGTGAGCAGCACCGAATCGGGGAGCCCGGCCCCGGAAATCCGGGTCGTGATCGTGGATGACCACGCCATCTTCCGCTCCGGCCTGAAGGCCGACCTGGACCCGAACATCATCGTCGCCGGCGAGGCCGGGACAGTGGAAGCGGCCGTGGCGGTGATCGCCGCGGTGCGTCCCGACGTCGTGCTCCTCGATGTCCATCTGCCGGGCGGGCTCGGCGGCGGCGGCCGCGAAGTGCTGGCGGGCTCGGCGCCCCTGCTGGGCAGCACCAGGTTCCTCGCCCTGAGCGTCTCGGACGCGGCCGAGGATGTCGTTTCGGTGATCCGGGCCGGGGCCCGCGGCTACGTCACCAAGACCATCTCCGGAGCGGAAATCTCCGACGCCGTCCGTCGCGTCGCGGGCGGCGACGCGGTCTTCTCGCCCCGGCTGGCGGGCTTTGTGCTGGATGCCTTCGGAACCGCCCCGTCCGACATCGCCGACGACGAACTGGACCGGCTGTCCGCGCGCGAGCTCGAGGTGATGCGGCTGATCGCCCGCGGTTACAGCTACAAGGAAGTCGCCAAGGAACTGTTCATCTCGATCAAGACGGTGGAGACCCACGTCTCGGCCGTGCTGCGCAAGCTCCAGCTCTCGAGCAGGCACGAACTCACCCGCTGGGCCGCCGAACGCCGCCTCCTCTAGCCACGGATGCGCTACCACTTAGGGTCCTTATCGCGCTGGAATAAGGACCGTAAGTGATAGCGCAACGGGGGTTGCGGGCGTCCTACTGGGCCTTGCCGAGGAAGTCCTGCAGGCGGGCGACGCCGGTCGCCAGGTCCTCGTCGCCGAGGGCGTAGGAGAGGCGCAGGTAACCGGAGGGGCCGAACGCCTCGCCCGGAACCACCGCCACTTCGACCTCGTCCAGGATCAGCGTGGCCAGCTCCGCCGACGTCGAGGGCCGGACGGGCCCGTTCGCGGACGGGAACTCCTTGCCCAGCAGGGCGCGGACGTCCGCGTAGACGTAGAAGGCGCCCTTCGGCGTCGGGCATTCAACGCCCTCGATGGCGTTCAGTCCGGCCACGATGGCTTTGCGGCGCCGGTCGAACGCGAGCTTCATCTTGTCGACGGCGGTCAGCGGACCGGACACGGCGGCGAGGGCAGCCATCTGCGGGATGTTGGACACGTTCGACGTGGCGTGCGACTGCAGGTTGGTGGCGGCCTTGATAACGTCGGCCGGGCCGATCATCCAGCCGACCCGCCAGCCGGTCATGGCATAGGTTTTCGCAACGCCGTTGAGGATCACAACTTTGTCGCCCAGCTCCGGGACGGCGGTCGCGATCGAGGTGAAGGGCACACCGTCGTACGTCAGGTGCTCGTAGATCTCATCGGTGACCACCCACAGGCCCTTCGACGCGGCCCACTGGCCGATCTCCCTGACCTGTTCCGGCGAGTACACGGCACCGGTGGGGTTGGACGGGGAAACGAACAGCAGGATCTTGCTGCGGTCCGTGAGGGCACTCTCAAGCTGCTCCACGGTGACCAGGTATTCCTGCTCCGGACCGGCGAAGACCTCGACCGGCACGCCGCCCGCGAGCCGGATGGCCTCCGGGTAGGTGGTCCAGAACGGCGTGGGGACGATGACCTCGTCGCCGGGATCGAGCAGCGTGGCGAAGGTGTTGTACACGGCCTGCTTGCCGCCGTTGGTGACGAGCACCTGGGATGCCTCGGCCCGGTAGCCGGAATCGCGGAACGTCTTGGCCGCAATGGCCTGCTTCAGCTCCGGCAGGCCGCCGGCGGGGGAGTAGCGGTGGAACTTGGGCTGGCCGGCGGCTTCGATGGCTGCCTGCACAATGTAATCGGGGGTCGGGAAGTCCGGCTCGCCGGCGCCGAAGCCGATGACCGGGCGGCCGGCCGCCTTCAACGCCTTCGCCTTGGCATCAACTGCCAACGTGGCGGATTCGGCTATGGCGGAAATTCGCTGTGAAATGCGGGCGGCAGGCATCGCGGGTCCATTCTTCGCTTGCAGCGGGTGGCTGTTTGTGGGATTCGACGGGATCTACTCTATGCTGTTCACCGGATCGTCCGGTATGACGGGGGTCCGTGAGTGCCGGTTCGACGTAGGCGCAGTTGTTGCGTAGACTGGTTCTCCGGTGTTGAAAACACGATGATGGTCTGCGCCTCAGGGAAATCTGGGGAACCGGGCCGGAGCGGATTTTCGATCCATAGGGTAGTGGCGCAATTGGTAGCGCAGCGGTCTCCAAAACCGCAGGTTGCAGGTTCGAGTCCTGTCTGCCCTGCGCAGCTGTTCCGGTTTCTCCGGGACGAGCGCAGCAACCATGGTTCAGTTCAGAGCCGGGTATCCGACTTTGCGAGGATAAGTGAGGACCAGGTGACCGAAACGGCTGCAAGCAGCTCCAGTGGCCGCCCCGCCAAGAATGCCCCCAAGGCAGGCCTCTTCGCTCGAATTGCACTCTTCGTCCGCCAGGTCATCGGCGAGCTGAAGAAGGTCGTCGCACCGACCCGCAAGGAACTGATCAATTACACGGTCGTGGTACTGGTGTTCGTGGTCATCATGATGCTCCTCGTCACCGTGCTGGATCTGGCCTTCGGGACCGCAGTGGCCTGGGTCTTCGGCGGCCAGGGACCAACGGACCGCTAAGGCGACCGGTCCGCAGACTGCGTGGATTACCACCGGGACACCGGAGGTTCCGCGGGGTGTGCGGAATTGAGTCATTTAAATAGGCATGTTAGGCAATGAGGAAGCAGGAGACCAAGTGTCTGAGCAGGAGCTCGAGGTAACTGAGACTGAGCTGGATAAGAGCCAGGACGCCGCGGTGGAAGCCGGGGAAGAGTCCGAGGCTGCGTCTGCTGCGCCCGAATCCGACGTCGCCGACGAGGCTGCTGACACGGCGGAAGCCGGGGACGCCGCCGCTGGCGAGTCCGCCGAGGCGGACACCGACGAGAACGCCGACGCTGGCGAAGAAGCAACCGACGGCGAGTCCGGCGACGCGCTGGCGGCTGCCGCTGCCGCCGCCGAGGTTGATCCGGCCGATGAGTTCAAGGCCAAGCTGCGCCGCCAGGAGGGTGACTGGTATGTCATCCACTCCTACGCCGGCTACGAAAACCGCGTCAAGGCCAACCTTGAAACCCGCATCCAGACCCTGGACATGGAAGATTACATCTTCGAAATCCAGGTTCCGATGGAGGAAGTCGTTGAGATCAAGAACGCTCAGCGCAAGGTCATCAACCGCGTCCGCATCCCCGGCTACGTCCTGGTCCGCATGGACCTGACGGATGCCTCCTGGGGCGCCGTCCGCCACACCCCCGGCGTCACCGGCTTCGTGGGCAACGCCCACAACCCGGTCCCGCTGCGCCTCGATGAGGTCTTCTCCATGCTCGCCCCGGTCTTCGAGGAAGAGCAGGCCGAGAAGGGCAAGCCGGTCAAGCACGCGGCCGCGCAGGTCGACGTCGACTTCGAGGTCGGCGAATCGGTCATCGTCAAGGAAGGCCCGTTCGAGACCCTTCCGGCCACGATCTCCGAGATCAAGATCGATTCCCAGACCCTGGTGGTGCTGGTCTCCATCTTCGAGCGCGAGACCCCGGTCACCCTGGCCTTCAACCAGGTCAGCAAGATCTAGTTACCCCACAGAATTCGCCCCGGACTGCCCGCTTTAGCAGCCAGGGGCGGCCGGCCGCCTCGCCATGGCGGCCACCAACCTGAGGCACGCTCCTGTGTCCCAGGACATTATTGAGAGAAGGACCCTACATTGGCTCCCAAGAAGAAGGTCACCGGCCTCATCAAGCTGCAGATCCAGGCAGGTGCCGCTAACCCGGCCCCGCCGATCGGTCCTGCGCTTGGCCAGCACGGTGTCAACATCATGGAATTCTGCAAGGCGTACAACGCTGCGACGGAAGCCCAGCGCGGCAACGTTATTCCTGTTGAAATCACGGTCTACGAGGACCGGTCTTTCACGTTCATCACCAAGACCCCGCCGGCTGCAGAGCTCATCAAGAAGGCTGCCGGTGTTGCCAAGGGTTCGTCTACCCCGCACACCGTCAAGGTTGCCAAGCTGACCCAGGCCCAGGTCAACGAGATCGCCACCACCAAGATGGAAGACCTCAACGCCACGAGCCTGGAAGGCGCCGCGAAGATCATCGCCGGCACCGCCCGTTCCATGGGTATCACCGTCGAAGGCTAATAGCCTTCCCCGCCGGGAAACCGGCACCACTTAATCATTGAAATGTTGGAATTCCGGTACGGATGAACCGTCCGGAACCTGACTGTGGCAGGGCCCAGCGCGGTCCGCAGACCACAACTGCACAAGGAGAATAAGCAGCATGGCAAAGCGCAGCAAAGCATATGAGGCAGCCGCAGCCAAGATCGACGCGGAGAAGTTCTACGCGCCGTTCGAGGCAGTGACGCTGGCCAAGGACACCAACCCGTCCAAGTTCGACGCCACCGTTGAGGTTGCTTTCCGCCTGGGTGTAGACCCGCGTAAGGCTGACCAGATGGTCCGCGGCACCGTTATCCTGCCGCACGGCACCGGTAAGACCGCCCGCGTCCTCGTTTTCGCAACGGGCGACAAGGCCGACGCAGCAATCGCAGCCGGCGCCGACTTCGTTGGTTCCGATGACCTGATCGAAAAGATCTCCGCCGGCTGGACCGACTTCGACGCCGCCGTCGCCACCCCTGACCTCATGGGCAAGGTTGGCCGCCTCGGTAAGGTTCTGGGTCCGCGTAACCTGATGCCGAACCCGAAGACCGGCACCGTGACCGCTGACGTCGCCAAGGCCGTCAACGACATCAAGGGCGGCAAGATCGACTTCCGCGTCGACAAGCACTCGAACCTGCACTTCATCATCGGCAAGGTGTCCTTCGATGCCCTGAAGCTGGCCGAGAACTACGCAGCCGCTCTGGAAGAGGTCCTCCGCCTCAAGCCGTCCGCTTCCAAGGGCCGCTACATCCAGAAGGCCACCGTCGCCACGACGTTCGGCCCGGGCATCTCGGTTGACCCCAACGTCACCAAGGTCCTGACCGAGGTCTAATCCTCACCGGCTCCGAGAAAAGACCGTCCCGCTTCTGCGGGGCGGTCTTTTCCGCATTCCGGGGGCCGGTTAGGCTGGCCCGGTGACTGCCGCGACGTACCGGATAGAACGCCTCGTGGTTCCCGACGCCCTCGATTCCCCGGCCGCCGCCGATTTCCTGGAATTCGGGGAATTGTGCGACGCCATGAGCCTGGCCGCGTGGGGGAACCTTGACCGGGCGACGCCGGCCGACGCCCGGCTTCAGTTCTGGTGCGACAACCGGTACCGGCAGATCCGCCTCTTCTTCGTCCGCCAGGGTGGCCGGATGGTGGCGCGCTCGTGGGTGCGCTGCGAACTCCAGGAGAACCTTGGCAGCGCCCTCCTCCACGTCGAGGTGCTTGGGGAGTTCACCGGCCGGGGCATCGGCTCCGCGCTGCTGCGGCACGCCGAGGAACTTGCCGCTGCCGAGGGCCGCACCATTCTGCAGAGCTTCACCGAACACCCGGCCGATTTCGACGCCGGCTCACCGGACACGGTCAGGCCGGCCACCGGAGCCGGGGCGCTTCCCGCTGGAGCGCCGGGTGTCCGGTTTGCCCGGCACGCCGGCTACCGCCTGGAACAGGTCGAGCGGTTCAGCGCCCTGGACCTGCCGGCACATGCCGCCGGCTGGGACGCCCTGGAACGGGAGGCCCGGGCGAAGGCGGGGCAGGTATATGAACTGCTGTCCTGGACGGGCAGCTGCCCGGACGAGTACGCGGAACAATTCGCGCTCCTGATGTCCCGGATGAGCACGGATGTACCGACCGGGGAGTTGAGCGTCGACGCCGAGCGGTGGGACGTGGCGCGGGTCCGGCACGTGGAGGACACCTGGCAGCGGGCCGGCCTCGTGTCGCTTGTGGCGGTGGCGAGGCACCGGCACAGCGGGGACCTGGCCGCCTATTCCGTACTGCAGCTCACCCCGGCGAAACCGTGGCTGGCCGACCAGGACGACACCCTCGTCGCTGCGGACCACCGCGGGCACCGTCTGGGCATGCTGGTCAAGATCATCAACCTCCGCCGGTTGCTGGCGGAGTACCCGGCGGTGGAACGCGTCATCACCTACAACGCGGCGGAAAACGAGCACATGCTCGCCATCAATATCGCCCTCGGCTTCCAGCCCGCCGGCTGGGACGGTGAATGGCAGCGCGTGGTCACCGGGGCGCCCATGGAACGGTGACCGAAACCGGCATATGCTGGCGATGAAGAGTCCGGCGGCTGCCGGGTTTCCGGTACCCGTTAGATGGCAGAACAGCTGGGGATGATGCCCGTAATGGCAAACGACGTACGGATTGAACAGCTGTGGATCCCTGATTCGCTGGACGGGCAGGACGCCGCCGACTTCATCGCCGCCGTCGAGGTGGGCCGGAAGGTCAGGATGCAGACCTGGGGGAGCGACGATCTCGCCTATGCGCCAGGGGAGAAGCTGCTGGAAATGGCGGACCCGTACGAGCGCCAGGTCATCCTGGTAGCCAAGGTCGGCGGCGAGATCGTCGGGACCGTTGACATTGCCCTGCCGCTGTCGGACAACCTGGACCTGGCCGAATTCGCCCTCGACATCCTGCCGGAGTTCCAGGGCCAGGGCGTGGGCCGGCAACTGCTCGAAGCCGCGGAGCACTTCGCCCGCGACGAGGGCCGCCACACCATCCTGATCGACACGAACCATCCGAGCGCGTCCCTGGGTGACAGCGAGGCAGGCCAACTGGTACCCGGGACGGGTCTCGGCTTCGTCCCGTTGAACAGCCGGGATGTGGAGTTCGCCCGGCACAGCGGCTACACGCTGCAGCACATCGAGCAATTCAGTGCCTGCAGGCTGCCGCTGGACAGTGTGCTTGTCGAGGCGCTGGAAACCGAGGCCGAGGAAGCCAACGCCGGCCGTTACCGCCTGCACCACTGGACGGACCGGTGCCCGGAGCAGTGGCTCGAAGCCGTCGCGGTGCTGGAGAACAGCGCCGGCGAGGACGGTGTGCCCGGCGTAGACGACACGGGCATGGTCTTCGACGGCCGCATCCTCCGGGAGGCCGAGGACGCCGCGATCGCGCAGGGGCGCCGGACCGTGGTCACCGCCGTCGAGCACATTGCCAGCGGCGAGCTCGTGGGGCTGACCACCATCAGCGTCCTCGCGCTGCGCCCCGACGTCGTGTTCCAGGACGACACCATGGTGCTCCGGGACCACCGCGGCAACAAGCTGGGCCTGCTGATCAAAGTCTCGAACATGGAGCGGCTCTCGGAGCAGTTCCCGGACGCCCGCGTCCTGTACACCTGGAACGCCCCGGAAAACCGGTACCTGCTCACCGTCAACCAGCAGCTTGGATTCACCACGGCCGGCGTGACGGGCATCTGGCAGAAGGAACTCCCGGACTTCGGCCCCAGCGTCAGCTAAGCAGCCCGCCGGGCGTCCGATTTGGAGCATCCGCCCCGCCTCGCGTAAGCTGGGGGGACCAAAGACCGTCGGTTGTTGGAAATCCACTCTCCCAAGCAAGGCTCACTTCTGCAGCCGCGCCGGGAGAGCCAGTGGATCTCCAGACGAAGGACCCTGAACATAGGGCGGCCGGCGCAGGTGAACGAAGCAAAGCTCCGCAGTCATGGACCGCGTCGAGACAAGCCCCGTGCATCTGCGCGGGGCGTTTTTAGTTTGCAGCTCTTTTGAGCGGGGACCGGGAAACACCGGCACTATCCCCGGAAGGAGGGTTATGGCAACGCCTAGCAAGGTTTCAGCAGTAGCTGAGATCACTAACGATTTCAAGGAATCGAACGCCGCTGTCCTGACCGAATACCGCGGGCTCACCGTTGCACAGCTCAAGCAGCTGCGTGTCTCTCTCGGCCAGGACACCAAGTTCTCGGTCGTCAAGAACACCCTGACCGCCATTGCAGCCAAGGAAGCTGGGGTCGAAGCATTCGACGGTCAGCTCGCCGGCCCCACTGCAATCGCGTTCATCAAGGGTGACGCAGTTGCCGCTGCCAAGAGCCTGACGGATTTTGCCAAGACCAACAAGCAGCTGGTTATCAAGACCGGTTACTTCGAGGGCAAGGCACTGAACGCCAGCGAAGTTGCTGCCCTGGCAGCACTCGAGTCCCGCGAGCTGCAGCTCGCCAAGGTTGCAGGCATCCTCAAGGCTCCTGCTGCCGCTGCTGTACGCATCATCGACGCGCTGCGCCTCAAGCTTGAAGAAGAGAACGGTGCCCCGGCTGAAGCCGAAGCACCCGCCGCTGAAGAAGCTCCGGCTGAAGCCGCCGCTGAGGCTCCGGCCGACGCCGCAGCCCCCGAAGAGAACTAACTCTCTAAACCAGACTCCGGTGCGAAGGCACGGCTCCGGCCGCCGGGCACCACTATAGGAAGGACGCCACACCATGGCGAAGCTCACCAACGAAGAGCTCATTGAAGCTTTCAAGGAACTGACCATCATCGAGCTCTCTGAGTTCGTTAAGCTCTTCGAAGAGACCTTCGAAGTTACGGCCGCTGCTGTTGCAGTTGCTGGCCCCGCTGCCGGCGGCGCCGCAGAAGAAGAAGAGCAGACCGCATTCGACGTCATCCTGGAGCACCCGGGCGACAAGAAGATTGCAGTCATCAAGGAAGTTCGCGCGATCACTTCCCTGGGCCTCAAGGAAGCCAAGGACGTTGTTGACAGCGCTCCGAAGGCCATCCTCGAAGGCGTCACCAAGGAAGCTGCCGAGAAGGCTGTTGCACAGCTCGAAGAAGCCGGCGCTCGCGTTACCCTCAAGTAACTCGCCGCTTCTGAACTGGACGGGAACCCCGCGTTCCCGTTCCGCTCCGGGAAACCCCGTCCACTCCGGTGGGCGGGGTTTCCTGCTTTAACCCGGGGGAGTTAAGCCGCGGATCAGGCCGGTTCGGAGATATCCGCGACGACGGCGCCGAGGGCGTCGGTCAGGGCGTCGGCGTCGACGAAGGCGCTGTAGCCGTGTTCCCCGGCACCCATCGAAATCCGGCGGCCGGTGATGCTGCGGTCCGCGTACACCGGCCAGGCCACGGTGCTCCCGAGCGGGGTGATGGTGCCGCGCTCGTAGCCCGTGGCAGCCAGGGCGGCGTCCGCCGCCGGGAGCGAGAGCTTGTTGACCCCGAGCAGCGCCCGGAGCTTGGGCCAGGAAATCTGCCGGTCGCCGGGAATCAGCGCGAACAGGAAGCTGCCGTCCTTGTGTTTGACCACCAGGGACTTCACGATGTCCGCGGGCCGGATCCCGAGGATCTGTGCCGCCTCCGCCAGGCTGCCGGCGTTCTGGCGCTCAACGAGTTGGACACTGAGCCCCCGGGCGGCGGCGTCGGCCAGGAACCGCTCCCGGCCGGCACCGTCACCGGCCGCGCCCTTGCCGGGCGCTCCCCGCTCAGCCCCCGATGGGTCCGTCATGGCTCAGTCGCGGTACAGCAGGAGCGCTTCGCCCTGCCCGCCGCCGCCGCACAGGGACACGGCCGCCTTGCCGGCGCCGCGCCGCTTCAGCTCGTGCGCCGCGTGCAGCGCAAGCCGGGCGCCGGAGGCACCGATGGGGTGGCCCAGGGCGATCGCGCCGCCGTGGATGTTGCACTTCTCCAGCGGGTAGTCGAGGTCCTTGAGGGACTGCACGGCCACGGAACCGAAGGCCTCGTTGATCTCGATGAAGTCCAGGTCCGCGGCGGACCAGCCGGCCTTGTGCAGGGCGCTCTGGATCGCACGGGAGGGCTGGGAGTGCAGCGAGTTGTCCGGACCGGCCACCTGCCCGGGCCTGCCGACGACGGCGAGGTACTCGAAGCCGTTGTCCTGGGCAAACTTCCGTGAGGAGAGCACCAGGGCGGCGGCGCCGTCGGACAGCGGGGAGGAGTTGCCGGCGGTGATGGTGCCGTCCGTGACGAACGCCGCCCGCAGTCCGGCCAGCGAGCCGACGGTGGTGTCCGGCCGGATGCCTTCATCCGCGGTCAGGACAATCGGCTCGCCCTTGCGCTGCTTGACGCTGATCGGTGCGATTTCGCCGTCGAACACGCCGTCCTTGGCGGCACGGGCGGCGCGCTGGTGGGACGCGGCCGCCACCTCGTCCTGGGAGGTGCGGTCAATCCCCAGCGTGAGGTTCCGGGTCTCGGTCGACAGCCCCATGGAGTGCCCGTCGAACGCGTCGGTGAGACCGTCGTGGGCCGCGACGTCGAGCGCCTGGACGGAACCGTAGGTCCAGCCCTGCCGGGAGCCGGGAAGGATGTGCGGCGCGCGGGTCATCGACTCCTGGCCGCCGGCGACGACGACGGTGGCGTCGCCGGCGCGGATCATCCGGGCGGCGTCGATCACCGCGGTCAGCCCGGACAGGCAGACCTTGTTGATGGTCACGGTGGGCACGTTCCAGCCGATGCCCGCGCCGATGGCGCTCTGCCGGGCGGGGTTCTGGCCGGCCCCGGCCTGCAGCACCTGGCCCATGATCACCGAGTCCACCTGCTCGGCCTTCACCCCGCTGGCGGCCAGTGCCGCCCGGATGGCATGGGCGCCGAGCTCCACGGCGGTGAAGCCGGCGAGCTGCCCGTTCAGGCGCCCCTGGGGTGTGCGGGCGGCGGCGAGGATGACAACGTCATTGTCGTCTGTGGAGTTGCTCATGGTTATCTCTTCCAATCTTGAACGATATACAGCTAGGTTATCGTGACGCCCGTCACGGGGCCATTTGGGCGGCTGCCCGGGCCGGGCGGCCGGTGCTTGCAATCCCGGGCGAAGTGGGGTAGACAAGTAGGTTGCTTTGCCGTATCGTAGATATTTGCGTCTTCCCTGTTTACCTTCAGCCTTCATATAGCGGTGGGCTTAGCCTGGCAGCTGCGCCATCAATGTGCCGTCTACAACGTGCACCAGCATGGGCAGCGCGGGTCCCGGGTCATATAGCGGAACCGGACTGGTAGCACTGCGGAGTCACTCTGCAGGGTACATAACGGGGGAGATCTGAAAACGCCTGAAGGTCTGTGGAAGGATCCCTCTTGGTCGCCTCGAGCACCTCTAATGTAAACAACGCTGCAACCGCTATCAATGCCGACAGCACCGATGGTGCAACCCGCCGGCTCTCATTCGCAAAGATTCACGAACCACTTGACGTTCCGAATCTGCTTGCCCTGCAAACCGACAGCTTCGACTGGCTGGTCGGAAACGAACGCTGGCAGGCGCGCGTAGCCAAGGCCACCGAGGAAGGCGACCTCAGCGTCGCCACCTCCTCGGGACTGTCCGACATCTTTGAAGAGATCTCCCCGATCGAGGATTTCCAGGGCACCATGTCCCTGAGCTTCTCCGAGCCGGAGTTCGCTGATCCGAAGTACACCATGGCCGAGTGCAAGGACCGGGACGCAACGTACTCGGCTCCGCTGTACGTCAAGGCCGAATTCATGAACAACAACACGGGCGAAATCAAGCAGCAGACCGTGTTCATGGGTGACTTCCCGCTGATGACCGAGAAGGGCACCTTCGTCGTCAACGGCACCGAGCGTGTTGTTGTCTCGCAGCTGGTCCGCTCCCCGGGCGCCTACTTTGAGCGCACCGCCGACAAGACCAGCGACAAGGACATCTTCACCGCGAAGATCATCCCGTCCCGCGGCGCCTGGTTCGAACTTGAAATCGACAAGCGCGACCAGGTCGGCGTTCGCCTCGACCGCAAGCGCAAGCAGTCCGTCACGGTGCTGCTGAAGGCCCTCGGCTGGACTGAAGGCCAGATCCTCGAGGAGTTCGGCCAGTACGACTCCATGCGCGCAACGCTGGAGAAGGACGCCACCGAAACCCGCGAAGACGCTTTGCTGGACATCTACCGGAAGCTGCGACCGGGCGAGCCGCCCACGGTCGAGGCTGCCCAGTCACTGCTGGACAACCTGTACTTCAACTCCAAGCGCTACGATCTGGCCAAGGTCGGCCGTTACAAGATCAACCGCAAGCTCGGCATCGACCGCTCCCTTGGCGACAAGGAAGCGTCTGTCCTGCACGTTGAAGACATTGTCGCCATGATCAAGTTCCTGGTTGCCCTGCACGCCGGTGAGAAGACCCTCACGGGCAAGCGCGACGGCCAGGACCACGAGCTGCGTGTAGAGATCGATGACATCGACCACTTCGGCAACCGCCGCATCCGCGCCGTCGGCGAACTGATCGAGAACCAGGTCCGCACCGGCCTGTCCCGGATGGAACGCGTCGTCCGGGAGCGGATGACAACCCAGGACGTCGAGGCCATCACGCCGCAGACTCTGATCAACATCCGCCCCGTCGTGGCAGCCATCAAGGAGTTCTTCGGAACGTCCCAGCTGTCACAGTTCATGGACCAGAACAACCCGCTGTCGGGTCTGACCCACAAGCGCCGCCTGTCGGCCCTTGGCCCGGGTGGTCTGTCCCGTGACCGTGCAGGCATGGAAGTCCGAGACGTTCACCCGTCGCACTACGGACGTATGTGCCCCATCGAAACTCCTGAAGGCCCGAACATTGGCCTGATCGGTTCGCTGGCCTCGTATGGACGCATCAACCCGTTCGGCTTCATCGAGACCCCGTACCGGCTCGTGTCCGAGGGTGTCGTCTCCGACGAGGTCGAGTACCTCACGGCCGACGACGAGGCGGAGGTCCTGATTGCCCAGGCCAACGCCCCGCTGGATGAGAACAAGAAGTTCGCCGAAGAGACCGTCCTCGTCCGCGCCCGTGGTGGTGGAGGCGAGCCCGTGCTGGTTCCCGCCGCCGACGTCGAGTTCATGGACGTTTCCCCGCGCCAGATGGTGTCCGTGGCAACCGCCCTGATCCCGTTCCTCGAGCATGACGATGCCAACCGTGCACTTATGGGTGCCAACATGCAGCGCCAGGCCGTGCCGCTGGTCCGTTCCGAGGCGCCGTTCGTCGGCACCGGGATGGAGCGCGCCGCTGCCGTCGACGCCGGTGACGTCACCATCGCCAAGAAGGCAGGTGTGGTTACCGAGGTCTCCGCTGAGCTGGTCATCATGCTCAACGACGACGGTACGGAAACCAACTACCGGATCAACAAGTTCGCCCGCTCCAACCAGGGCAACTGCTACAACAACCGCGTTCTGGTCAGCGAAGGCCAGCGCCTGGAAGTCGGCGGCATCATCGCTGACGGCCCGGCAACGGACCAGGGCGAACTGGCCCTCGGAAAGAACCTGCTCGTGGCATTCATGTCATGGGAAGGCCACAACTTCGAGGATGCTATCATCCTGTCCCAGCGGATCGTGGCGGAGGACGTGCTGTCCTCCATCCACATCGAGGAGCACGAGATCGATGCCCGCGACACCAAGCTTGGTGCCGAGGAAATCACCCGTGACATCCCGAACGTGTCCGAGGAAGTCCTGGCCGGCCTGGACGAGCGTGGCATCATCCACATCGGTGCCGAGGTCGAAGCCGGCGACATCCTGGTCGGAAAGGTCACGCCCAAGGGCGAGACCGAGCTGACCCCGGAAGAGCGTCTGCTGCGCGCCATCTTCGGTGAGAAGTCCCGCGAAGTGCGCGACACCTCGCTGAAGGTTCCGCACGGCGAGTCCGGCACCGTGATCGGTGTCCGCGTCTTCGACCGCGACAACGACGACGAGCTGCCCCCGGGCGTCAACCAGCTGGTCCGCGTCTACGTCGCTGCCAAGCGCAAGATCACCGACGGCGACAAGCTCGCCGGCCGTCACGGCAACAAGGGTGTCATCTCCAAGATCCTCCCGATCGAGGACATGCCCTTCCTTGCCGACGGCACCCCCGTTGATATCGTCCTGAACCCGCTGGGTGTTCCGGGCCGTATGAACGTCGGCCAGGTGCTCGAAACGCACCTCGGCTGGGTTGCCAAGACCGGCTGGAAGATCGAGGGCGAGCCCGAGTGGGTCAAGCAGCTGCCGAACCTGCCGCGCGAGAGTGGCTCGACCACTGTGGCAACGCCGGTCTTCGACGGTGCGCGTGAAGAGGAAATCACGGGCCTGCTGGACTCCACCAACGTCACCCGCGACGGTGTCCGCCTGATCAACTCCTCCGGCAAGACCCGCCTGTTCGACGGCCGCTCCGGCGAGCCGTTCCCGGATCCGATCTCGGTCGGCTACATGTACATCCTGAAACTCCACCACCTGGTGGACGACAAGATCCACGCGCGCTCCACCGGCCCGTACTCCATGATCACGCAGCAGCCGCTGGGTGGTAAGGCACAGTTCGGTGGCCAGCGCTTTGGTGAAATGGAAGTGTGGGCGCTCGAAGCTTACGGCGCCGCCTACACGCTCCAGGAGCTCCTCACGATCAAGTCGGATGACATCCACGGTCGTGTGAAGGTCTACGAAGCCATCGTCAAGGGCGAGAACATCCCGGAGCCGGGCGTTCCTGAGTCCTTCAAGGTCTTGATCAAGGAAATGCAGTCGCTGTGCCTGAACGTGGAAGTTCTTTCCACGGACGGAACCACAATTGAAATGCGTGACTCTGATGACGCAGTCTTCACGGCTGCGGAAGAACTGGGCATCGATCTGTCTCGTGCAGAGCCCAGTTCCGTAGAAGAGGTCTAGCAGGGGGTTTACGACGGCGGGTTCGCCCCCGCCGTCGTAAGCCACCTCCCTCTTCCCGTAACCCAAGACTTCAGAATTTAGAGAACAAGAGAGAACAGGGACCATATGTCCAGCGAATCCTCCTTCGGCCTCATGCAGATCGGCCTCGCCACCGCGGAAGACATCCGTGGCTGGTCTTACGGCGAGGTTAAGAAGCCGGAAACCATCAACTACCGCACGCTCAAGCCTGAGAAGGACGGCCTCTTCTGCGAGAAGATCTTCGGACCGTCCCGCGACTGGGAGTGCTACTGCGGTAAGTACAAGCGCGTCCGCTTCAAGGGCATCATCTGCGAGCGGTGTGGCGTTGAGGTCACCCGTGCCAAGGTCCGCCGTGAGCGCATGGGCCACATCGAGCTGGCCGCCCCGGTCACGCACATCTGGTACTTCAAGGGTGTCCCGTCCCGCCTGGGCTACCTCCTTGACCTGGCACCGAAGGACCTCGAAAAGGTCATCTACTTCGCCGCCTACATGATCACGAGCGTCGACGTCGACAGCCGCCACGAAGAACTGCCCAACCTCCAGGTTGAGCACGACATCGAGAAGAAGCAGCTGATCGACAACCGCGACTCGGACATCGCCACGATCGCCCGCGACCTCGAGAACGAGCTTGCCCGTCTCGAAGGCGAAGGCGCCAAGGCTGCCGACAAGAAGAAGGCCCGCGACTCCGCTGACCGCCAGATGGCCAACGTCCGCAAGCGCGCGGATGCTGAGATCGAGCGCCTCGAGCAGGTCTGGGACCGCTTCAAGAACCTCAAGGTCGCTGACCTTGAAGGCGACGAAGGCCTGTACCGCGAACTCCGCGACCGCTACGGCATGTACTTCGAAGGCTCCATGGGTGCCGAAGCGATCAAGAAGCGTCTTGAGAACTTCGACATGCAGGCTGAGTCGGACATGCTCCGCGACATCATCGCCAACGGCAAGGGCCAGCGCAAGACCCGCGCCCTGAAGCGGCTCAAGGTGGTCAACGCGTTCCTGACGACCAACAACAGCCCGCTCGGCATGGTGCTGGACGCCGTCCCGGTGATTCCGCCGGAACTGCGCCCGATGGTCCAGTTGGACGGTGGCCGCTTCGCGACCTCCGACCTCAACGACCTGTACCGCCGCGTGATCAACCGCAACAACCGCCTCAAGCGCCTGCTTGATCTCGGTGCTCCGGAGATCATCGTCAACAACGAGAAGCGCATGCTTCAGGAAGCTGTTGACAGCCTCTTCGACAACGGCCGCCGCGGCCGCCCGGTCACCGGACCGGGCAACCGTCCGCTGAAGTCCCTGAGCGACATGCTCAAGGGCAAGCAGGGTCGTTTCCGCCAGAACCTCCTGGGTAAGCGTGTTGACTACTCCGGCCGTTCCGTGATCGTCGTCGGTCCGCAGCTGAAGCTGCACCAGTGTGGCCTGCCGAAGCAGATGGCGCTGGAGCTCTTCAAGCCGTTCGTGATGAAGCGCCTGGTTGACCTCAACCACGCCCAGAACATCAAGTCGGCCAAGCGGATGGTCGAGCGCTACCGCCCGCAGGTCTGGGATGTCCTCGAAGAGATCATCACCGAGCACCCCGTGCTGCTGAACCGTGCACCCACCCTGCACCGCCTCGGCATCCAGGCGTTCGAACCGCAGCTCGTGGAAGGCAAGGCAATCCAGCTCCACCCGCTGGTTTGTGGCGCCTTCAACGCTGACTTCGACGGCGACCAGATGGCAGTGCACCTGCCGCTGAGCCCCGAAGCCCAGGCTGAAGCCCGGATCCTGATGCTGTCCTCGAACAACATCCTGAAGCCGTCCGACGGCCGCCCGGTGACGCTGCCTTCGCAGGATATGATCATCGGCCTCTACCACCTGACCACGAAGCGTGTCGGTTCAGCTGGCGAAGGCCGGATCTTCTCCTCCGTCGCGGAAGCCATCATGGCGTTCGACCTGCACGAGCTGCACCTGAACTCCCAGGTCAAGATCCGGCTCGAGGGCTTTGTCCCTTACGCCGGCTGGGAAGCTCCGGAAGGCTACGAGCCGGGTCAGACCGTGCTCGTCCAGACCTCCCTGGGCCAGGTCCTCTTCAACGAGACGCTTCCCGCGGACTACCCCTGGGTTGAGAACGTTGCCGACAAGGGCGAACTGTCCACGATCGTCAACGACCTCGCCGAGCGCTACCCGAAGGTCGTCACGGCGGCAACGCTGGACAACCTGAAGGATGCCGGTTTCTACTGGGCCACCCGGTCCGGCGTCACCGTCGCCATCTCCGACATCGAGGTGCCCAAGGACAAGCCGCGGATCCTCGCCGGCTACGAGACCATGGCCGCCAAGATCCAGGGCCAGTACGACAAGGGCCTGATCGACGACGACGAGCGTCGCCAGGAACTGATCGAGATCTGGAACAAGGCCACGAACGAGATCGCCCAGGCGATGCGTGACAGCCTGTCGCCGATGAACACCATCAACCGCATGGTGTCCTCCGGTGCCCGTGGTAACTGGATGCAGGTCCGCCAGATCGCGGGTATCCGTGGCCTGGTGGCCAACCCTAAGGGTGAGATCATCCCGCGTCCGATCAAGTCCTCGTACCGCGAGGGCCTGTCGGTGCTGGAATACTTCATCGCCACACACGGTGCCCGTAAGGGTCTGGCTGACACCGCGCTGCGTACCGCCAACTCGGGTTACCTGACCCGCCGCCTGGTGGACGTCTCGCAGGATGTCATCGTCCGCGAAGAGGATTGCGGCACGGAGCGCGGTCTTATGACCGCCATCGCCGTCGCTGACTCCAACGGCGAGCTGGTCCTGGACGAGAACGTCGAGAACAGCGCGTACGCCCGTACCCTGGCCGTGGATGTCGTTGACTCCAAGGGCAAGGTCCTGGCAGCAGGAGGCACCGACTGCGGCGACGTCGTCATTGCCGAACTGTTCGCCGCCGGCATCACCGAGGTCAAGGTCCGCTCCGTACTCACCTGTGAGTCCAGCGTCGGCACCTGCGCCCTGTGCTACGGCCGTTCGCTGGCCACGGGCAAGACCGTCGACATCGGTGAGGCAGTCGGCATTATCGCCGCACAGTCCATCGGTGAGCCGGGCACCCAGCTGACCATGCGTACGTTCCACACCGGTGGTGCTGTCTCCTCCAGCGGTGGCGACGACATCACCCAGGGTCTGCCCCGTATCCAGGAGCTCTTCGAAGCCCGTACTCCGAAGGGTGTCGCACCGATTGCCGAAGCAGCCGGCCGCATCACCATCGAAGAGTCCGAGCGCCAGATGCGCCTGGTCATCACCCCCGATGACGGATCCGAAGAGATCGCTTACCCGGTCCTGCGCCGTTCACGTCTTCTCATCGAAGACGGCGATCACGTCAGTGTCGGCCAGAAGCTCATCAACGGTCCGGTCGACCCCAAGCAGGTTCTGCGCATCATGGGCCCCCGTGCCGCGCAGAAGTTCCTGGTTGACGAGGTCCAGGGCGTGTACCGCAGCCAGGGCATCGGTATCCACGACAAGCACGTCGAGGTTATCGTCCGCCAGATGCTGCGCCGCGTCACGGTCATCGAGTCCGGCGAATCGGACCTGCTGCCCGGCGAGCTCGCCGAGCGCAGCCGCTTCGAAGATGCCAACCGCCGTGTTGTGTCCGAGGGCAAGACGCCGGCATCCGGCCGTCCCGAGCTCATGGGCATCACCAAGGCGTCCCTGGCGACCGAGTCCTGGCTGTCCGCAGCTTCCTTCCAGGAGACCACCCGCGTCCTGACGCAGGCGGCCATGGAAGGCAAGAGCGATCCGCTGCTCGGCCTCAAGGAAAACGTCATCATCGGTAAGCTCATCCCGGCCGGCACGGGTCTCCCGCGCTACACCGAGGTCACCGTGGAGCCCACTGAAGAAGCAAAGGCCAACCTGTTCACCGGCCCCAGCGCGTTCAGTGACTTCTCCTACGATTCCCTGGGCGGTGACGGGGCTCCCGAGTTCCACGCCATCCCGCTGGATGACTACGACCTGGGCAGCGACTTCCGCTAACGGCAGTTCAAAGCCTGCACCATGGGATGGTCCCGCACCGCAAGGTGGGGGACCATCCCCTTTTAACCCGTCGATTGCTCCCCACCGGCCCCCTCACCTCGCAAGCTCGGCCAGGGAACTCTGCCGGCGTGGGCCCACGGCCCTTTTGAGGCTCCAAAAGGGCGGTTACGGAGCAATCGACGTCGGGAAACGGGCGACGTCGGATGGGCCTGGTTGCGGGCCGATTAAGGGCTGGGACCCGTCCGTGTTAGACTTGAGACTAATTGTTATTGTGGCAGTGGATGAGTGCGCCGGTGGAAGCTGAAAGGCTGAACCAGGACGACGTTTCCGGTTTGCAGGGTTCTTGTGCAACGTATGCCACATTTTCGCATGCCTAGGGGCGGTCCGGATGGAAGTCCGCGGATCCCGGCGTGCGGTCCGACTATTAAGGCTTCGCCTCAGCTGCTCTGGAGAGAACTTCAAAGCTCGAGCGGCGGGGCGCAGCGACAAGAGAGCGGCTGCCAACGGCCGCTCCGGATAAAACGGAGAACACGAGAGTGCCTACGATTAACCAGCTGGTCCGCAAGGGCCGCACGCCTAAGGTCAAGAAGACCAAGGCTCCCGCGCTTAACGGCAGCCCCATGCGCCGCGGTGTCTGCACCCGCGTCTACACAACGACCCCGAAGAAGCCGAACTCGGCTCTGCGTAAGGTTGCACGTGTGCGCCTCAACGGTGGCGTTGAAGTCACCGCTTACATCCCCGGTGTGGGCCACAACCTGCAGGAGCACTCCATTGTGCTCGTCCGTGGCGGCCGCGTGAAGGACCTTCCGGGTGTCCGTTACAAGATCGTCCGTGGCGCCCTCGATACCCAGGGTGTCAAGAACCGTAAGCAGGCTCGTAGCCGCTACGGCGCAAAGATGGAGAAGAAGTAATATGCCTCGCAAGGGTCCGGCCCCCAAGCGGCCGCTAGTCCTAGATCCCGTTTACGGCTCCCCGCTGGTCACCCAGCTGATCAACAAGGTGCTCGTTGACGGCAAGAAGTCCACCGCAGAGCGCATCGTTTACGGTGCCCTCGAAGGTGCTCGTGCCAAGTCCGGCGGCGACCCGGTTGCAGCCCTCAAGAAGGCCATGGAGAACGTCAAGCCTTCCCTCGAGGTCCGCTCCCGCCGCGTCGGTGGCGCCACCTACCAGGTTCCGGTTGAGGTCAAGCCGGGTCGCTCGACCGCCCTCGCCCTGCGCTGGCTGGTTGGCTACTCGAAGGCCCGCCGCGAGAAGACCATGACCGAGCGTCTCCAGAACGAGATTCTGGATGCCTCCAACGGTCTCGGTGCCGCTGTGAAGCGTCGCGAAGACACCCACAAGATGGCCGAGTCCAACAAGGCCTTCGCACACTACCGCTGGTAATACTTCCCGGACGCCGTCGGCTCAACCGAGCCGGCGGCGAACGTGCAGTCCATCCGAAAGGGAGACCCCGTGGCACAGGACGTGCTTACCGACCTTAGCAAGGTCCGCAATATCGGCATCATGGCCCACATCGATGCTGGCAAGACCACTACTACCGAGCGCATCCTGTTCTACACGGGTGTGAACCACAAGATCGGCGAAACGCACGACGGCGCTTCGACGACTGACTGGATGGAACAGGAAAAGGAACGCGGCATCACCATCACGTCTGCCGCCGTGACCTGCTTCTGGGAAAACAACCAGATCAACATCATCGACACCCCCGGCCACGTGGACTTCACGGTTGAGGTTGAGCGCTCCCTGCGCGTCCTCGACGGTGCAGTTGCCGTGTTCGATGGCAAGGAAGGCGTGGAGCCGCAGTCTGAGACTGTCTGGCGCCAGGCCGACAAGTACAACGTCCCGCGTATCTGCTTCGTCAACAAGATGGACAAGCTCGGCGCTGACTTCTACTTCACCGTCGACACCATCATCAGCCGCCTCGGTGCCAAGCCGCTCGTTATGCAGCTGCCGATCGGCGCCGAGAACGACTTCATCGGCGTCGTCGACCTGCTCTACATGCGCGCACTGGTCTGGCCCGGCGACTCCAAGGGTGACGTCACCATGGGTGCCAAGTACGAGGTCCAGGAGATCCCGGCTGACCTCAAGGAAAAGGCTGAAGAGTACCGCGCAGCGCTCATTGAGACCGTTGCGGAGTCCTCCGAAGAGCTCATGGAGAAGTACCTCGAAGGTGAAGAAATCACCGAAGACGAGCTCAAGGCCGGCATCCGCAAGATGACGATCAACTCCGAGCTCTACCCGGTGTTCTGTGGCTCCGCATTCAAGAACCGCGGCGTTCAGCCGATGCTTGATGCTGTTGTCGACTACCTGCCGAACCCGCTCGACGTCCCGCCGATGATCGGTCACGATCCCCGCGACGAAGAGAAGGAACTGACGCGCAAGCCTTCCTCCGAGGAGCCGTTCTCGGCTCTGGCGTTCAAGATTGCGACGCACCCGTTCTTCGGTCAGCTCACCTTCATCCGCGTGTACTCCGGTCACGTGGAAGCAGGCTCCCAGGTGGTCAACTCCACCAAGGGCAAGAAGGAGCGCATCGGCAAGCTGTTCCAGATGCACGCCAACAAGGAAATGCCCGTTGACGGCGCTACCGCCGGCCACATCTACGCAGCGATCGGCCTGAAGGACACCACCACGGGCGACACCCTGTGCGACTCCAGCAACCAGATCGTGCTCGAATCCATGAGCTTCCCGGAGCCCGTGATTTCCGTTGCGATCGAGCCGAACACCAAGGGCGACCAGGAGAAGCTGTCCACAGCCATCCAGAAGCTCTCCGCTGAGGACCCGACCTTCCAGGTCTCCCTCAACGAGGACACCGGTCAGACCATCATCGCCGGCATGGGCGAGCTCCACCTGGACATCCTGGTGGACCGCATGCGCCGCGAATTCAAGGTCGAGGCCAACGTGGGCAAGCCCCAGGTTGCCTACCGCGAAACCATCAAGCGCGCTGTAGAGCGTCACGACTACACGCACAAGAAGCAGACCGGTGGTTCCGGCCAGTTCGCAAAGATCCAGATTGCGATCGCGCCCTTGGACACGTCCGAAGGCGAAATGTACGAGTTCGAGAACAAGGTCACCGGTGGCCGTATTCCGCGCGAATACATCCCGTCGGTTGACGCCGGTATCCAGGACGCACTGAACGACGGCGTCCTGGCCGGTTACCCGGTTGTCGGCATCAAGGCCACGCTGATTGACGGCGCGTACCACGATGTTGACTCCTCGGAAATGGCGTTCAAGATCGCCGGCCGTATGGCTTTCAAGGAAGCCGCACGCAAGGCGAACCCTGTCCTGCTCGAACCCCTGATGGATGTCGAGGTCCGCACCCCTGAGGAATACATGGGTGAAGTTATCGGTGACCTCAACTCCCGCCGTGGCCAGATGCAGTCCATGGAAGATGCCCAGGGCGTCAAGGTCATCCGCGCGCACGTCCCGCTGTCCGGCATGTTCGGCTACATCGGTGACCTGCGCTCGAAGACCCAGGGCCGCGCTGTGTACTCCATGACGTTCAACAGCTACGCCGAGGTCCCGAAGGCAGTTGCCGACGAGATCATCCAGAAGACCCGCGGCGAGTAGTCTCCAAGGCTCTCAAAGCAGCAATCTCGGGTGCGTTTCCGGTTCCGGAAATTCGCCTGGTGCAGATGGCCGGTTCCGGCCCGGCCGGCGGCCATCTGCACCGACAGGCTCGTGGGACTAGTATTAGTTCCTGAATCTGCAATTTCATCAATCCAAAGCCCCCCAAGTAGACTTGCTAAAGTTTCGCCGCGACAAGCGCGGTCGAAGGGTAAGTCATTTGAAAACGTTCTAGGAGGAACCTGTGGCAAAGGCAAAGTTCGAGCGGACTAAGCCGCACGTTAACATCGGCACCATTGGTCACGTTGACCACGGTAAGACGACGTTGACGGCCGCGATTTCCAAGGTGCTGTACGACAAGTACCCGACACTCAACGAGCAGCGCGACTTCGCGTCTATTGACTCTGCTCCCGAAGAGCGTCAGCGCGGCATTACCATCAACATCTCCCACGTTGAGTACCAGACCGAGAAGCGCCACTACGCACACGTAGACGCTCCGGGTCACGCTGACTACATCAAGAACATGATCACCGGTGCCGCACAGATGGACGGTGCAATCCTCGTGGTTGCCGCCACTGACGGCCCGATGGCTCAGACCCGCGAGCACGTCCTGCTGGCCCGCCAGGTTGGCGTTCCCTACCTGCTGGTTGCACTGAACAAGTCGGACATGGTCGATGACGAAGAGCTCCTCGACCTCGTCGAAATGGAAGTTCGCGAGCTGCTTTCGGCTCAGGGCTTCGATGGCGACAACGCTCCGGTTGTGCGCGTTTCCGGCCTGAAGGCTCTCGAAGGCGACCCGGTTTGGGTCAAGTCCGTCGAGGACCTCATGGAAGCTGTCGACGAGTCCGTTCCGGACCCCGTACGTGACCGTGACAAGCCGTTCCTGATGCCGATCGAAGACGTCTTCACGATCACCGGCCGTGGCACCGTTGTTACGGGCCGCGCCGAGCGTGGAACCCTCGCCATCAACTCCGAGGTCGAGATCGTCGGCATCCGCCCGATCCAGAAGACCACGGTTACCGGTATCGAGATGTTCCACAAGCAGCTCGACGAAGCATGGGCCGGCGAGAACTGTGGCCTCCTGCTCCGCGGTCTGAAGCGCGACGACGTCGAGCGTGGCCAGGTTGTCGTCAAGCCGGGTTCCATCACCCCGCACACCGACTTCGAGGCTAACGTCTACATCCTCTCCAAGGACGAAGGCGGGCGTCACAACCCGTTCTACTCCAACTACCGCCCGCAGTTCTACTTCCGCACCACGGACGTAACCGGCGTCATCACCCTGCCGGAAGGCACGGAAATGGTTATGCCCGGCGACAACACTGAGATGACCGTTGCGCTCATCCAGCCCATCGCCATGGAAGAGGGCCTCGGCTTCGCTATCCGCGAAGGCGGCCGCACCGTTGGTTCGGGACGCGTTACCAAGATCCTCAAGTAATACTTGCCGATCTGTGTTAGATCTCTGATCGGGTTGGCCGTCTGACGGCCCCGTGAAACAAAGAACAGCCCCGCTGCAATCGCAGCGGGGCTGTTCTTTTTTGCGGCGGGGCTTGTTCCTTGCGGACCGCGGCGTGCCCGCCCGGGCGGCAGGTCCAAGGCCCCTTACCGGGCCGGGGCGCGGGTCCCACGATGGTGTGATGAACGAACTGGTGTCAACGGTCAACGGTGAGCTGCGCGGCAGCATGTCCGGCGGTGTGTACGCCTTCCTCGGGGTGCCGTACGCCGCGCCGCCGTTCGGCGCTAACCGGCTGCGCCCGCCGCAGCCGGTTTCGCCGTGGCCCGGTGTGCGGAACGCCACGGCTCTCGGGCCCGAGCCCCCGCAGGTGGCGCCGCCGACCACCGGTCCGGTGGAGGGGGCCGCCGAGGACTGGGAGGAAGTCGGGGCCGCCTTCGCCGCGGTGAAGCGGGCCGCGCCGTCCGAGGACTGCCTCACCCTGAACGTCTGGACCCCGGATCCGGCCGCGGCCGGGCTGTCCGTGATGGTCTGGATCCAGGGCGGCATGTTCGAGCTCAGCTCGACGGCGGCCTACGACGGGAGCCACTTCGCCCGGGACGGCGTCGTCTGCGTCGTCATCAACTGGCGGCCCGGCGCCGAGGGATTCCTGTATCTCGACGACGGGATCGCCAACCTCGGACTGCTTGACCAGGTCGCGGCGCTGCAGTGGGTGCGGGAGAACATCGACGCCTTCGGCGGGGACCCCGGCAACGTCACGGTCTTCGGGGAATCCGCCGGCGCAATGAGCATCGGCATGCTGCTCGCGATGCCGTGCGCCGAGGGACTCTTCCGGCGGGCGATCCTGCAAAGCGGCGCGGCGCACCAGGTCACGCCGGCCGCGGACGCGCTGCGCATCGCCGGATACCTGGCCGATAAACTCGGCGTGCCCGCGACGCGTGAGGCGATTGCGGGCGCCGGAGTCGAGCGGCTGCTGGCGGCGCAGGCCGAGTTGAAGGCCGAGCTGATCGCCGACCCGGACCCGGACCGCTGGGGCCAGGCGGTAGTGGCCAGCGTGATGCCGTGGCAGCCCGTGATCGACGGCGACATCCTGCCGGGCGCGCCGATCGAACAGATCGCGGCCGGAGCCGGAGCTCAGGTGGACGTGATCGTCGGCACGAACGCCGACGACTGGCGGCTGTGGCTGGCGGTCAGCGGCGCGATCGCCGGGATCACCGACGAGATCCTGACCGGGCCGGTCCGCGCCTACGGCCACCAATGCCTGGCGGCCTACGGACTCCCGGCCGGCACCGCACTGGCCGCGTACCGGGAGAGATACCCGACGGCGCCCCCGGGTGAGCTGCTCGCGGCGGCCCAGACCGACTGGTGGATGCGGATCCCGGCGATCCGCCTCGCCGAGGCGCACGCCGGGGCCGCCCCTGCGGCGTGGACCTACATGTACGAGTTCCATTGGGCTTCACCCGGCCTCGGCGCGGTCCACGCCCTGGAGATTCCTTTTGTCTTCGACATCGCGTCGCCGGACGTGCCGCTGTTCGGGCCGATGCTCGGCAACGAGCCGCCGCAGGAGCTCGCGCGCACCATGCACGCCGCGTGGGTGGCTTTTGCGCGCACCGGCGACCCGGGCTGGCCGCGGTATGAAACCGGGCGCCGGGCCACGATGCGCTTCGACACGGCTTCCCGGATCGTGGAGGACCCGCGGTCCTGGGAGCGGTCCCTCTGGGCAGGCCTCCGCTGACCTCCCACTAGATGATTAAGTCCTATTGGTTTTAGTGGTCGTAGGCGATGAGTGAGCGCTTGCGGGGTGCGTTGATGCGCCAGTTGTGCCAGATGCCGGCGG
>NZ_JAVDVQ010000021.1:0-72083 GCF_031456935.1 Arthrobacter ginsengisoli | reverse complement strand
ACGGCCGGCCCAGCGTGCCGCTGTCGGTACGGACACCTGGAACCGCTCCGCGGCCCGACGCAGCGGCCACCCGTCCTCGACGACGCATCTGGCCAACTGCAGTCGGCCCTTGGGCGCGAGAAAAGCATTAGGGTGGGACATGAAGACCTCCGTTTGTGGAACTGGACTCTAGACAAGCCCCACTCCACCCGGAGGTCTTCTTTTTGTCCACCTAACCACGCCGCCTGTCACCAACGTCCGTGGTTAATACAGTTAGGCGTTCGTATCTGGAGCGTCCCGGTGCGAACTCTGCCGCCTGTCGCGTTCATTCCTTGCGGCAAAGCCCCAGGGAATCAACAGGCCCAGCGTCAGGCCTAGGGGAATCGCGATTCCCACCGTATAGACCGTGAATAGCGCCACCGAGGCCAGAAAGATAGCCCCCAGCTAGCCACCACCAGCCATGCGAGCACGGCAAAGAAGGCTACCCACAAGACTGACCGAATGATTCCGTTCCTCTTGGACTGCAGGGTTGGGGATTCCTTTTGGCTGCTCACGCCCCGATGCTACACGCGGAGGCAATGCGCAGGAGGCAAGCTCTCAATATCGATCCCTGAACGGGCTTGCCTTAAAGGTGTCGCAGGTATCTTTCAGGTGAGTCCAGGAATGATCGCCAGTTGGAAACCAGATCGAGGTCGGACCATTTTTGCTGCCGGAGTCCCCAAGGGCCGACTTCGAGAATCTGCGCGCCGGGAAGGGACTGTAATTTAAACGGTGTAACTCCAGAGAATTAGGAGGTTCCCGTGACTGATGTGATTAATGAGGCGACGGCGGAAAGCGTTGTTGAACCGGTTCCGGCGGACGCGGTGGACGACCCAGCCGGTGCGGCAGCTGAGTGAGCGGGCGCGTGCGGAGGGCCTGCGGCTGACCGGTGAGGGCGGGCTGCTCGCGCGGCTGACGAAGATCGTTGTGGAATCCGCGCTGGAAGGCGAGATGGAGGACCATCTGGGCTACGCCCGGCATGATCCGGCCGGCCGGGACGGCGGGAACTCGCGCAACGGCACCCGGTCCAAGGAGCTGCTGACCGAGGCCGGACCGGTGCAGATCGCCGTACCGCGGGACCGCGACGGCTCGTTCACCCCGCAGCTGGTCAGGAAGCGGCAGCGCCGGCTTTCCGGTCTCGATGACCTGGTCATCTCGCTGTCCGCCAAGGGGCTCACCCACGGGGAAATCTGCGCCCACCTGGCCGAAATCTACGGCGCGGAGGTGTCCCAGCAGACCATCTCCACCATCACCGAGAAGGTCCTGGAGGGTATGACGGCCTGGCAGAACCGGCCGCTGGACCCGGTCATCTTCATCGACGCGGTAAACGTGAAGATCCGCGACGGGCAGGTCGCGAACCGGCCGATCTACGTGGCGCTGGCGGTGACCTGCGACGGCACCCGTGACATCCTCGGGCTGTGGGCCGGGGAGCACGGCGACGGGGAGGGGGCGAAGTACTGGCTGCGGGTCCTGTCCGAGATCAAGAACCGCGGCACCCAGGACTGCCTGATCGTCGTCTGTGACGGGCTCAAGGGCCTGACCGAGGCCATCGCCACCGTCTGGCCCCGGACGATCACCCAAACCTGCATTGTTCCCCTTTTGCGCAACTCGTTCCGCTACGCGTCGAAGAAGGACTGGTCCGCGATCGCCAAGGACCTCAAGCCCGTCTACACCGCGGCGTCGGAATCCGACGCGCTGGACCGGTTCGTCGAGTTCAGCGAGAAGTGGGAGAAACGCTACCCGGCGATCATCCGGCTGTGGACTAACGCCTGGGCCGAATTCGTGCCCTTCCTGCAGTTCGACCGCGAGATCCGCACCATCATCTGCACCACGAACGCGATCGAGAGCATCAATGCGCGCATCCGGAGAGCCGTGAACGCCCGCGGACATTTCCCCACCGAGCAGGCCGCGCTCAAATGCGTCTATCTGGCGGTCATGAGTCTTGACCCAACAGGGACAGGCCGACAACGCTGGTCCAACCGCTGGAAGGCCGCCCTGAACGCCTTCGAAATCACCTTCGACGGACGCCTGTCCGCCGGTAGGAAATAAAACCAAATCCAGTTACACCGAAAACTTGACAGACCCAGGTGAACAGTTGCAGTGCCATAATGCTGCTGTAGAGGAATACTGGAGATGGCGAAACCTGATACCGCGATTCTGGATTCTTTGTAGATCCGGGCCCGGCTGGCCTAGAGGCTTGTGTCTTTCAACATGCGGCCACGCTCTTAATGGCGAAGGGTTTTGGACATGGGGAGTACATGATGTCGCGCATCGGGGTCGAGGCAGTTTCCGGACGCGAGGATGGCTCGCGTGTCCTGGACGGGGCGGACGCCCGGGAACCCCTGCGTGACGTGAGGCGGTGTCGCGATGCCGCCAGGGATGTTGCCGCCCGGTACAACCGGCTTGCGTTCCGCGCAGCCCGCAGGCACATACGCCCGGTCCGGACCGCTACCGCTGCAGGACGTCGGGCGCTCCGCGGCCCTGTGCCCACACTCCTGGCGAGCTCGCTGAGCTTCGTTGCCCATGAGGACGACGACCTGCTGTTCCAGAACCCGGATATCAGCGACTGGATCGTCTCCGGGCTGCCGCACTGCACCGCGTTCGTTACCGCTGGCGAGTTCAATGGGATGGGGAACCGCACGAGGGAGGAATACGCGGCAGACCGCCAGAACGGAGAACGAGCCGCCTATGCCCTCATGGCCGGAGTCGCTGATCACTGGGACCGGTCCAGCATGGACGTCGATGGCCGTCCGATTGAGATCGACACGCTCACCAATGCGCCCGGCCTGGTCCAGCTGGTCTTCCTGTGCCTTCCCGACGGAGGAGACGCCAATCATCTGGACGCCTTGGGGAAGTTGTTCCGCGGGGAGTTCGCTTCACAACCAACGATCGTGCCCACGGGGGGACCGGTGGCCAACAGCCTGACGTATACTCGGGCGGAACTCATCAGTACTCTGACGTCCCTCATGGAGATTTTCCAGCCCACCATCATCCGGGCTCAGGATCCGTGCCCGGACCCGCGGGCCGCCGACGATCACCAGGACCACATAGCAACGGCACAGTTCGTGGCCGAGGCGGTGGCCGACTACCACGGCCCGGACAGTTGCCAGCACGCAGCGCTGGTCAACTACCGCTGCTACAGTATCGCCGGTTCGCAGCCCAACCTGACCGGGCAGCGATCCGCAGAGAAGGCCTCCATCTTCGCAGCATACGCGGCATCGGACCCGCAAGCCCATGACCTCGGCTGGACCTCGTCGAGGTACTACCGGTGGCCCTCCGGAAGCGTGTGGGCGGCCCGCGACGGGCTGGGCACGCCCCGCGCGTTCGCCGTCCTGGACGGTCAGGTCATGGCGTGGCACCAGGAGCCGGTCAGTTGTCTGTGGGAAGGCCCCAAAGAACTTGGGGGTGGTCCCGTCGCTCCGCATCTGGCAGTGGGGCAAAATGCCGACGGCCGGCTTGAGGTGTTTGCATTCCGGATCGACACCGGAGACATCACCACGGCGTTCCAGACCGGACCCGACCTCGCATTCTCCGACTGGGTCAACTTGGGCAACCCCGACGGCACCGGATCGGCGGCCACAGGCACCCCCACCGTCGCCAGCAACCGGGACGGCAGGATGCAGGTTTTCGCGCGCAATCCCAGTGGCGGAATGAGTACCATTGCCCAAAATGGGCCCAACCTCGACTTTTCTGACTGGCAGGACGTCGACGGCGGGACGGACCTGATCAACGAGCCCGCCGCGGCCGTTGTGACCGCCGACGGCCGCATCGAGTTATTTGCCAGCAGCGGCGACGGCGTGGAGCGCTGGTTCCAGCCCGTCGCGAACGGGCCGCTGGAGCATGACCCGGCGTTTCCCTCGAGGGCCGCCGCCGGGGCCCCGCAGGCAGCAAAGGGGCGTGACTACCTGCTGCGGGTGTTCTACAGAAATCCACAGGACGGCCACGTGCTGGCGTCGCTGCAGGCCGCCGTGAATGGCGGCTGGGATCCCGTCGTGTCGGACCTGGGCGGTCCGGCGGGGCAGGGGCAGACCACGGTGCTGACGAGGCCGGCACCGGACGGCCGCCTGGTTCTGGCCACCCGCGCAGATCCGAGCACGGAGTACTTCGACCTGCAGGAAGATGACGGCACCTTTGCCGGACTCTGGACCGAGCTGCCCTGCTCCCTGATGGGTGTGCCTGCAGGCGTGCTTCAGACCAACAACGTGTTGGCGATGCTGGGCATTGGGACGGACGGCTTTCTCTACGTCAACCAGCAAACCATGGACGGTCCGCCCTTCGATTTCCAGGGCTGGATCCGCGCGGGAGCTTAGCCTTGATCCACCGAAGATGATCGAGGCACCGACGGCGGTTTGAGGACAGGGTGGCCCTCGGTGGTGCAGCGATGTGTGCGGACACAGACAGTTCCGTGCCCGCCTGCCCCAAGGCGGGAGCGGTCTCTTTGTGGTTCCTAGTCGGACATGGCCTTCAGCCAGACGTCAGCTCCGGGCTGGGATAGGTGGCTAACGGCGTCAGGAACGAGCTTGCTGGGCCCGTAGTAGGCGCTGAAGACAGCAATGATGTCGTCCCTGTTGCTCTCGATCCCCTTGACCGCGACGTTGAGGATGCCGCCGACGATAGCGAGAATTAATCAGCAAATCATGTTGTACGCGGCCCAAGTCACCATGAAGTAGTGAACGCGAAAGACCAACGGAAGGACGAACGAGGATGAACACCCCTCAGGGACCCCACAGGGCGGCACCCGGACCGCAGTAGTCCGCCGCTCCCCCACACTACCGAATAGGTCTATCCGGGACCCCACACACCCGGAACATCAGATCAGAGGCGAAAGTGTGGACACTGTCCACACGAAAAAAGCACCAAAAAAGCCGCTGAACAGGGAAAACACTGTGCCCGAGGTGGGACTCGAACCGGGTTCCACCCCTTGAATTTCCGCCACTCCCCCGAATATCTCCGCAATCCGGCCCAGTCCGGCCGATATACGACCCGATCCGAAGCCCAGGGTGTGCACATTGTGCACGCCCTCTTTCTGCCCATAATCTTCCCTGGTCCAGAAGTCTGTCGTGACGCTGCGGGCCACGACAGGTTCACGCTGTCCGTGATGGTGCTCCGCTCTGGCGTAATGTTCTCCGAACCGTCGGTGACGACTGCTACCAGACACCCAACGCGGCGGCATTGGACAGTTTGGGAGTCGACATGGGTCATGGGTGTTCGTCCCTCCTTTCCGAACATCTCATAATAGGCAAACGGTTACGTAGCCGCATGACCGACACTCACTGGCCGCCCCTTGTAGAAGTGGGGCACCCAAGGGTCCGCAGGCGCCGTTAGAAGGCCTGCTTTTGCGTTTTTGGAACGGCCGACGGCGTCAATCACCAGGTCCGCGCCGCTGCCCCGCAGTGCCGGATGGCCTCAATGGGATCTTCCCGGCTGGACGCCGTCGGTGGTGCCAAAGGACTTGGCCATCTCCACCTTGTTCGGGTCAATGTCAACGGCGACGATCGTGGTGGCGCCGGACAGCATGGCGCCAGCGATCGCGGCGATACCCACACCGCCGCAGCCGATGACGGCGACGGATTCGCGGCGCTTGACCTCACCGGTGTTGATGGCGGCGCCGATGCCTGCCATCACTCCGCATCCGAGCAGCCCGACGGCTGCCGAATCACTGTCCTCTTCAACCTCGGTGCACGGCCCGGCAGCGACGACCTTCTTCTTCTCGGCGAAGGCGCCGATGCCGAGGGCGGGCGAGAGCTCCGTGCCGTGCTCGAGGGTCATCTGTCCGCAGCGTTGTGGGTGTCTAAGCAAGACTGCGGCTGGCCTTGGCGCACGCCCGGCATTCACGGCACACCGTCCGCCAGTTCAGAATCACGCGGTCGCCGGGGGCCACCTCGTTGGCGTCCGGTCCGACGGCGCTGACCACACCGCTGGCCTCGTTGCCCAACAGGATGGGCAAATCGTCAGTGATTCCGCCCTGCTTGTAGTGCGGGTCCATTTGGCAGACGCCGCAGGTGAGAATGTCCACCAGGGCCTCTCCAACCCGGGATCCGGCACCAGGATAGTCTCCACCGACATCGGCGCATTCTTTTCCCTGGCTACAGCTGTCCTAACCCGGTGTGCCATGATTAGCTGCCCTTCTTCCGTCCGCCGTGCAGCAAGCCATTGTGGTCTTCAAGTCTTGTGCTTCATTCTTGCCGGCTCGACGCCGTCATCCGCCGCGCTTGGGGCCAGGGCCCTGTCAGCTACCCCGGCCCCAAATGACGGCGTGATCAGTTGGTGCGGATGAGCTCATTTGGAACGTCCGCGGTGCGCCGGTCAAAGACGAGGGCTCCAACTTCCTGTTCGGCCTGATTCCGGATGGAAAGGTCGATACCTGAGCGGTCCCGCACCAGTGAGACGGCCAGGAGGGAGATGAGGGTCATCCCGACCAGGTACAGGGAAACGGCCTCGGTTCCGCCTGTGGCCTGCACCAGGGCTGCGGCGATGGTTGGGGCAAAGGCGCCGCCCAGGATCGCTCCCAAAGCGTAGGAGATGGAGACGCCGGAGAAACGCACCGAGGCAGGGAACATTTCCGAGTACAGGGCAGCCTGCGGGCCGTACGCCAGTCCCAGACCAACGGTGAATATGGTCATTGCCAGGTAGAGCATCGGCAGGGACCCGGTGTTGATCATCCAGAAAAGCGGGAAACAGGCCAGCAGCTGCGCGCCAAAGCCTATGAAGTAGGTGTTCTTGCGGCCGATCCTGTCTGAGAGGTAGCCGGCGAGGTAGGTGAAGACGAGCCAGACGGCAGCGCCGTAGGCGACGGCGACGAGCACATCAGTGCGTTCGTGACCCACAGCGGGGCTGGACGCGTAGCTTGGGATGAAGCCGCCGGTTGCCATATACCCGGCAGCGTTGTTGCCCGCGAAGATCAGGGCAGCGATGATCACGAGCAGTCCGTGGCGCCGGAATAGCTCCACGATTGGTGTCTTGGGCTGTTTTTTGGCTGCGGCGATTTCTTGGAAGACGGGGGATTCGTCTACCGCGCGGCGTACGAAGTAACCGACGGCAATGAGAACGATGCTCAGCAGGAAGGGCACGCGCCATCCCCATTCGAGGAAGGCTGCTCCGGGGGAAATCAAGCCGGTCATGAGCGCTGTGACGCCGGTGGCCAACAGCAGCCCCAGCGGGACGCCCAGCTGGGGGAACGCCCCGGCCCGTCCGCGGCGGTCTTTGGGGGCGTGCTCAACGGCCATCAGGACGGCTCCGCCCCATTCGCCGCCCGCGGAGATGCCTTGCAGGATCCTTAGCAGCAGGAGCATGATCGGGGCGATAACGCCAGCGGTCGCGTATGTGGGCAGGAAACCGATCAGCATGGTTGCCGCCCCCATCAGGATCAGGGTCAGCACGAGCATGGCCCGGCGGCCGATCTTGTCGCCGTAGTGGCCGGCCAGGAAAGCGCCGAGAGGCCGGAAGAGGAAGCTGATGCCGACAGAGGCAAAGGATAACAGCAGACCGATGGAGGCGCCGGCAGGTTTCGAAGAACAGCTGGGCGAACACCAGGCCGGCGGCCGTGGCGTAGATGAAGAAGTCGTACCATTCAACGGTGGTGCCGATGACGGTTGCAAAGGCGACGCGACGTTGGTTCGCCTTCGAACTGTGTGTGTACATGCTCATGGTTCTCCAGTTGGTGTAAGAGCTGTACCCAGAGAGGAAACCCTGGGGCATCAAACTGTGCTGCCGATTTGTTGGGCGGAGACTGGTAATCCGTGTCAGGCCACTACTGGCACTAACGGGGTGCTGGCAGCTGCCTTCAGGGTGAACCCCTCGGTTTCTGCCTGGGCGCGGGTGATGCCCGCGCCGGCGACGAGTAGTTTGCGGGCAGCCATATGGTCCGCGGTGACGTTGACCGATTCCACAGCCGTGAGGACGCCGTCCCTGAAGCAGAGGACGGAGAACTTTGCTGCCGCCTGGTCACCCACGACCAGCATGTCGTCGTCGGGGCGTGCGAGCCCTGCAATCTGCAGCCGGTAGGGGCCCTGTGTGGACCAGAACCAGGGCAGCTCCGTGTAGGGGTGTACAGCCCCGAGAATGGTACGGGCGGCATGCCGGGCCTGATCGGTGGCATTCTGGACCGACTCCAGACGCAGACGGACCTGGGCGTGCGCGCTGGGGAAACTGGCGCAGTCGCCGATCGCCAGAACGGCAGGGTCCGCCGTGCGCAGCGTTTCATCGACAACGATGCCGTTGCTGGTTTCAAGGCCGGCGTCCGAGGCCAGGGTGTCGTTGGGCTGCACGCCGATGCCCACGAGGACCAGATCAGCAGGATATGACGCCCCTGTTGTTGACACTGCGGCTCCGACGCAGCCATCCGTGCCAGGCTCAAAGCGGTCGATGCCTTCGCCGAGACGCAGGTACACACCTTGTGAGCGGTGAGCGGCTGCAAACCACTCCCCCATGACGGGGGTCAGTGCACGTCCCATCGGGCGAGGCGCGAATTCCAGGACGGTCACCTTGCATCCGTGGGCCAGGGCGGCGGCGGCAAATTCCAGTCCAATGAATCCGGCACCGATGATGACGACATTGCGGGCGGTGGGCAGCTCCCGGTGCAGCGCCTCTGCATCTGTCAGGGTTTTCAGTCCATGGATGCCGGACAGGGACGCGCCCGGACAGTTCAGCATCCTGTTTCGGGCGCCGGTCGCGAAGACGAGGTGGTCGTAGTCGAGTGAACCCTCGGTGAGCTTCACCTTCCGTTCGGCCAGGTCAATGGCGAGTGCCTGGACACCTTCATGGAGTGTGACGCTCTTGTCCTCAAAAAAGGATGCGCCGCGCAACGGCAAGGGAGCCGGTTCCTTGCCCGGGGCCAGGTAGTCCTTTGACAGCGGCGGACGCTGATAGGGCAGCCCGGATTCCTCAGCGATCACATGGATCTTGCCCTCATACCCCTCGGTCCTCAACGTATCGGCGACCTGCAGGCCGGCCTGTCCGCCGCCAATGATGACAACGCTCATGTCATTTTCCCCGCTTCTAGAGTTGGCCGGCAGGGATGTCGACGACAATCTCTGTGAGTTCTGCGTCGATTTTGATCTGGCATGCCAGACGGGAGGTGTCCAACCGCTCGGCTGTGGCACAGTCGAGCATTTCGTCTTCATCGTCGCTGATTTCGGGCAGCGCCTGTGCATATTCCGGCCGCACGTAGACGTGGCATGTGGCGCACATGGCCTGCCCGCCGCATTCGCCGATGATGCCGTCAATGCCGTTGGTGACGGCGGCGCGCATCAGTGTTGTGCCCTCCTGGACCTGGAGGGTTTGCTGGGTGCCGTTTGGCTGAGTGTAGGTGACGGTGGGCATCGTTGCTCCTTGGTATTTGGTGGTGCTTCTAGTTCCAGGTGACGGGCAGGCTGGTCAGTCCGCGGAAGACCCAGCCATCCCAACTTTCATTCCGCCGTTCATCTACGCGCAGCCCTGGGAAGCGCTTGTATGCCAGCGGTACCGCTACCTGGCCGATAGAAGTCTTTGCGGCCCAGTGCCCGGCGCAGAGGTGGACGCCGCTGCCGAAAGCGAGGTGGGGGCGCTTGGGCCGGTGGATGTCGAAGTCTGCAGCGGATCCTCCGAAGTGGGCGGCGTCGTGGTTGGCGGATGCAACGACCACGCCTATACCGGCGCCAGCGGGGATCCGGACCCCTTCGAGGACGGTTTCCCGGGTCGTTTCGCGCGGGTACATCCCGATCGGCGATTGCCATCTAACAGCCTCGTCAAACACCGAAGCCCACAATGCGGGATCGGCTAGGACCTGCGCGCGCTGTTCGTGGTGGTTGCTGAGGGCCCAGACCATGTTGGTGACCATGTGCTGGGGCTCGTTGATTCCGCCGGAGATAGTCAGCTTGATGTTGGCGGTGACGTTGGAGGTTGGCAGCCCGCTGTTTGCGAATGCGGACACCATCGAGGCGTCCGGGTTCTGCCGGTAGTAGGGGATCAACTCCTCGAGCAAGCGGTCGGCCTCCTCGGTCGAGGAGTCACATCGGTCCCAGATCGACTGATCGTCCAGAACGTTTCCCATGCCAGCAATGAAGTCGTGGGACCAGCGGCGTACCTGATCGACCGAAACGTCCTTCAGCCCCAGCAGGTCAATGAGGTTCTGCGAGGCCACGGGCGCGGCGTAGTCCCGGTTCAGGTCTGCTTCCCGGGGACCGATCTCGGCGAACTTCTCAAGGTAGGTTTCGGCGTTGCGTTCAAAAACCGGTCCCCAGACTTCCTTGATGGACTTGGGACGAAGTACAGGATTTACGGGTGCCCGGTCTGCCGAATGCTCTGGATCGTCCTTGCGCAGCATCGGCCGGGCTCCAACGGCCCGGGTCATCGTTGAGCCGGAGACGTTGGCGCTGAAGATTTCCTGATCCTGTTCCACCGTGTGGCAGCCGGCGTAGTTAGTGACGAGGAATTTGTTGAGCTGCGGAACCCAGGCGATCGGAGACTCCGCCCTCAGCCTGGCATAGGTCGGGTAGGGATCCGATGCAAGTTCAGCCACGTCAACCCAGTCAGCCACGGGGTAGTCGGCGGCGTCGTGCGAAGCGGTGGTGCGAGCTTGATCGCTGCTGCCGCGCACCGATTCCGCGTCAACGCTTCGGGTCTCCGAGTTCCCGTGGAAGGGGCACTGTGGGGCTTGTGTCGTCATTGTGGTCCTACTCCTACTGGCACGTCGTTGTGTAATCAGTGTCACAGCCAACCTTCTTCTAGTAAACTGTGAATATTAGTGAAAGTATTTCGATTCTTTAGGAGAAGAGATTTCGTGCCTAAATTCACCTTTCGTCAGCTCGAACTCTTCGCCGCGCTGCCGGAACACACCACCCTGGGATCCGCGGCGCTACAGCTCCACATCTCCGAATCCGCGCTCTCGCACGCCATCAGCGAGCTTGAGGCAGCGTTGGGGGAACAATTGTGCATCCGGAGGAAGGCCCGGGGCATGCACCTGACGCCGACAGGGCGCCACTTCGCGAAGCGGGCCAAAGAACTGCTTCGCGAGGCCAGTGCACTGGCAGACGGATTGGGTGAGTTACGCGGCGAGCTGAAGGGGCCGGTGTCGTTGGGCTGTTATACCGGCCTTGCAAGCAACGTCCTGCCCGCCGTGCTTGAAGGCATGGCAAGCCTGCACCCCAAAGTCGAAATCAGCATCACGGTAGGGGACCACTCCGATCTGCTGCCGGCGCTTGAAGATGGGACCCTGGACACCGCCATCGTCTATGACATTGGATTGCCGGCGGACATTGAGCGCAGGGTCATCTACAAGACCGAAGTGATGGCCGTTCTGGGCGCCAACGATCCACTTGCTGTAGAAGACGACGTGGACCTCGCGGATCTGTCGACCAAGCCACTCATCATGCTCAATACGGCCCCAAGCACGGAATATACACAGCTGATGTTCGCTCAGCGTGGGCTCAAACCAAACCTGGGTGCAATTGTCCCGCAAATCGATCTTGTCCGGGCGATGGTCGGGCGGGGGCTCGGCTACAGTCTCTTGATGTCCCGGCCCAACCAGATCCCGGTTTCCAGCGAGGGCAAGGGGCTAGTGACCAGGCACCTTCGTCCCCGCGCCGGCCAGACCTCTGTTGTTGCGGTCTGGCCAAAAGAAACGATGCTGACTGCCCGGGCATTGGCCGTCACACAATATGCAGTCGACGTCCTGGACGCCATCGAACCCGAATAGTGACTGTCCGGCGCCGGAAATGGCAGCGCCAGCCAGAGTCTGCAGCGGTGGGGTCGGGACGGGCCGGATCCCGCTTCCACACGGCACCCTGCCTTCGGGTGGAATCCAGAGAGACGCGCCTTCACCACCCATATCGATGGGCTGGACCCCGCCGAAGCAGCTCCGGCCCGCAGCATCGTTGGATGCTTCGGGCCGGTAGCGGTGCCGCTTATGGTGATACCGTCTGCCGTTCAAGGGCAAACCGGGCATATTCTTCCAACAGCACGGGATCATCCACCGACCCTAGATCCGCGACCGTTTCCAGGCGCGCCCCTTGCAGAAGCCGCTTGACCGGAACCTCCAGCTTCTTTCCGGTGCGGGTATGCGGAATTCCAGGCATGAAGACAATCTCGTCTGGCAGGTATCGGACCGACAGGTTCTCACGGATGGATCTGGTGATCGCCTCTTGGGCCACGCCCGGCTTGGTGCCTCCGGCCAGGTGGACGAACAGCGGCATGTAGTAGTCAGTGCCCAGCTCCGCGCCGACAACCAGTGCCTCGGCGACTTCCGGCAGCGATTCAACCACCGCGTAGATATCTGCCGAACCGAGCCGGAGCCCGTTGCGGTTGAGGGTCGAGTCGGAACGGCCGTGGATGAGGATGCCCCAGTGCGTGAACTCGATGTAGTCCCCGTGCCGCCACACCCCCGGATACATGCCGAAGTAGCTCTCGTGGTAACGGCTGCCGTCATCCCCCCAGAAGCTCAGCGGCATCGAGGGCATTGACTTGGTTACCACCAGTTCACCCTTGCCCGTCGTGGGATTGCCGGCTTCATCCCACGACTCCACGCGCACTCCGAGGGCCGGAGCCTGGATGTAGCCGACACGGACCGGCAGTGTCGGGGATCCTCCTACGAAGATAGAGGCGATGTCGGTTCCACCGCTCATCGAACTCAACCAGATGTCACCCACATTGCCGTAGACCCAGCGGTAGCCGTCGGCCGAGAGCGGCGATCCGGTGACCTGAAGGGATTTCAGGGCACCCAGGTCGTGGTCGCGCATCGGCACCAGGGAGGCCTTCGAGCACGAATGGACAAATCCCGCACCCACACCGAGGACCGCAACCTGCTCGGCCGCGGCAATTTGCCACACCCGGTCGATCGACGGGAAGGTGGGGTTTCCGTCGACGAGCACCGCCGTCGCCCCCACGCCCAGTGCGGAGACGAGTGCGTTCCACAGCACCCAGCTCGTCGAGGCCACATTGAGGTAGCGGTCCCCGGGCCGCAGGTCGGAGTGGATGAGGAGCATTTTCATTTCCTCAAGCAGCGCCCCGCCGTGGCCATGCACGATGCCCTTGGGAATGCCTGTTGTCCCGGAGGAGAACAGGACCCACAGGGGGTGGCTGAACTCGACGTCTTCGAAGGCGAGCTCCGCCGGTTCGGCCACGGCCTGTGCCCAGTCCACGGCGGGAACCCGGGTTGGGATACTCGGGACGGACGTGTGCCGCCCCACCCAGATGATGTGCTCGAGGGTGGGGAGTTGGGCGAAGATCTCCCCCAGCTCCGCCTGTCGGTCCCGGTCCTTCCCGCCGAGCCGGTAGCCGGGCGCGGCGATGACGACCTTTGGACCGAGCTGGGCGAACCTTGAAACGATCGCGCCGGGGCCGAACTCCGGGGCGCAGACAGACCAGATCGCGCCGATCGAGGCAGCGGCGAGCAGCCCGACGACGGCCTCAGCGACATTCGGAAGGATTCCGACGACCCGGTCCCCGTGGCTCACACCGCGGGCACGAAGGTGCGCGGCGAGGGAGGCCACCTCGCGCCTCAGCGCATCCCAGGTGACCTCCTCGCGTGTCCCGTCCTCGGCGATGCCGATAAGTGCGGTCCCCTCGTGGCCCTGCAGCAGGTGCCGGGCGAAATTAAGGGTGCGTCCCGGAAACCACCGCGTGTGCGGCATGGGGTCAGTGGTGCAGACCGGCCCTGCCGCCCCGCCGAACTCGACTCCCGCAAACCGGGCAAAGAGTTCCCAGAACTGTTCGGGCTCATCAACCGACCAATGCCACAGCTCCTCATAGCCAGCACCGATCTCGATGCCCTGGCCGCCCAGGAAGGCGGCGAAACGGGCGACGCCGGTCTCGGCGCTGTGTTCGGGGTCAGGTTCCCAGATCACCTCCCCGTCTGCAGCCTGGGCGTCGGTGATCATGCCCTCTCCAGCGTCTGCGAGGCTTCCTTGCGCCGCTCGGCAATCTGGGCCGCTGTGAGGGGCTCGGTCCCGATCAGCACGAAAAGGACGCGGGCCGTTGTCTCCGTGCGGTTGGACCACGCGTGGCTGGTGGCACGTTGCACTGCCACGTCGCCGGCGCGCATGGTCGCCTCACCTTCATCGACCAGCAGGGTGATTTCACCTTCAAGGACGACGGCGTAGTCCAGGGAGTCGGTGCGGTGGAACCAGAAGTGCCTGGAGCCGCTGTGCTCGGCTCCCGCTTCGGCTTCGTCGTGTCCGTCGAGCTCGCTGAAGATCAGCGAACCCGCCTCGTCCGGATACGCGGAGTCCGGCGGAAAGTCGGCGATGCGCATGATCGTCTGGCCCGGGGCCGGGAAGCTGGGGATTTCCGCATCGGCGCTTGCCGGATCCGAGTCACTAACGTGGTCGATTATCCCGGCTTGGGTCAGCCAGGGCACGGTGGCACCGAATCCAGGGATCATGTCCGAGGACCAGTGGTTGGGTGCGGCCCCGTCCGAGAGGATGATGGCGCGTCCCTGGTCGTCGTGTCCGGTGACGATGCGGCGAACTGGGGGCCGGGTCATCACGCCACCCATTCTTCGTGCGGGTAGGTGCGGGGCTCGGGCCACCAGGGGGCCTTGTGGCGTTCGGTCGAAATCGGCGTGCGCAAAGTGCCCACGCCTTCCAATTCCAGCTCGATGACGTCGCCGGGGTTCAAAAACTTCCCGATTTCGACGCCGGCGCCGAAGCCCATTGTGCCGGAACCGATGATGTCCCCGGGCTGCAGGCGGTCGGAGATGGAGACGTAGGCCAGCAGTTCTGCGGGGGTGTAGACGAAGTCCTCGACCTTGGTGTCGGAGAGGACTTCCCCGTTGACACGGACTTGGCCGCGCAACCCCTCGATCGACGTGATTTCATCCATCGTGGTGACCCAGGGGCCGATGCCGTAGCCGAAGTCCTTGCACTTTTGCGGGCCCATGCCGATGGCCATTTCGGCGCCCTGGATATCGCGTGCGCTGAAGTCGTTGAAGATGGTGATGCCAAAGAGGTGGTCCAGCGCCGTGTCCGGGGTCAGGTCGCTGCCGGACTTGCCTACCACGTACCCGACCTCAAGTTCCCAGTCCAGGGCCTCGGTGAAGTCGGGATAGGGCAGCTCCTGGTTGTGTCCGTAGGACATGGCAGTGGTGCCCTTGAAATAGCCCGGACGATCGTAGATCGAGCGTGCCGGCTGGGCCTTGGCAACAATGCGGTGGAAGTTCTGGATGTGCTTCTCGAACGTCAGCCCGTCGCGTATGACCGGGGAGTCGACAGCCGCGCGCCATGAGACCTCGTCGATGCCGTACGAAGCATCATCAGCAGCAGCAAGCGCCTCGTGGGCCGCATCCATGAAGATCGCACCTCCGCCGATTCCTGCAGCCAGGCTCCCGGGGAGAATGGCCAGGGCGAGCGCCCGAGCCCGGTCAGGATCGGCCGCCTTGCGCTGAAGCGTCAGGGCATAAGCGCGGGCGAGATCAATGACCCGGCCCTGGTCTGGCTGGGCTGCGACGAGTCGAATCTGTTCGCCGTCGGGCGTGGGCACTGCTATACGTCCCAGTTTCATGGTGCTCCTTTGAATGCATAATACGATACGTACAGTATCGCATTGCGTTAGTGGAGTTGCAATAGGCAACTACATGGGGGTGAAGCTCAGCTACCGATAGTGGCGGACCTAGTGGCCCTCAGGAGAGGTCCCGCGTCGCAGAGTTCCTCCAGGCCGATGTCGGGCGGAAGCATGCCCAGGCTTCGACGAATCTCCGTCAGTAGCTCCAGGCCGTGGTGATCAACGGTGAGCGTGCAGGCGCGTGTGCCCCAGGCCGTCGCGGCCGCCGCTTGGTAACCGCGCCGTTCAAGGAACTCGATGCCCTGCGCCTCGGCCATCGACGCTCCGGCCTCCACCCCCCGCACCAGTGCTCGCAGGTAGTCTTCCAGCTCCGCGGAACCAAGAAGATCGGCGCGGGCCACCAAGCCCTGGCCCGGCAGTCCGGGCAGCAGGGCGTTGACATCTGCAAGGGCCCGGAACCCGGCCCGCTCAGCATGCTTGTCGAAGGGGGGCCCGAGCAGGGTCGCGTCCACGCGCCCCTCGACCAGCGCCTCCAGGCGTTCACGCACGCCACCCACCAGCACGTAGTCGACCTCGACGCCGGCGTCCCGCAACAGGCGTTTGGCGATCAGCGCGAAACCGTTGTCGGGCGCGTCCACCGCGAACCGGCAACCGGCCAGGTCCGCGATGGATTCCACGTCACCGCCTGCATGGATGCCCAGCGGCGTGGTCGCCTCGACTTGCGCCACCAGGCGCAGGTCGGCCCCAGCCCGGGTCCATTCGAACAGGTTGTCAATTGCTGTGACCACCATGTCCTGTTCCGCGGCGAGCAGGGCACGCAACTGCTCCGCGCTCGAGGTGGTTCGGCTTGGCACCACATCCACTGAGCGCAGGAATCCCAGCTCGTCCGCCAGCAGATAGGAAACCGGCGGCACGAAGTGGCTTTGGCGCAGGCTCATGAGGAGGCCCCGCCGGCCGCGGCGACGGCGACCGGGCGGTCAACATACCAGGGAGGCAACTGCCCGCTGGGCCCGCGGACCGTTGAACGCTGGGTACCGAGACCAGAGATTTCCGCCTCCATCACGTCGCCGTCCCTCAGGAAACGGCCCCAATGCGAACCGTTCCCCGCCGGCGAGCCGGTGATGAGGACATCCCCGGGCAGCAGTACGGCCATCGAGGACGCGTAGGCGATCAGGCTCGGGATGTCGAAAAGTAGGTCATCTGCCAGAGCATCCTGCATCAGCGTACCGTTGAGGCTCAAACGGATCCGGAGCTTCGCCGGATCCGGGATGAACCGCCTTGGCACCACGTAGGGGCCGGTGGGGAAGAACGTCGGCTGGTTCTTCGCCCGGAACCAGTCGGTGCCCATCATCGCGATGTCGTTGCGCGGGACGAGCGTGCGCGCGGTGACATCGTTGACAATCGTGTATCCGGCCACGTAGTCGAAGGCGTCGTCGGCCGAGACTCGGTGCGCCCTGCGGCCGATGACCACGCCGAGTTCCAGTTCCCAGTCGACGTTGCCGCCGACATCCGGCAACTGCACGTCGTCGTAGGCGCCGCAGACCGCCGAGGGGATCCCGGTCCAGACGTAGGGGTCGCCCGAGCGGCCGCGCTCATCGATTTCAGCGGCGGCGTCGGCGGCCAGTTGCGTCGCATCGGCGCCTTCTTTGCCGAGCTTGTGGGCCACGCTCATCTGCAGGACGTGCTCACGGTAGTTCGCCCCCGCGGCGATGATGGTGCCCACCGGCTGCACTGGAGGCAGCACTTTCAGCCCCTCGAGCGGGCGCGCGCCGGCCGCTGCCGGGTCGACGGACTCGAGCGTATCCAGGTGCGCGTCCCAGCCGGCGAACAGATCCCCGATCCGCGCGATTCCCGGCACCACTGTGCGCAGGTCAACGACAGTGTCCCCGAAGACCACACCGGGAAATTGCTCCCCGCCGTCCTCGAAGGTGCCCAGCATGAATCCGCGCACGCGTGCTTCTTCCATGAATCCTCCATTAGTCATTGTCTGCTGCCGCTATACCGGTGGCGGGACAAACAGGCCCTTGTCGCGGTCGTTGAACATTTCGCGGGCGATAAATTCGTCCATGTCGCCTCCGGTTCCCCATTGGTCGGAGGTCTCGGGGTCGCGCGTGTCAAAGATGCTTGGATGCCATGTATCCTCATCCACCGAATCCAGCTCGGTGGTGTACTCCATGGTGTTCCCGTTGGGATCGTGGAAGTAGGTGAAGGTGTTGTCCCCGGCCTTGTGGCGGCCAGGGCCCCAGATTTTCTTGAACCCGGACCGCAGCAGCTTGCCGCTGCCGCGCATGTACTCGTCGATGCCGCGCAGCTCGAAGGACGCGTGCTGCAGCGAGGCATGCGGGCCGCGGGAGATCGCTATGGAGTGGTGCTGCGCATTGCAGCGCATGAAGTAGAAGAGGTCGCCCATGTGCGGGTGGTTGAGGGTGTCGGAGAGACGGAAGCCCAGATGCTGTTCATACCAGGCGCGCATCTTTTCCGGTTCCGGGGAGTTGAGCACCACGTGGGAGAGCCGCACCGGGATCGCCTCGCGTTCCTCGATCTTGCGGTGCTTGCGCACCTCGACGTCTGACGAGACCTCGATGGTGCGTCCCTCCAGGTCGAAGAAGCGGAAGCCGTATCCCCCGCCGAGGGTCTTGACGTCATCGGGTTCGCCAATGAGCTTCACGCCCTTGGCAATGAGGTCCGAGGCGAGCTGGTCCACGGAGGCCTTGTCCGCCGCGCCGAACGCGACCATGTCAAGGCGCTTCTCCTCGGCCTCGCGCACGCGGACCGAATACTGCTCCGGGGAGCCCTCGGCGGCGAAGTAGGTGACGCCGCCGTCGTTCTCCATTTCGGTGAGTCCCCAGTGGTTCTTGTAGAACTCAACCTGCTTTTGATAGTCGGGCACCGCGATGTCGAAGTGCCTCAGGTGTGTGATCGGGCTGAATGCCATGATGGTCTCCTGTGTTCTGTCCGTTTGACGCGGATGTGGGTTTAGATGCGTGCCGGCACGTTGCGGCCGACCTGCGGAATGCTGCGGATGAGGCGCTCCAGGGCCTCGGGTGTGTCGCCGAGGCCCAGGATGTAGCGGTCCGGGCGCACGACGACAGCCTGGGCGCCGGCGGCTGCAAGGATCTGGCCGACCTTGGCCGGATCGAACAGGACCACGACGTCGGTATGTTCCTCGAGTTGTTCCCGCAGCGGGGCGGGGACCGCGGCATAGAGCTCGCGGGTTGTTGCCACCAGGAAACGGCTTCCCACCATGTCATCCAGGCGCACCCCGTCGGCGAGGATCGGCTGCATGCCGAGCCGGCCGGCGCGTTCGTCGGTGCTGCCTTCGTGCAGGCCTGGACCCAGCGCGGGGGCGACCGGTGCCGATGCCGCGGGGTTTGCACGGATGAAGGCATCACGCTGCTTGGCAATGTCGGCGTCCGTGGTTTGCATGAAGCCGGCGGCGCGGGTTGCCTGCTCGACCCAGAACCGTGCGTGCGGCATACGCTCGCTCTCGTAGGTGTCAAGCAGGCCGTCGTCGGCGGCACCGCGCTTGACGGCATCGAGCTTCCACACCAGGTTGGCCACATCGCGCATTCCGGCGCACAGGCCCTGCCCAAACAACGGCGGGGCCTGGTGCGCGGCATCCCCGGCCAGGAAGATGTTCCCGGCGCGCCACTGATGCGCGATGCGCCCCCGGAACGTATATATCGCCAGCCGGTCCGCAGCGAACTTGTCTGCCGGCAGCACGCCATGGCTGATCCGTTCCACGCCCGCGGGAGTCGCAATTTCCTCGGGATCGTCCCCCGGCATCAGCATGAACTCCATCCGCACCCGCTGGCCGGGGAGGCGGATCCACAGGGCGGGCCGCGTGTGGTGGCCCAGGAAGATCATGTCGGAAGACAGGCCTGGACCTTCTTCAAGGATCCCGTCCGCGACCAGCCACTGCGCATCCTCGCCCAGCTGCTCGCACTCGATGCCCAGTGCCTGGCGGCTCTGCGAGCGCGCCCCGTCCGCCGCGATGGCCCAGCGGGCGCGGATGAGGAAATCGTCGCCGTCCGCGTCACGCACGGCGACCTCGACGCCCTGCCCGACATTGCGCACCGAGACCACGGTCATGCCGCGGCGGAGCTCGACACCGGGAAGCTCATGGACGACCTCCTGAAGCAGGACTTCGATGTCCGGCTGGTGGAAGGTGAGGTCATCGTGCCAACCCTGGGTGCCGAGCTGACCGGTCGGCACCGACACCAGGACTTCGCGCTCCTCGTTCTCGATGTGGAACGAGGCCATCGGCAACGTGGCCTCGGCAAAGCGTTCGGCCACGCCCAGCGACTGGAGCGTGCGGAAGGTCTCGCCATCGAAGTGCACGGCACGCGCGGTGGGCCATGCCTGGACCTCGCGTTCGACGCCTACGGCGCTCAGGCCGGCGCGGCCCAGCAACGCCAGGGCAGTGACCCCCACGGGTCCTCCCCCGACCACCACCACGTCAACATTGACGATGTTTGCCATCTCACTCCTTTGTGTTCAGTACGTATCGTTTCGTAAAAAAGGTAACACCCATCACTCGCCCACACAAGAGCTAACGGCTCCCGGCGTGCGTCGAGCCCTGCCGCTCAGGCCTTCCAAACAGTCTTGAGGTTGCAGAACTCCCGGATGCCGTCAGCGGCGAGCTCACGCCCGAACCCGGAGCGCTTGATCCCGCCGAACGGCAGCTCCTGGTACGAGACGGTCATGCCGTTGATGAACACCGCGCCCGCGTCGAGGTTGGCCGTGAACCACTCCTCTTCCTCTGCGTCGTTGGTCCAGACCGCACTGGACAGACCGAAGGTGGTCTGGTTGGCGATGCGCAGGGCATCCTCGCGGTCCGCCGCACGGTATAGAGACGCGACGGGCCCGAAGGTCTCCTCCTGGATGATCCGCATCCCTTCGCTGAGCCCGGCGAGCACCGTGGGGGCATAGAAGAAGCCGGGGCCCTCGGGAATGGTGCCGCCAGTCAACACCTGGGCACCCAGGGCTCGGGCGTCCTCCACCAGCCCGGCCAGCTCGTCGCGTCCGGCCGCGGTGGCCAGCGGCCCCACCTGGGTCGCGGCGTCCAGCGGGTCCCCGACGGAAAGCTCTGACATCAGCTTCACAAATTCGGCAGCGAACGAGTCATAGACCTTGGTGTGCACGATGAAGCGCTTGCCGGCAATGCAGGACTGCCCATTGTTGCTGATCCGCGCACGCACTGCGCTTGCGGCAGCGGCGGCGACGTCCGCCGAGGGCATGACAATGAACGGATCCGACCCGCCCAGTTCCAGCACAGACTTCTTCACATGGTCCGCTGCAATGGAGGCTACGGAGCGCCCCGCCGGCTCGGAACCCGTCAGGGTCACCGCCTTGACCCTCGCATCGGCCAGGACGGCGGCCACCTCGGAGCCGCCGATCAGCAGGGCGCGGAAGGAGCCGAGGGGGAACCCTGCCCGCTCAAAGAGCGTGTCGAGGAAAAGTGCCGCCTGGGGCACGTTCGATGCATGCTTGAGCAGGCCGGAGTTGCCCGCCATGAGCGCCGGGGCGGCAAAGCGGATGACCTGCCAGAGCGGGTAGTTCCATGGCATGACCGCCAGGACGGTGCCCAGCGGTTCGTAGCGCGTCCACGCTCGGCTAGCACCGACCGACGACGGGTCCGCCAGCGGGGCATCGGCCAGGAAGCCCTCGGCATGCGCGGCGTAGAAACGCATGGCTTTGACGCACTTGTGCACCTCGGCGATCGATTGCGCAATCGGCTTGCCCATCTCGACGGTGATTAGCTCGCCCAAGCCCTCGGCCTGGTCCTCCAGGATGTCCGCCGCGGCGAGCATCCACTGCGTACGCTGGGCGAACGTACTGCCGCGCAGCAGGCGTGCCGCCTCGGCGGCTTTCGCGATGCGATCCTGGACTTCCTCGGCCGAGTGCGGCTCAATGATCATTTCGGTCGAACCGGTGGTTGGGTTGACGGTTGCGATTGCCATGGTTGGGATCCTTTCCTGGAGACGTGTTCTCTGTCACGACTATATGGGATACGATTCGTATCGGATACTATTTGGGTCTACTTAGTAAATCCACCCACACCCGCAGCCTGTGGACCGGCTGCCCGACATCCAAGGAGTGCCCCCGTGAGCACCAATGGCGAGCTACCAAACAGCCTTCCGCTCTTTCTCACCGACGCCGACGTCGCCAGCCTTTCGGACTGGGCCGGGGCGATCGAAGCCGTCCGCACCGCCTACAAGGCCCCCGGCGACGAGGCCGGAACCCCGGGCCGGATCTTCGCCCAGACACCTCGGGAATGGTTGCGGATCATGCCCTCGGTACCGCCCAGCGGCCAACTTTTCGGCTCAAAGTCAATCGCCGGGTCCTTCGCGGACGGCCTGCGCGTCAGCTACTTGATTTCACTCTTCGACAAGGACACCGCAGATTTGGTGGCGCTGGTTGACGGAAACCGCGTCACCGGCCTGCGCACCGCCGCGACCACTGCGGTGGGCACCTCCACGATCGTGCCGCAGCGGCCGCTGATCGTCGGTGTGATCGGTTCCGGCTTTGAGGCGCGTTCCCACCTGACAGCCTTTTCCCACCTGTTGGAGTTCGCCGACATCCGTGTGTTCAGTCCGACCCCTGCCAACCGCGAGGTCTTTGCACGCGAGTTCGACGGCGCGTTCGGCGCACCCGCACGAGCTGTCGACTCGGCCCAGGAGGCCGCAGAAGGCGCGGATCTCATCCTGTGCGCTGCACGCTCTCGCGATGAATCCCCGACGCTGCTGCCCGAATGGGTCGGCCCGAACGCCGCGGTGGTCTCGATCGGTTCAACCACCCCCGCCCAGCGCGAACTGCCCGCGGAGCTGATCGCCCGCGCCGCGGTGGTCGTGGTGGACGCCCGTGACGAGGTTGTTCACGGAAGCGGGGACATGATTGCGGCCCGGGCACATGGCGTCGATGTCGATTCGCTCGTCGTCACCCTCAATGACGTCCTGACCGGTGAAACCAAGATCGACGCAGAGCAAGGGATCCGGATCTACAAGTCAACAGGGTCCGGCCTGCAGGACATCGTGGTTGCCGAGATGCTCGTGGACCGCGCCCGTGCCGAGGGCATCGGCACTGTCCTGCCCGTCGGCATCGTCACCAGCCGCAAATAGACCCCTCACAGACAAAAGGAGAACAACATGGTGGACTACACCAAATCCGAAGCCCGCTCCTGGGCCCGGGAGAACTTCGTCGGCACCGTCGCGGTGACGCACCCATCCTTCACCCCGGACTTCTCTGGCATCAACGAAAATGCGATCCGCCACGACATCCTCCTGCTCAAGGAACGTGGCTATAAGGGTTCCCTGCTGATCGCCGAAGCCAATGTCACCCCGGAGGAGAACGCCCGGATCACGGCCATCGCCCGCGAAGCAGCCGGCCCGGACTTCGCACTCTTCTTCCACGCCATCTTCGGCACCCTGGAGGAGAACATCCACGCGGCAAACCTGGCTACCAAGGCCGGCGCCGACCGAGCGCTGCTGGCCTACCCCTCTTCGTTCTGGCCGACCTCCTACGACGAGGTCTTCGACTACACCAAGCGGTTCACCGACGAAACCGATCTGGCCACCATGCTCTTCCCCCTGCCGGCCTGGGGCTTCGAGCGAATCCACCCTGCAGGCATGAGCGTTGACTTCGTGCGCCGCGTCCTTGACGCGATGCCGAGCATCGTTGCCATCAAGGCCGAACAGGGCTACCCGGGCATCCCCGGAGTCATGGAGATGTACCACCATTTCCGCGATGAAGTCGTGATCTCCTGCCCCATCGAGGCGGAAATAATCCCCCTCATGTCGGTCTTGGACGTCCAGTTCTCCGGCACCGCGAACACGAACTGGATGGGCGACTACTACCCCAAGGCCTTCGAACTGGCGCGCACCGGCAAGTGGGAGGAAGCCATGAAGCGCTACTGGGAGGTCCAGCCGGCCCGGGCCGCCAATATGGCTGTATCGTCCACTTCCACACCGGGCACCAGCTCCATCAACCGCACCCAGTGGAAGTACCAGGAGTGGCTCTCCGGCTTCAACGGCGGCGCCCTGCGCCCGCCAGCAGTCAGACTTCCCGACCGCTTCATGAAGCAGCTGCGCGCAAGCCTGGAAGCCTCGGGACTGCCCGTCACCGATTCCCCGGACTCTGAATTCTTGCGCGGACGCGTCAGCGCCTAAGCCTTGCCCGGCCGCGTGCCGGCATTGCAAAGCCCCTTGGACCACTGAACCGGCTGGCTGGTTCGTTGGTCCAAGGGGATTCTTTGCGTGTGACCGAAAGTGCCGGACACAACGCGGCACCCGAACCGAGGGTTGACGCCACGACGGCGGCTTGTCGAAGCGGCTGCGCTCGTCGATAGTTGGGATATTCCCTGCACCAGCGCGCTACAGCTTCGTAGACGACCCTTCGCGGACCAACCGGAAGCCGCCGTGAACAACTGGCTCGCCGACTATGAAATCGGAAGCTGCAAAACGGGCGTTTCCCGCCCGCCATCTGCCCTCCCCCCGGGCATTCGAGCCATTCCCCGTGTTCGCGATGAAGCCCACCCACGGGCAAAGGCTCCTTCAAAGGTGGGGGTCGAAGCAACATCCACCTGCGAAGGGCCCTCGGTTCCGTTTCTGGAACGGCTCGGTCAGCTCATCGATGCAAGCCTTTGCGTATCCGGGGTGGCCTCCCGCGCCAATCCGCCGTCCCCAGCCAAACAGGCGATCGATGGAAACCGGTCCCGGACCTGTCACCAGGAGAACGAACAACCCCGCGACCAACGCAACAGGTACCTGCATGCCGCCGCCTTCCGCGGGCGCGAACCCCCTATTGATTTCGACCATGAAGATCGCGAGGAGCATGCATACCACTAGCGGAATTACCACCGGCATGGTGAGGAAACCAAACGCGATGAAGCTCCCGCCGACGAACATCAGAAGCGTCACGTACGAACCGATCAGAAGAGGGAATGGAAGTCCTCACGCGCCCTCTACAATCGCGGCGAACTTCGCCGGCGCGAACTGGAGTTCGTGGGCAATCAGCGTTGCACTGATCGCGATTCGCAGGAGCAAGGGGACGAAGGGTTCGAGGCGTCGCAATGGCGCCGAAGTGCAAGAAACATTGTTAAAGCTCCCCAGTAAGTTTGCAGGGCCGAACATTTTGTCATTGCATGGAGAGCAGGGCGGTACGTCTGGTATCGATTGCCAGGGAATATTCAGGGCCAACGGCTCGGTCCTGACCGATGCGACTCGACGGCGTGTCACCGCTCGCTTTGTTTTACACGCCGGCAGCAAGTTCCGGCGTGTGCCTGTGTTGTACGGGGCAGCAGCCGCATGTTCTTCTGAGGCCGTATGCCCTGCGTCCCCGCTTCCGGGCCGGTAACCATGTTTCGCGGTGCAAACAACTGCACGCTTCGTCCCACGGTGGATGTCGATTCGACGTCTACCGTGGGACAAAGTATTCGGTTCCGCATCGAGCCTGGTGATGAGCGTGTTCCCGCATTGGCATCAGGCGCCGGGATGATCCGAAGGACGCAATGCATCGCTCACCCGTGCGCCGATCGTCCCGGCACTCGACGATGCGTGGCTACGGACAGCCATAACCAGGGAAGCCATCAGTCCATGGCGGCCGCGCGTTCGGGGGTTCCTTCCGCCGGCGCGGGGCCAGTTGGACCGACCTCCGCTTGTTCAGACACCGGGGTCCGCCGTGACTGCGCACGAAGCCCCGTCAAGGAACCAAGAAGCACGCCGATTGGCAACAGTAGGACCAGGAACAGACCCGAGAGCCCCATTCCGGCGGCGATGAGCGTGCCGCCGGCAACACCGCCAGCAGCCGCTCCCAAACGTCCGCCGAATTCCGCCACGCCTATTCCCGCACCCCGCATGCTGGCCGGGTAGGCCATGGCTGCCAGGACGCTCCGCGTGGGGCCGAAGGCGCTCGGCAAAATGAATCCGGCGATCCCCAATACGACCAGCAGGGAACCGAACCCCGGATCGGGCAGCAGATAAACCACGATGGACATCACCGCAGCCAATCCGAGGACAATCCCGATGATCAGGAAGCGTGACAACCGGGCCAGAATGGCTCCCAGCACCACCCCTCCCACGACACTGGCCAATCCATAGACCCCGACGATGGTGCTGCTCTGCACGGTGTCGAGCCCCGGTTTGGGCAGCTGCAGCAAGGTTGGCATGTATTGGGCGATCAGCAATTGGGTGCCCAGGGAGAAGAAGCCGAAAAGCCACAGCAGGAGGGTCTTAGGGGCCAGTGGACGGGACAGGACGGTCCGCACCGACACCGCGGACCCCGCAAGTGACGGCCGAACCCTCAAACCCGGATCAAATGCTTCAGCACCACGTCCGTCCGTCGACGCTGCACCGTCCACCCGGCGCTTGGCCAAGAGGAACGCGGGAGATTCGGGAACGACGGCGGCAAGCACAGCGATCACTGCCAAGGGGATCAAGCCTGCCACCACGAGCAGCAGGCGCCACCCCGAGGTGGGTATCAAGGCGCCGGCGAGAACCGCACCTAACGTTGTCCCCAAACCCACTCCGGCGTAGGCCGTCGCGATCAATGCCGCGCGCCGCCGTTCGGGAATCAGGTCTGCCAGCAGGGCGTTCCCTGATGCCATGGCAGCGCCCATCCCCAGGCAGGCCAGGATTCGCCAGCCGGCGAATGCCGTGAAGTCGCCAGATGTTCCGCCCAGGGCGGTGGCCCCGCCGAAGACAACCACGCTGCCGATGAGCACTGTCTTGCGTCCCCACCTGTCGGCCATGCCGCCGGCGACAACGGCACCAAGGCCCATGGCCAGGAAACCCACAGCGACCACGAACGCGATGCCGCCCCCGACGGAGACGCCCCAGCTCTTGATGAGCGTCGGAAAGACATGGGCGACGATCGTGACGTCCATACCATCGGAGAGCAGAACGAGCGTGATCAGGCTGAAGTAGAGCCAGTGCCTCGGAGTCAGGCTTTCGGGGCTCGCGTTGTCGGCAGACCGCGCGGTGGACCCACTTCTCGTGTTCAAGGATCGCACCATCCCTATTTGCCGGGGTGTGCGAAGAACTCGTTGAGGCGATCGGTAGGCAGGTAATCCTCCGGGGCGCCAGCCAAGTCGGTCAGATCATTGTGGTCCCACGAGCGGTCCGCGACCTTGGCAAGGTTCTCCCGGGAGACGATCACCGAGGGTTCAACAATCTGGTTGATCTTCGGGCCCTCGCCCTTCAGGATGCGCAGCGCCACGTCGACCACTGCCTCACCGGTGCGCACGGACGGGGTCGTGGTGCCGAAGAACGGGTAGTCCGGGTTTGCCAGCGCCCAGGAGGAGAAGCCGTGGCTCGATCCGTCGTCCGCGATCGGCGGCACGTCCATGCCTGATTCCTCAAAGGCGCTGCGGATGCCTACGCCCATCGTTCCGGCCTGTAGAACGGCGTCAACCCCGGCAGGGTTGGTCGCCAGGAACTTCTGGACCTCCGCCTGGGCCTTTGCCGGCTGGAAGAAGCCCGTGACCGACCCGGTGACCTTGACCTCCGGGCAGTTATCCAGGACAGCATCGATGCCCAGGTTCGCGAAGGTCGAGGCAGGGATCCCCGGGATGCCCTCGACGCGCAGGACGGTCCCCTTGCCCCCGAGTGCTCCCACTGTCCCGGCGGTGACCTGGGCGACGGCCAGCGGGGTGTTCCTCGTGACGCTGACGGCGTATTCGGAATCGATCGGAATCTGGGCGGCGACCAGCGGGATGCCAGCGTCATGGGCTGCCTTGGCCAGGTCCACGGAAGGCTCCGGTGCGATGGCGGTGTAGATGATCACGTCCGGCTTGAGCGAGAGAGCTTCGTTGAACTGCTGGAGCTGCAGGGGCACGTTCGACGGGTCGTCCGGGGCGAAGTCGCCGACGATCTTGACACCATTGGCCTTGAGGCTCGAGCGGATCGCCTCCGACATGGAGGCTATGAACGGGCTGGCAGGTGGCATGCCCACAATCCCGGCCGTGAAACCGTCAGTCTTCTTCGACTTGTAGTCGGCCCATGCCGACTTCCGGATCTCGTAGGGGTAGAGGTTGTAGCCCGCGGCGATCTCCTTGGGTACACCGGCCAGCAGGCCATTCGGATCGTTCGCCGTACCCGTCGGCAGCGACCCGCAGGTCCCGGCGGCCGCCGACGACGCCGGCCCGGGTGTGGCCCCTCCGGCGGAGCCCGGGGCCGCTGGCGCCGACGCCGAACAGCCCGTCAGAACGAGGGTGCCGGCCCCCAGAATCGCGGCGCCAACAGTCGTAAAACGGGGGAAAGAGGTCTTCTTCATTGATTAATCTCCCTGCTAAATGAACGATTCGTATCGTATGGCAACAGAGTAAATGCATGCGGTACGATTCGTCTAGTTTCGAATATGACCTGCGACACATTTATCGGCCATTCAAAGGAGATCCGCCGTGAACAACCAACCATCCGGACTGGTGCTCACCGGGGTGAGCAAGCGCTTCGGTGCCACCCGCGCCCTCATCGACGGCGACCTCCGCCTCCGGCCGGGCGAGATCCACACGCTCCTGGGCGAAAACGGGTCCGGGAAGAGTACCCTCGTCAAGATCATGGGAGGCGTCCACCGCCCGGATTCCGGCACCGTCACATTGGACGGCGTCCCCGTAACCAGCAGATCGCCCCGAGCGGCCATGGACCTGGGGATTGCGACGGTGTTCCAGGAAGTCCTCACCGCGGGGAGCCAATCGGTCCTCGAGAATGTCTGGCTCGGGTCCCACGGAACGTTTCGTCGCCGGCTGGGCCGCGCCGAGCAGCGATCAATCGCGCAGGACGTCCTGACGCGCATTGCCGGCGCGATCCCGCTGGATCTTCCGGCCGGGCAGCTCTCGCTCTCCGAGCGGCAGGCCCTCTGCATTGCCCGCGCACTCGTGCGCAAGCCCAAGGTTCTCATCCTCGACGAGTCGACAGCCTCCCTGGATGTCAGCTCCCGCGATCGGCTCTTCGTCGAGATGCGCCGGCTCGCAGCCGAGGGGACCGCCATCCTGTTCATCTCGCACCGCATGGACGAGGTCGCGGAGATCTCGGACCGGGTCACCGTCCTGCGGTCCGGGCGCAGCGTCTCCACCGTGGAGAGGTCGGATCTGTCCATCAACCGGCTGATCGCGGACATGACCGGAAACTCCGGCCACGCCGAGACCCGGCGGCAACCGCATGATGCCGGGGACACCATCCTTCAGGGAGCGGCCGTCCGCCTTGCGCCGGCCTCGGCACCCATCGACTTCGAGCTGCGCGCCGGCGAGATTGTGGGCCTCGCGGGGCTCGAGGGCCACGGACAGGACCAGTTCATCAAGCGCCTGGCCGGTGTGGCCGGTGGGCCCGGCAGCGTCGTCCGCCTCCTCCCCGAGGGCGCCGCGGAGCTTACCGAGCGCAACGGGGATGCCCTGGCGGTCGCCTACCTGCCGCGCGAACGACGCGGCGAGTCGCTGTTCGAGTCCATGTCGATCCGCGAAAACTTCGCGCTGCCGACCCTGGCCAAGGACCGCCGCGGCGGCTTGCTGGACACCCGCAGCAGTGCCCGCCGGTTCGATGCCTTCGCCCGCTCCCTGTCCCTGCGCTTCGGCGCCGCGCACGAAGCCATCTCCACCCTGTCCGGCGGTAACCAGCAGAAGGTGCTGCTGGCGCGCTGGCTTGCCACCGACCCCAAAGTCCTGTTGCTCAATGACCCCACCAGAGGGGTCGACATCGGGACCAAACGGGAGATCTACGCAATCCTGCACCGGCTCAGCGGCGAAGGCATGAGCGTCGTGATCCTCTCCAGCGAGGTCGACGAGCTTGTCGACCTCGCTGACCGCGTCCTAGTCTTCCGCGACCAATCCGTGTTTGCCCAGATCCCCCATTTCGAGCTCTCCACCGAGTCCATCGTCGCCGCATACTTCGGCCAGAAATCAGAGGTGCACACATGAACCGCGTCCTGACTTTGTTCCAGCGCTGGCCTTTCGCCTTTGCCTTGCTTCTCGCACTGGTGCTGCTGGTGCTGAACCTGATCGTCTCACCGTCCTTCCTCTCCCCCGCGCGCCTCCCCGGCACCCTGGCCACCCTGGCGCCGTTCGTGCTGGTGGGATTCGCCTCCACGCCCTCGATCCTCGCGGGTGGCATCGACATTTCGGTCGGCCCACTGGCCACGTTCATCAACTGCCTGTTCGTCGCAATCCTCATTCCCGCCGGGCTGGGCAACTGGCACCTCGCGGCACCCATCATCCTGGCGGTGGCCGCCGGGATCGGAGCCCTGAACGGAATCCTGGTCGCCGTCGTCCGCCTGCACCCGGTGGTCGCGACCACCGGGATGCTGTTCCTGCTCGTTGGCCTGTCGCTGACCATCGCTCAGAACCCGGTGGCCGCCCCTGACAACTGGACAGAGGTCTTTGCCGGGGGCATCGGCATCGTCCCTGGTGCCCTCATCACGATCGGCGTCGCCGGGCTGATCTGGTTCGCGCTGCGCCGCACGGCCTTTGTCAGCAACCTCCTGGCCACCGGCGAGAGCGATGTCTCCGCCTACGGTTCCGGGGTGAACATCAAGGCAATCCGGATCCTGGCCTACACCCTCGGCGGCCTGTTTGCCGGGATCGCCGGAATTGCGTTGACCGCACTCGTGCAGTCATCGCAGTCTTCGCTCGCCTCCACCTATGCACTGCTGGGGCTCGCCGCCGCAGTCCTGGGCGGAACCAGCCTGGCCGGCGGTCGCGGCGGCCTGTTGGGCGCACTCTTCGGAGCGGTCTCCATTTATCTCCTGCAGCAATTGCTCACCGCCTCGGGCGTGGCCCCCAGCCTCATCCAATTCGCCTACGGCGCCGTCCTCGTCGTCGGCGTCGTGCTGGGCGCGACGCTGCTGGCCCCCCGTTTGAAGAGGAACGCATCATGACCAGTGACACCCTGTCCCCCGCGGAAACACCCCACGCACCAACCGCCCGGCAAATGGCCTGGACCAGGTTCAGGGCCCGGGTCTTCGAGGTACCGGCGTTGCAGGTCCTCGTCGTCCTGGCCCTGGCGGCCTGGCTGGTGGTCACCATACCGGCCATCGCAAACCCCAGGTCCGTCACCTCGATACTGGTCATTACGTCCTTGCTGGCCCTGGCAGCCATGGGCCAGACGCTCGTGGTGATACTGGGAGGACTGGACCTGGCGGTGCCGGGTTACATCCTCTTCGGCGCCTTCATGGCTGCGAACGTCGCGGGCAAGCTCGCGGTCCCGGCGGTTGTCGCCGTGCTGATCACCGTCCTGGTCTGCGGCGGCATCGGTGCCCTGATCGGCTGGATCTGCCACCGCTTCGCGGTCCAGCCACTGGTCGTCACGCTGGGCACCGGCGCTGCCCTCACGGGCGCAACGCTCTTCCTCGCCGACGGCGACTATTCCTCCGCCCCGCCGCAGGCGCTCCGTTCCCTGGCAAGTTTGCGGGGAACCACCTTCGGCATGCCGTTCCCCCCAATCATCCTGATCGTGCTGCTCTCCGGGGCGGCCATGTGGCTTTTCCTCAACCGCACCGCGGCCGGACGTCGCTTCCATGCGACGGGAGTCAATTTCCGGGCCGCCCGGCTGACAAGGATCCGCACCTCCGCCGTGTGGACCCTGGTCTTTGCGGCCTCAGGCGCCCTGGCCGGCGTCGCCGGCATCTTGATTGCCTCTTACGGCTCGGGCTGGTCGCAAACCATTGGGGAACCCTATCTGTTCTCTGGCCTGGCCGCGGTTCTCGTCGGCGGCTCGATCTTCGGCTCGATTCGCGGCAGCTACACGCGGACGTTGCTCGGCGCACTCACCCTCACCCTTTTGTCCACGATCATCGTGAGCAACGGACTCTCCGAGGCGCAGAGCCGCATCATTTTCGGAATCATCATTCTTGCCGTGGTTTCGTTGTACGGCCGGGAACGCCACGTCCGCGACAGGTTCTGAGTTCCGGTCCTGGTTCCTGATAGGACTGACGGGGGATGCTCGGCCCATCGGGCCGGGACGTCCCCCGTCTGCGCTCCTGTGCGCTTCGCATAGCCGAAGCCGGCGGCCCTGTTGCCGCTGCCCCGTTGTGGAGAACCCGCGCCGAAGCCCATCGGGTTCTCACCGACGGTGAACCGCCCAAGTAGTCCTTCGCCGCTGCGGCACCGCGAAACCCGGGGCCTCGGCCGGAGCAAGGTGCCTCAACACTGCATTCCGTGAGGCAGCCACCTCTACCGCGTCGCGGCATACCTGCTTATGATCGTGTGCGACGAAGCCAAATTCTCGCCGACCGCTCCCCCAACCCCGGGCGGTATGGAGGCTGCCGGTTTGTCCGCGAAGGTGTGTCACCATAGCCACTGCCGCTGTTGTTTGCAACGGATTTCCCACGAAATTATCGGTGGCGAAGCAGGCAAGGCCCCCGCCATCGATCGCGGCGGGGGCCCAAAGGACATGATGCTCGTTGTTAACGATTTCCTGATGGTGCTGCCGGTAGAAGTGCGCGCGGCATCTGCGCGCCCCATGCTGGAACGTCATTGAATCAGTGAGCCTCATGGCCCCGAGGCATTTCAACGATCCTGCACATCGACTGGATACAAGAAAGGCCCGGGCGCGAATTAATCGCCCGGGCCTTCAACAACCTGTCGGCTCCGAGTTCCCATACCTTTTCAAGGAGAACCAGGCAGCGCCATGGAGGTCATCGGGGCGCCCTTTGGGGCGCCACGGTGTCGGACTTCCTCATGATCATCCGGTGGATCTCGGCTCGAAGCTCAAGGTACGCCGGACGGGACTTGGTCTCGATCTGGTCGCGGCCGGTGCCCAGCGGGATTTCGACCGAGGCGGCCACGGAGGCCGGCCGGCCCGATAAGACGATGACCTTGTCTCCGAGATACACCGCTTCCTCGATGTCGTGTGTCACCAGGACGATCGACACTCCTAGACGGTCGCGGATATCGAGCATCAGGTCCTCGAGGTCCGCCCGGGTCTGCGCATCAACGGAGGCGAACGGCTCGTCCATGATCAGGATCTCGGGGCGATAGGCCAGGGACCGGGCAATCGCGGCGCGCTGTTGCATGCCGCCTGACATTTGCCACGGATACAGCTCCTCGGCAAGTCCAAGGTCCACATCGCTCAGCGCTTGTTCCACACGTTTCCGGCGTTCCTCGCGCGAGAGTCCGAGCCGCCGCAGTGGCAGCTCGACATTCTTGCCCACCTTCATCCAGGGCATGAGGGACCTGCTGTAGTCCTGGAACACGACCGCAAGTTCCGCAGGTGGCTTTACAACTACGCGCCCGTTGACCCTCACTTCTCCGCTGTTCGCGGGCCCCAGCCCCGACAAGGCGCGCAGCAGCGTGGTCTTTCCCGTGCCTGAGGGACCCACGATGCAGACGAATTGACCTTTCGCCACTGAGAAGGTGACGTCGGACAAGACCTGGTTGTCACCGAAGGACTTGCCGATCCCGTCAGCTTCCAGAATGGGCGTCGATATGGATTGCATGTGGACCTGCTTTCAGCTTCGCGATTCGCGGTGCCAGACGAGCGCAAATCGCTCGACGAGCAAGAGGATGACATTGAGTAGATAGCCGATGACGCCGAGCAGGATCATGCCTGACCACATCTCGGGCAACGAGAACTGGCGCTGGGTCTCCAAGATGAAATAGCCGATCCCCTGCGAGGCCCCCATCAGTTCGCTAGCGAACATTAGGATGACCGAAACCGCGAGGCTCGCCCGGATCCCTGCGAAAATCTGCGGGGAGGCACTGGGAACGACCACCCGGAAGACCCAGTCGATGGGGCGAAGCCGGTTGGACTTTGCGACATCAACCAGCGCGGGGTGTACGCCCCTGACCCCGTCGATGGTGTTGAGCAGCACCGGCCACAGGGCCCCCAGCACCACTATCAGCACGCGCATGTCGGGACCGATGCCCATCAGCTGGATGGCCAGCGGCAACATTGCCACCGCGGGCAGGTAGCGCATGAACTGGAGCAGTGGTCCCACGGCCGTGGCGATGGCGTCGTTCAGCCCGAGCACGATGCCCAGGCCTACTCCCAGCACGATGGAAATGCCGAGGCCGATCAGTACCGAGTTGAGACTGGACACCACGTGCTCGCCAACGAGGTCGAAGATCCACAGCTCATGGAACCTCTGCCAAATCTTGGCGAGCGGAGGAAAGAAGATCGATGTGCTCCCGGCGCTTGCCATCCACCACAGTGCAACCAGCAGCGCCGGGACGATCGCCGGCAGGAGGAACCGTGTGATCCTTTGCGTCATGAGCTGACCTTTCGATGCGACGGATGCCATGCCAAAACGCTGCGTTCGAACCAGCGGAACGTTGAATCGATGGCCATGCCCAGCACCCCGCACAGCATGATGTAGGCGAACATCTCCGGGAGCGCACCACTGAGTTGGTGGAGCACGATCTGTTCCCCGAATCCGCCCGCAGGGATGACGATCTGCGCACTGATCGAAATCAGCAGGCAGATCGCTGCAGCCAGCCGGACCCCTGTGGCCATATACGGCAGTGCCGTAGGGAGCAGAAGCCGGGTCACCGTGTCCCAGCGGGGGACGCCGAAGGAGCGGAAAGTGTCCCGGGCCACGGGGTCCAGGTCGCGCGCGCCGTAGATGGTTTGCATGACCATTGCCCACACTGCTCCGAAGAAGGCCAGCAGTATCGTGCTCTGCAGTCCCGCACCGTAGAGCAGGACAACCAGCGGGACAAAGACCAATGCGGGGATGGTCCGCAGGAAATCGAGAGTGACCACCGACATCCGGTAAGTCACTCGGCTCACGCCGAGTGGAAACCCGATGATCACGCCGATGACCACCGCCAGCAACAGGCTGATGAACCAGCTGGCCAGCGTCTCGGCGAGGGGTCCCAATACGGAGCCGTCCAGGACAAGCCCCAGCACCGCGCCGGCGATAACCCGCGGCGTGGGCACGGCACCGAGCTGCCCGGTGGCCGCGGCCACCTGCCATGCCCCGAGCGCCAGCACGATGACGCCCAGCTGGGACAGCCGGTTCATGGTCCCCCGCCGTAACGCGGGCTTCCGCGGCCGGGGCTTGCTCGGTGCCTCAGTTGCCTGCAGGGGTCCAGATGAGCTTTGCCGGGTCGTAGCCGTCATTGATGAATCCTTCCTTGGCCATCAGGTCAGCAAAGGCCTGGATGTCTTCCACGCCGAGCCTTGTGTCATAGGTGGGAATCACGGACTTCTCAATGGCCTCCGGGGACAACGAGGTGAATTCCGGGAGGACCTTGCGCACTGCCTCGGGATGCTCATTCGCATACTCCCCGGCACGCTTCATGGCCTTGGTGAATCGCTGGACGGCGTCCGGGTTGGACTTCGTGAACGCATCGCTTGCCACCCACTCCAACGCGCTCATCCCGCCGATCCCCTCGGTGAACGGTCGCCCGATCACCTGTAGGCCCGCGGCGCGCGCCTTGGAAAGGAACGGATCGACGACGAACGCCGCGTCCACCCGCTTGGACTGAAGTGCCGGAACCATGTCCGGGTAGGCAATCTCGACGACTTTCACCTGCTCGGGGTCGACGCCGGAGTCCTTCAGGAGCACTCGCAGGGCCAGTTCGGGCGCCGATTTGAGGCCGACCACGGCCACCGTCTTTCCGGAGAGATCCTTCACGGAACCGACGCCGCTGCCCGGTGCCGCGACCAGCGCGGTCGTGTCATGCTTCGGGTCCAGGGGATAGCGGTCGCTGCCGGAAACGACCCTGATCGGCAGCCCCTTCGAGGCAGCCGTCACGATGGGGACGGATGTCATGAGCGCCATTTGAAGCTCATTGTTGAGCAGGGAGGGAATCGCGGTGGCCGCGGTCTGAATTGTCGTGGCGGTGACATCCAAATTCTCGTCCTCGAAGAACCCCTGCTGCTTTGCGATGTAGACGTGGGCAGCATTGGCAATCGGCGTCACGCCGACGGCCAATGCCACGGGGGCTCCGGCCGATTCCTGCGGGGCTGGGCCGCTGACCGAGCACCCGGCCAGAAGCAATGCACCGGCCGAAAGTGCGGAGATCGCGGTGAGGGTTCGGGAAAGTCTGGGCATTGGCACTCCTAGGTGATCGGCGCAACATTCGAAACGATGCGGTTCGTATAGCACCGTATGTGACGCGCGTCATGAAGTCAATCGTCTTTCGAGCCTTACGAGCGGCCCGAAAATCGCTGCAACCGTCGCGGCAATCCCGGGAGGTGACACCGAGACGATCAAGCCAAGAGAAGGGCGCACAGGTATCGCGAACCAAGCCCTTTCGGGCCATCCATATGAAATATGGCACAAACGAGATACGATACGACACGACTCGAATGTGATAAATGATGAATGACTTCATCCAGATTCCATTGAAAATCCAAGGAGAACAAATGTCCGCCGAGACCTCCACCGTCGCCGAGGTGCTTTCCAGCCCCTGGAAAATCGACGGCCTGACCATCAAGAACCGCTATGTGCTTAGCCCCATGGCGGTGCTGCAGCCGACGAAGGACGGCCATCCCAGCGACCAGACGATCGCGTTCCTCACCACGCGCGCACGCGGTGGCGCGGGGCTGCTGATCATCGGCGGCGGCGTGGCCACCGAACGCGGAAACCAGGAAGCACCATTCCAGCCCCTGATGCGCTTCGACCGCGACGATTTCATTCCGGGCCTGAAGCGCATGGTCGATGCCGTGCACGAGCACGATGTACCCATCTTCGCCCAGATCTTCCCCAGTTTCGGCGCCATGGGCGTGCCCGGCGAGGGACGGCCCACGCGGGCTGCGAGTCCAAAGCCCGTCCGCATGGCCGCACCCCGTCTGCCGCACGGTTTCTACATTCCCGGCGGCAGAACGAACCCGACGCCGGAGGAGATCACCAAGGCGGAAATCCTTGAGGTCCAGGAGCAAACCGTCGCCGCGGTGCGGCGTGCCAAGGCGGCCGGCTTCGATGGCATCGAACTGGGCGCACACATGCGCTACCTCTATTCCTCCTTCCTCTCACCGCGGACCAACTGGAGGACGGACGAATACGGCGGCAGCTCCGCGAACCGCGCCCGCATCCTCGTCGACACGATTCGAGCGATCCGGGCCGAAGTCGGCCCCGAATATCCGGTGGGCCTCAGGATGAGTACGAACGACCACCTTCCCGATGGCCAGGGACCCGAAGGCTTCGCGGAAGTCGCGGCGATCATTGAGAGGGAAGGGATTGGATATATCGCCCTGAGCGATGCGAATTACGAGTCGATGGACAACAACGTCACCTCCTTTTCGGGCGCAATCCTGGAGCACGGAGAGCCACAGGCATTCCGCGCCGCCATGCCCGAGGTTCCGTTGCTTCTCAGCAGCACCTACGACCCACAACAGTGCGCAGACGCCATCACCGCCGGATTCGCGGACGGAATCATGCTGGCCCGGCAGATGCTGGCCGATCCGGAATTCCCCAACAAGGTCCTCCAGGGACGACAGGATGAGATTGTGTGGTGTGATCACGACAACTCTTGCCTGCGCCGCCTGATCTTCAACGTGCCGGTGAGGTGCCACAAGAACCCGGCCATGGGACGCGAAGCGGTCCTCGCGGGGGCCAAGGAACCAGTCTCGGTGAAGCTTCAGCGTCCGATCCAGGGCCTGCTGATCGCCGCGACCGGGTCCCCGGTCCTCATGGGCATCGCCGACAAACTGGCGACCGCCGGCTCGAAGGCCTCCAAGAGCTGACGCCTTTGCCGCGCGTCGGCCCCCGCCGTCATGGGGGCCGACGCGGCAACCTTGGCACAAATACGTGTGTGCCCGGGCTCCGACTCGGAGCCCGGGCACACACATATGTCTTGCCGTCTTGTATCGGCAGTTGTTTCAGAAGCCTCAGTCCGCGGGGCGCAGGGCCCTGCCCGTTCCGCGGTAGATGGCGACGGTCCGCTCCCCCGCCCGCACCCTGACATCCACAATCATCCGGCGGCCCTCGTGAAAGGTCACTTCGGCGGACGCAACCAACTCCTCGGCGATGCGGGCCGGGGAAATGTAGGAGATGGAAGCCTCCGCAGTCGCGATTCCGGCGCCGAAGGTGTTTGCGGCCATGGCGAACGCCGTGTCGGCCAGCGCGAAGACCAACCCTCCATGGGCGATCCCGTGCCCGTTGGCCATCTCGGGCATAACCGTCAGGACCGCAGTGGCTCGGCCCTCGCTGGCACGCAGCACCCGGATGCCAAGGCCTTCCAAGGCGCGGTCGGCGGCAAGCATCGAGCGGGCCGGCTCGTCAATGAGCGTTGCCGGGTTCATGCGAGCCTCTCCACTACCATCGCCATGCCCTGGCCGCCGCCCACGCAGAGCGTGGCCAGGCCGAGCGCACCGTCGATGGTCTGCAATCCGTTGATAAGCGTTCCGACCAGCCGTGCGCCGGTCGCGCCGAAGGGGTGGCCCAAGGCGATCGCCCCGCCATACGGGTTGACCCGCTCGGGATCGGCGCCCAGCTTCCGGACCACGGGAACTACCTGGGCAGCGAAGGCCTCGTTCAACTCCACGATGTCAATGTCACCAATCGAGAGGCCCAGGCGATCAAGAAGGCGGTTGGATGCGTCCACCGGGCCCAGTCCCATGATCTCCGGTGAAAGGCCGCTGGCGGCACTGCCCAAGACGCGGGCCAGCGGCTTCAATCCGAGTTCACCGGCACGCCTGGCGCTCATGACAACCAAGGCAGATGCGCCGTCGTTGAGCGGACTGGCGTTGCCCGCGGTGACGGTTCCGGACTCGTGGAAGACAGGCCTAAGGCCGGAGAGTGCCTCCCAGGTTGTTCCCGGCCGCGGGCCGTCGTCGGCAGTCACCACGGTGCCGGCAGCCGTGGTCACCGGCGCGATCTCGCGGGCGAAGTACCCGGAGCGGATCGCCCGTTCAGCGCGGAGCTGGGACTCCAGAGCCCATTCGTCCTGGTCGCGACGCGTGGTGCCGGTTTCGCGTGCCACGAACTCGGCGGTTTTGCCCATGGAGAGGTACACGTCGGGCAGCTGCCCGTACTCGCGGGGGTCGACCCACGGCTGACCGGATTCAAAGACGTCGTCGGCACGCCGTGCCGCGTCCGCGAAGCCAGGGTGCGGGTTTTCCACCACGGGAGGAGTCGAGCTGGTCGATTCGACGCCCGCCACCAGAAACGCTTCCCCGTCGCCGGCCCGCACGGCCTGGGCCGCCATCGCGGTGGCCTGCAACGATGAGGCGCAGAAGCGGTTCACGGTGACCGCCGGGACGCTATCCATTCCCGCCAGCACCATGACCCGGCGTCCGATATTGTCGCCCTGCGCGCCCTGCGGGACCGCGCAACCCACGTAGGCATCGGCAAACTCGGCGGAGTCCATCTGCGGAATCGCCGCGAGCGCTCCCCGGATAGCTGCCAGCGCGAGGTCTTCGGGTCGCTCCCCGGCCAGCGAGCCCTTTCGGGCCCGGCCAATCGGTGTCCTGCGGTAGGCGACGACAACCGCGTCATTTGGAGCAATGGCGGTGTTCAAGATGATGTTTCCCTTCTTTGTGCCCGGCCGGCCCAGAGCCGGGAAGTGCGGCATAGACCAGGACGCATTATCCACGTTCGCAACGGGCGCGGACCAAGCTGGTGCATCCAGCATCTACCGAATATATACGATCCGTATCGTATAGCACAAGGTTCACATCTCATCTGGAACTTGCCGAGACGTAGACCGGAAGACCGAAGTGCGCCATTCCGGTTGCGAAGATGTCAGGTGGAGGCGCGAGGAGTCCTTGCGACCTGAAGGGTTGTCAAGTCAGTTCTTTGTCCACCGAGCTCATCAGGGCCCGTGCCCGGACGGAGCTATGGAAGCCTTGAGGCCGCTATCGTGCGGCGAGGCCTTCAAGGGCCGCCTGCATGATGGCGTCGGTGGCCGTGGCGTCAAGGGGGCCCGATTGGAACAACAGTCGGAAGTAGATGGGGGCATATAGCAGCTCCGTGACGACCGGGGCATCGAGATCTTTGCGCATCGACCCCTCGCTTATGGCTCGCTCCACCAGGGATGTGACGACCAGCGCGCGCGGCGTCCAGAAATGTTCCTTGAATTCAGCCATGGCTGCTTCGTCCTGCTGGCACTCACCGATAAGTTGTGCCACGAGCCGCCCCTCATTGCCCGCGTAGACCTCCGCAAGGGAGGCCATGTGCTCCCGAAGCGCGTCGATCGCGGGAACGTCCTGGCGCACCGGAGTACGCGCTACGTGGTTGTCCAAGAACGTATCGATAACCACGGCAACTTTGCTCGACCACCACCTGTAGATGGTGGTCTTGCTGACGCCGGCCTCGCGGGCAATGCGCTCGATCGAGAGCTTTTGCACCGTAAAACCGGTGGGCCCCGAATCTTCGAGCAACTTCATGGTCGCTTCCAAAATCGAGCGTCGACTTTCTTCACTTCTGACTGCCATGGGTCAACCATACGTGCAATGCTATTCAATACGAAACGTACGCGATCAAATTCGTCGATTTCAACGCTCCGGCAGCGTGGCACAGGTGCGATTGGCTGCCCGCCAAAGGGTGACCTGCGCCCGCACGCAAGATGAAGCGGCCTCATTGCATTGCATTGTGACCCACCTTACAATCAGTACGAAACGAATCGAATCTTGTAAGGAGATGCCATGACTGCATCTTTTGCCGGCAAGGAGCGCCTTTCCCTACTCGGCATGTGCTTGCCTGCACCGCAGATCTGGCACGGAACCTCATCCGAGGCGGACCGATGACTTCCGTATTGGATACCCGGGCGGTTCCTCCGGCCGAGCGGCGGGACTACTGGTCGGCGGGAATCGCCGAACGCTTCTTCCCCATGCACGTTGAATCGGTCGGGGCGCCCTCCTTCGAGGCCCGCTTGGCCAGTGGCCAGGTCGGGCCGGTCAGGGTCCAGTCCATCCAAGGGCTTGCGCACCGGGTGGCACGCACGCAGCGGATGATCGCCGCCGCCGATCCGGAGTGCATCTTGCTGTATCTGATGACCAGAGGCACGATCCATATCGAACAAGATGATCGCAACTGTGCTCTTCGCCCCGGTGACATTGCGTGCCAGGATACGTCGCGGCCTTCCACTTTTGAGGGCCGCGATGGTTTCGAGGTGCTCGTATTCAGCATTCCGAAATGGTTCATAGGGGCGCAGGCCGCGGACATCGCCCGGCGTTCCGCGACGCGGGTGGACTCGGGCCAGGGACGGCTCACTGGGCCGGCAACCCCGTTCCTCGCACAGCTGGCACGAACCGCAACGAGCGGCGGCGGACTCTCGGGCCGTGATGGGGAAGGCGCTGCACAGATGCTACTACCCTTGCTTGGCAGCATGTACGGCGCGCAGGAGATTTCCGACCCGCGCTCCCGCCCGGAAGCACTGCTCGCCCGGATGCAGCGGTACGTGATGGACCACCTGCACGACCCGGAACTCGGGCCAGAGCGGATTGCGCAGGCCCACTACGTGTCCACGCGCTACGTCCACAAGCTCTTTGCAGCCTCCGGCACGGGAGTGTCGGCCTGGATCCGCGAACGCCGGTTCGAGGGTGCCGTGGGCGAGTTGAGGCGCTCCCCGGAAACGACGATCGCGACGGTCGCGACGAGGTGGGGATACCGCCATCCGGCAAGCTTCAGCAGAGCCTTCCGCGAGGTCCACGGCTGTGCCCCACGGGACGCCAGGCACCTGCCGGAGCCTGTGGGGAAGACCCCGCCCGCTTGTTAGGGCGCGGTCTTCCCCGGTGATGCGCGATCAGACCTGAGGGAAGCCGGCCTCCCGAAGGCGGGTGCCCCAGATCCCGGATTTACCCGGGGCGATGATCCCATTGGGGTCGAGCGTGTCCTTGATCGTCTCGTTGAACCGTCGCAGCGCGTGGTCGTTGAAGCCGAACTGGTCGGCCGCAAGGTCCATGAAGGACAGGTGCGCGCGGTATTCGCCGTACCCGCGTTTGCCCGCCTCGGCGACCATGCGCTTGGCCAGGGCGTAGGCCTTGGCGACCTGCTCCGGGTTCTTCGTGTCGAAAGGGATCACATTGATGAACGTGGTCGACCTGGCGTTGATCGGGAGCATGCCGCCGAGGAAATCAAGGCCCACCTCGGCGCACATCTCGGCCATCAGCTTCTGTGCGGCGATCGCGTGCTGGGACGTGAGCGGGATGACCGGCGAGAAGTCAACGTGGCCGCCCTCCTCCCCGCCTGACCATCCGGCCATCTTGTAGAGATCCTGACTCGGCACCCCAATCTGCACCCGCTCGTGCGGGTTGGGCAGCGTCTCCCAGGCGTCTGCCCCGTGCTTCTGGCCCATGATGTCCACGCTCGGAATCTGCAGGAAGCGCGCCTTGAGCTTCTCGAAGTTGTGGTCGACCACCGGTTCGTCGCCGTAGAGGGCGAAGCGCATCATCCAGCGGCCCAGTCCCATCTCCTTGGCGATCTTGTCGATGATCTCCTCCGGCATCGGGCCCTCACCGGTGTACCACTCGGCGCGTGTGGTGAGCATCGAGGCCATGCACAGGGTGTTCGACAGCTGCGGGCGCATATCGATGGTGCCGGCCAGCATGAGCTCGCGAAGTGCATCGACTACGGCGGGCATCTGCGCCTCATCCCAGACGCGCAGCCAGAGCGGCATGTATACCTCTGGCTTCGGCATCAGCCAGTAGCCCATCTTCGTGACAATGCCGTAGTTCGACTGCATGAACATCTCGGTCGACGTCGGACCGAGGCCGCGCTTGTACAGCGGCCAGGTCGGGTTGTTATCCATTGCACCCGAGCCGGTGCGCATGAGGTCGCCGTTGGGGAGCACCACCTCGAAGCCGCAGTGTGAGGCTTGGTCGATCGAGTACGGCATGTAGGTGAGCCCGTGCTCGAGCGTGTTCGAGACGACGCCTCCCCAGCCGATGTCCACGATGGAGGCGACGAGGTTGCGTCCGCCGGCCTTGATCGCTTCGTGCAGGTCGTACCAGCTCACGCCAGGCTCCACTATCGCGTAGCCGAGCTCCTCGTTGATCTCCAGGACGCGGTTCATGTTCCGGAACGAGAGCATCACGGAGCCGCGCACCTGGGGCGCGGCTCCCCCGTAGCCGTTGTTCTTGCCGCGGCTGATGGGCCACAAAGGGATGCGATACTCGTTGGCGATCCGAACGACTGCCTGGACGTCCTCGGTACTCATTGGACTGACGACTGCGGACGGGAGATTCGTGGCGGAGCCGGGAACCTGGAAGGGATCCTGGAAATCTTCCAGCGACTCGGCGTCGCTTGCAACCTTGTCTTCGCCGATCGCGGCGGCGAACGCCGCGAGTGCCTTTTCGAGGTCGAACTCGGTGACGCCGGGTGGGAGCGGGCGTGTCGACGTATCGGGGGTGATACTCATCATTCATCATCTCCTTTGATGCGGTGTGTCGTGCATAATACGTGCTGCTCATCCTTCGCCATCTGGTGCCGGGGTGGGGAGATTGCGGACCCATGGTGCAGTCCCTGCACAGAAGTGTGCACGAACTGCACCATCGCACCGCTCCGGCCTCCGGTCCCCTGCGCGCTGTGGTTGCATGGGCTCACTACATCGGACGAGATGAATGGAGAAGGAACCATGGCTGGTGGTCGTCTGGAAGGAAAAGTCGTTCTGCTGACAGGCATCGGGGGCGGAATGGGCCGGGTTACCGCCCGGCTGTTCGCCCGCGAGGGCGCCACGGTCGTCGGTTGCGACCTCGATGCCGACGGAGCCGAGGAGACGGTCCGCCTGGTGGAGGCCGACGGAGGCGCGATCGAATCAAGCGCACCGATGGACCTGGGCAACCGGGAAAACATCGATCGCTGGGTCGGCGGCGCAATCGAACGCCATGGCCGCATCGACGTCCTCTACAACAACGCCAGCATGCCGAAATTCGCGCCGTTCGCACAGATGAGCGACGTGGATTACCGGTTCACCATCCAGAACGAGCTGGACCTGGTGTGGCATGCCTGCCAAAGCGCCTGGCCGCACCTTGCCGCCGTCGGCGGTGCGATCGTGAACATCGGTTCTGGAGCCGGGATCCAGGGTGCCCGGGCCCTGCCGCAGGCCGCCCATGCTGCCGCGAAAGGGGCCGTCATCGCTCTCACTCGTCAGCTTGCGGCCGAGGGTGTCGCCGTCGGCGTTCGCGTCAATTGCGTAAGTCCTGGTGTCATGGCGACTCCGCCGGTACTCGCGATGTTCGAGGAATTCGGCGAGAACGCACCGGTCGCCCCGATCATAGAGCGAACGATTGACGGCAAGCCCGGGGACCCACTCGCCGTCGCGTATGCAGGCCTCTACCTCGCCTCCGAGGAGGCGAAATGGGTCACGGGATCCCATTTGGTGGTAGACGGCGGAGCCAGCGCGATGATGTAGATCCGAGCGAGGCCGAAAGGGTCGTCATCGGCCAATCCGCGTTCATGGTTCGATTCCGGAGGCAGGTTTGCGTGCCCGGCGGCGTCGGAAACAACGGTAGGAATGGCAATTTTGCCCCCGAAGCTTCTCGAGCTCACGTCTCAGCGCCCTGCCTGCCGCAACGGAGGGGCAGGCACGAAGTTTGACCAGGAGTGTCATTGTGGTCGGCACAGTCCACCGGGCCGCAACCTGCAGACAGTCATCGGACTCAGTTGGTAGTGCCGAATGGACGAGCCAACTGCGCACGTCCGCTACTTGAGAAGAGTCATGTAGCCGCAGCCTCACCCTGCCATGAAGAGTCAACAACACAGATCCACCAGCCGACCCAAGGGAGGAGCCACGCGGCCACAGCACGGCCACCTACAAAAAAGGCCCCCGAAGGGGCGCATAAGTGAACACTTTGTGCACACTCAGAGGCCAACAAGCCCCTGAACAGGGAAAACACGTGCCCGAGGTGGGACTCGAACCCACACACCTTTCGATACCGCATTTTGAGTGCGGCGCGTCTGCCAATTCCGCCACTCGGGCGCGGAGTACACCAGTCTAACAATCACTCAACCACAGTGCTGTGGGCAACGCGATCGCTTCCAGTGCGCGGAATTACTCTACATGCAGATAGGCTGAATTCCAGAATCGCGCCAGTGACGCCGCATCGAACCCGAAAACCGGTCCCAGTACACCAGCGGTGACAACCTAAGATGGTCTAGTTCCCGCCGTACCTTTCCAAGGAGTTCCCGTGTCAGATCAGACGGAGTCAAACCCCACGTCCAAGCCGGCGCGCCGCGTGGTTGTCGCCGAGGATGAGACCCTCATCCGGCTCGACATCATCGAGATCCTGCGGGGTGAAGGCTACGACGTCGTCGGCGAAGCGGACAATGGCGAAAAAGCCGTGCAGCTCGCCGAAGAACTGAAGCCCGACCTCGTCCTGATGGACGTCAAGATGCCCGTCATGGACGGCATCACCGCCGCCGAGAAGATCGTCAAGGCCCGGATCGCCCCCGTGGTGCTGCTGACCGCGTTCAGCCAGAAGGAACTCGTCGAGCGCGCCCGCGACGCCGGCGCCATGGCCTACGTGGTCAAGCCCTTCACCCCGGCGGACCTGATCCCCGCCCTGGAGATCGCGCTCTCCCGCCATGAGGAAATCAAGGCCCTCGAGAGCGAAGTGACCGACCTGCAGGAGCAGTTCGCCACCCGCAAGCTCGTGGAACGCGCCAAGAGCCTCCTGACCACCAAGATGGGCCTGACGGAGCCGGAGGCGTTCCGCTGGATCCAGAAGACCTCCATGGACCGCCGCCTCAGCATGCGTGAGGTCGCCGAGACCATCATCAACCAGGTCAACTGACCCGGCCCGGCAACAAGTAACAAAGACCAAAAAGGGAGGGTCCCCGCCAGCTGGCGGGGACCCTCCCTTTTTGTTTCAAGCTGCAGAACTACACTTTGCCGTTCCGCTTCTTCTTTTCCGGCCACGGGCCGAGCCTGTCCTTGGTGACTTCGGCACCGCCGTGGCTGCCGGCGTCCGCCAGGTCGCCGACCCTGTGGACCTTCAGCATGTTGGTGGAACCGGCCTTTCCGGGAGGCGAACCGGCGGCGATGACCACCATGTCGCCGTCCTCGACGACGTTCATGTTCAGCAGGCTGCGGTCAACCTGTGCGGTCATTTCGTCGGTGTGGCCCACCATCGGGACCAGTACCGGCTGGATGCCCCAGGTCAGCGCCAGCTGGTTCCAGACGTGCTCCACCGGGGTGAAGGCGTAGACCGGCCGGATCGGACGAAGCCGCGACAGGCGCCGCGCAGAGTCGCCGGACTGGGTGAAGGCACAGATGTACTTGGCATCCAGCTGGTCCGCGATTTCGACGACGGCACGGGTGATGGCGCCACCGCGGGTCTTGGGCTTGGTGCCCAGCGGGGGGACGCGCTCCAGGCCATGGACCTCGGTGGATTCGATAATCCGGGCCATCGTTTTGACGGTTTCGATCGGGAACTTGCCCACACTGGTCTCGCCGGAGAGCATGACCGCATCGGCGCCGTCGAGGACGGCGTTGGCGCAGTCGGAGGCCTCGGCGCGCGTCGGACGCGGGTTGTCGATCATGGACTCCAGGACCTGGGTTGCCACGATGACGGGCTTGGCCCAGCGCCGAGCCAATTCGACGGCGCGCTTCTGCACGATCGGCACTTCCTCGAGGGGAAGTTCCACGCCGAGGTCGCCACGGGCCACCATGATGGCGTCGAACGCGTCGATGATCTCGTGAAGTTGCTCGACAGCCTGCGGCTTCTCGATCTTGGCGATCACCGGCACGCGGCGGCCTTCTTCGTCCATGATCTCGTGCACGCGCTTGATGTCTGAGGCGTCGCGGACGAAGGACAGTGCCACCATATCCACACCGCGGCGCATGGCCCAGCGCAGATCGTCCTCGTCCTTTTCGCTCAGCGCCGGCACGTTGACGGCAACGCCGGGCAGGTTGATGCCCTTGTTGTTCGAGACCCAGCCGCCGACGATCACCTGGGCGACGACCTTGACCTCGTCGACGTCGATCGCGCGGAGCGCGACCTTGCCGTCGTCGATCAGCAGGGCATCGCCGGGGTTGACGTCTTCGGTGAGGCTCTTGAGCGTCGTGGAGCAGATGTCCTTGGTGCCCGGGACGTCCTCGGTGGTGATGGTGAACGTGTCACCGACGGCCAGCAGGTGCGGCCCGTCCACGAACCGGCCGAGGCGGATCTTCGGGCCCTGCAGGTCCGCCATGATGGCGACGGGCTTGCCGAGCTGCCCGGCGGCCTTGCGGACGTTCTCGTACGTCGTGTCGTGCACAGCGTAGTCTCCGTGGCTCATGTTCATCCGGGCCACGTCGACGCCAGCCTCCAGCACGGCCAGAGTGTTCTCGAAGCTTGCGATTGCCGGTCCGAACGTGGCCACGATTTTTGCGCGTCTCATATACCTACCCTAGTGGTCTGCTGCATGGATAAAGCTGAAGTGAGAGTGAACCCCTGTCGTCCTGTGGGACTACAGAATCGCCATCGCCCGGTCGGTCGGGGCGACCGGGGCCGGAAGGATGGTGCTGCCCATCAGGAACTTGTCCACCGCGGCAGCGCAGGCGCGTCCCTCGGCGATGGCCCACACGATGAGCGACTGGCCGCGGCCGGCGTCTCCGGCGACAAAGATGCCTTCCGTGTTGGTCATGTAGTACCCGTCGCGGGCCACGTTGCCTCGCCCGTCGAATTCGGCACTGACCTGCTCGGTGATCCCTGCCGGCTCCGGGCCGGTGAAGCCCAGCGACAGGAAGACCAAGTCAGCCGGGATGATCCGCTCGGTGCCGGCCTTCGGGAGGCGCTTGCCGTCGACGAATTCGGTCTCGGCCACCTTCACTCCGGTCAGTTTGCTGTTCTCGCCGACGAACTCCACGGTGGAGGCGAGGTAGGTGCGTTCGCCGCCTTCCTCATGGGCGCTGGCCACTTCGAACAGGGTGGGGAACGTCGGCCACGGCTGGTGGCTGGCGCGCTCCGCCGGCGGCTGCTTGCCGATGGCCAGCGTGGTGACGGAGGCAGCCTGGTGCCGGTGCGCGGTGCCGAGGCAGTCCGCGCCGGTGTCGCCGCCGCCGAGGATGACAACGTGCTTGCCGGCGGCGTTGATCTGGTTCTCGACCGTCTCCCCCGCCACGACCCGGTTGGCCGGGACGAGGTAGTCCATCGCGAAGTGCACGCCCTCGAGCTCGCGGCCCGGAATCGGCAGGTCTCGGGGGACGGTGGCGCCGGTGGCGACCACAACGGCGTCGTACCGGCGGCGCAGCTGCTCCCACGTCACGTCGGTGCCCACGGCGACGCCGGTGCGGAAGCGGGTGCCTTCGGCCTTCATCTGCTCCAGCCGGCGGTCCACGTGTTCTTTTTCCATCTTGAAATCGGGAATCCCGTACCGCAGCAGGCCGCCGATCTTGTCGTCGCGCTCATAGACCGCGACGGTATGCCCGACGCGGGTCAGCTGCTGCGCGACGGCGAGGCCGGCGGGGCCGGAACCGACGACGGCGACCGTCTTGCCGCTGAGGCGGGCCGGCGGCAGCGGGTTGACCCAGCCGTTCTCGAACGCCTGGTCCACGATGGAGACCTCAACCTGCTTGATGGTCACGGCGGGCTGGTTGATACCCAGCACGCAGGACGCCTCGCAGGGTGCCGGGCAGAGCCGCCCGGTGAATTCGGGGAAGTTGTTGGTGGCGTGCAGCCGCTCCATCGCTTCCTCGCCCTTGTCCCGCCAGATGAGGTCATTCCACTCCGGAATGAGGTTGCCCAGCGGGCAGCCCTGGTGGCAGAACGGCACGCCGCAGTCCATGCAGCGGCCGGCCTGGGCCTTCAGGACACCCTTCTCCTGGGCTTCATAGACTTCCTTCCAGTCCATGATGCGGACCGGAACGGGACGGCGGGGCTGGGTTTCGCGCTGACGTACTTTAAGAAATCCGCGTGGATCAGCCACCGGTCACCTCCAGGATTCGAGACCAAACTTCTTCGCCGTCGGGGTCAAGGCCCTCTTCGATGGCGTCAAGGCGGGTTTGCAGGACGGCCGCGTAGTCGCGCGGCAGCACCTTGGTTATGCGGGCTGCGGTGTCGTCGAAGTTCTCGAGCAACCGTGCCGCGAGCAGCGACTCGGTTTCCTCGGAGTGCTTCACGAGCAGTCCATGGACAATGTCACGGTCCTCGGCGTCCAGTTCGCGCAGCTGCAGCTCGCCGGACTCCAGGGCCTGCTTGTTGACGCGTTCGGTCCGCAGATCCAGCACGTAGGCGGTGCCGCCGGACATGCCGGCACCGAAGTTGCGGCCGGTGCGCCCGATGATCAGCGTCTGTCCGCCGGTCATGTATTCGCAGCCGTGGTCCCCGATTCCCTCGACCACCGCGGTGGCGCCGGAGTTGCGGACCAGGAAGCGTTCGCCGACCTGGCCCCGCAGGAACATCTCGCCGCTCGTGGCGCCGTAGCCGATCACGTTTCCGGCAATCACGTTGCGCTCGGCCGGGAACACGTTGGTGCGGTCCGGCCGGACAATGATGCGCCCGCCGGACAGCCCCTTGCCGACGTAGTCGTTCGAGTCACCAAACATCCGCAGCGTGATGCCGGCCGGCAGGAACGCCCCGAGCGACTGGCCGGCGGTGCCGGTCAGCGTGATGTCGATGGTGTCGGTGGCCAGCACGTCCGTGCTGAAGGTTTTGGTGACCACATGGCCCAGCATCGTGCCGACCGAGCGGTCCGTGTTGATCACGTTGACGGCGATCTTGACCGGCGTCCGGTCCGTCACGGCTTCCGCCGCCATCGCGATCAGGCGCTGGTCGAAGTGCTTGTCCAGCTCATGGTTCTGGCCGGTGAGGTTGCGCAGCGGCGCGTCGTCGTCGAATTCCAGTCCGTGCAGGATCGGGTCCAGGTCCAGCCCTTCGGCCTTCCAGTGGTTGATCGCCTCACGGGTGTCGAGCATTTCGGCGTGGCCGATCGCTTCCTCGATGCTCCGGAAGCCAAGCTCGGCCAGGATTTCGCGGACCTCCTCGGCGAGGAATTCGAAGAAGTTGACCACGAATTCCGGCTTGCCGTTGAACCGGGAGCGCAGCTCGGGGTTCTGCGTTGCGACGCCCACCGGGCAGGTGTCCAGGTGGCAGACGCGCATCATGATGCAGCCGGAGACCACCAGCGGGGCGGTGGCGAAACCGAACTCCTCGCCGCCGAGCAGCGCGGCGATCACGACGTCGCGGCCGGTTTTGAGCTGGCCGTCCACCTGCACGACCACGCGGTCGCGCAGGCCGTTGAGCATCAGGGTCTGCTGGGTTTCGGCGAGTCCGAGTTCCCACGGCACCCCGGCATGCTTCAGCGAGTTGAGCGGCGAGGCGCCGGTTCCGCCGTCGTGCCCGGAAACCAGGACGACGTCGGCCTTGGCCTTCGTGACGCCGGCGGCCACCGTGCCGATCCCGACCTCGGAGACTAACTTGACGTGCACCCGGGCCGAGGGGTTGGCCCGTTTCGCGTCGTAGATCAGCTGGGCGAGGTCCTCGATCGAGTAGATGTCGTGGTGCGGAGGCGGGGAGATCAGCCCGACGCCGGGGGTCGAGTGCCGGGTCCGGGCCACCCAGGGGTAGACCTTCTGCGCCATCAGCTGCCCGCCCTCGCCGGGCTTGGCACCCTGCGCCATCTTGATCTGGATGTCATCGGCGTTGGTGAGGTACAGGCTGGTCACGCCGAAACGGCCGGAGGCGATCTGCTTGACCGCCGAGCGGCGCGCCGGATCGAGGAGCCGGTCGACGTCCTCGCCGCCTTCGCCGGTGTTGGACTTGCCGCCCAGCCGGTTCATGGCGATCGCGAGGGTCTCGTGGGCTTCCTTGGAGATGGAGCCGTAGCTCATTGCGCCGGTGGAGAACCGCTTGACGATGCTGGAGACGGACTCCACTTCCTCCAGCGGGACCGCGGGGCGCAGCCCGGCCTTGAACTTCAGCAGCCCGCGCAGGGTCATCAGGTTCTCGGACTGGTCGTCAACACCGCGGGTGTAGGACTTGAAGATGTCGTAGCGGCGCTCACGCGTGGCGTGCTGCAGCCGGAACACGGTCTCCGGGTTGAACAGGTGCGGCTCGCCGTCACGGCGCCACTGGTACTCACCGCCGCCGAGGAGCGCCTGGTGGGGCTGCTCGATGCCGTTCTCCGGGTACGCCATCCGGTGGCGTGCCGCGACCTCGGCCGCGATGACGTCAAGGCCGACGCCGCCGAGCTGGGAGTGCGTGCCGGAGAAGTACTCGTCCACCAGGTCCTGGCCCAGGCCGAGCGCCTCGAAGGTCTGGGCCCCGGTGTAGGAGGCCACCGTGGAGATGCCCATCTTGGACATGATCTTCAGGACACCCTTGCCGAGGCCCTTAATCAGGTTGTAGACGCCGTCCTGCGCGGTGACGCCGACGACGTCGCCGGTGGAGATGAGCTGCTCCACGGATTCCATCGCCAGGTACGGGTTTACGGCGGAGGCGCCGTAGCCGATCAGCACGGCCACATGGTGCGTCTCGCGGACGTCGCCGGCCTCGACCACGAGGGCAGTCTTGGTGCGGTTGGCGCTGCGCAGCAGGTGGTGGTGCACCGCACTGACCAGCAGCAGGGACGGGATCGGCGCCCACTGGGCGTTCGAGTCGCGGTCCGAGAGCACAACGTACTGCACACCGCGGTTGATCGCGCCGGACACCTGCTCGCAGATTTCGGTCAGCCGGGCGCGCAGGGCATTTTCCCCGCCGTCCGGGCGGTAGAGCCCGCGGACCTTCATGGCGACCTTGTCGCCGTCGGCGTTCTCGATGTTCGCGATCTTGGCGAGCTGGTCGTTGTTGATCACCGGGAACGGCAGCGCAACCTGCGGCTGGCGGACCTGCTTGGTGTCCAGCAGATTGCCGTTGGGCCCGATCGCGCAGGTCAGCGAGGTGACAAGCTCTTCGCGGATGGCGTCCAGCGGCGGGTTGGTGACCTGGGCGAAGGACTGCACAAAGTAGTCGAACAGCAGCCGGGGCCGCTTGGAGAGCACGGCGACGGGCGTGTCCGATCCCATTGCCCCGAGCGGCTCGGCGCCGGTGCGGGACATTGGGCCGAGCAGGATCTTCAGTTCCTCGGTGGTGTAGCCGAAGGTGCGCTGGCGGATGTTGACGGACGCGGCGGTGTGCACCACGTGCTCGCGCTCGGGCAGGTCCTTCAGGTCGATCAGGTTTTCCTTGACCCAGTCGGCCCACGGGTTGGCGGCCGCCACTTCTGCCTTGACCTCGTCATCGCTGACGATCCGGCCGGCTTCGGTGTCCACGAGGAACATCTTGCCGGGTGAGACGCGGCCCTTCTTGACCACCTTGGACGGTTCGACGTCGATCACGCCGACCTCGGAGGCGAAGATGATCAGGCCGTCCTCGGTGATCCAGAACCGGCCGGGGCGCAGACCGTTGCGGTCCAGGGTGGCGCCGACGAGGTTGCCGTCGGTGAAGGAAACGGCGGCGGGGCCGTCCCACGGTTCCATCAGCATGGAGTGGTACTCGTAGAAGGCGCGGCGGGCCGGGTCCATCGTGGCGTGGTTTTCCCAGGCTTCGGGGATCATCATCATGATCGAGTGCGTGATCGGCCGGCCGGAGAGCCAGAGCAATTCCGCGACCTCGTCGAAGGAGGCAGAGTCGGAAGCGCCCGGGGTGCAGATCGGGTACAGCTCCTCGGGCGCATCCCCCAGCAGCGGGTTGGCCAGCTGCGACTGGCGGGCACGCATCCAGTTCCGGTTTCCCTTGACCGTGTTGATTTCGCCGTTGTGGGCGATGGTCCGGAAGGGCTGGGCCAGCGGCCAGGACGGGAAGGTGTTGGTGGAGAAGCGCGAGTGGACGATCGCAAGCTTGGTCTTGAAGCGCTTGTCCGACAGGTCCGGGTAGAACGGCTCGAGCTGGGCCGTGGTGAGCATGCCCTTGTAGACGATGGTCCGGGAGGACAACGACGGGAAGTAGACGCCGAACTTGTTCTGCGCCCGCTTCCGGATGCGCCAGGCCCGGGAGTCGAGTTCGTTGCGCTCCAGCACTTCCCCGGTGCTGGAGGCAAAGAACGGCTGGGAGAAGTGGGGCATGCAGGCCCGGGCCATAGCCCCGACGAGGTCAGCCACGATCGGCACTTCGCGCCAGCCGAGGACGGTCAGGCCCTCGTCGGCGGCGAGGCTTTCGATGCCGGCCTTGGCGGCCTCGGATTCGCGCTGCTCGGCCGGAAGGAACGCCGTTCCCACCACAAACTGGCCGGGGGCGGGAAGTTCGAAGTCGGTCACGGCGCGGAAGAATTCGTCCGGGACCTGCATCAGCAGTCCGGCGCCGTCGCCGGTGCCCTCGTCGGCGCCCACGGCACCGCGGTGCTCGAGGTTCCGCAGGGCCGTCAGGGCGGCGTCAACGATGTCGTAACCCGGCTCCCCCCGCAGCGTGGCGATGATGGCGAGGCCGCAGGCGTCCTTCTCCTGCTCCGGGTTGTAGAGCCCGGCCGCTTCGGGGAGCGCCGCGAAGCGCTTGAAAGGTGAGATGGCGGCCTGCTGAGGCTCGGACCAACTGGGGCTGTGCAGGGTTTGGGTCATGGGAGACGTCCTTCCTCCTGATCGTGCGTATGGGAGGGACAACATTGGCCCGCATCGGTGCGCCGGTGTGATGGGCACAACAAAGTGTTTTCTTATTCGAATTGTAGGTCAGGGCCGCGTTCTGCACGAACAGTTACGCGACCGCCGGCCAGGAATTGCGGGAACGGCAACTGTCTGCTGTCCGCCACTTTCCCTGCTGCCACGACGCTGTGGACACGGGCTCTGCGAGGGGTGACTCCGCGGCCCGGATTGCCGGCGCTGAGCTACTTGGTGCCCTCAGCTTCCGGCGCGGTTCCGGTGGCCTGGTGGCTGGATGCTCCGGCCGCAGGCACTCCCGTGGCGGGCTCGGTGCCGCTCGTGGATTCCCTGGGCGCGTCCGCTGGGGCGGAAGCGCGGCCCGGACCGCGTTGGTTATCAGGAATATTAGCACGCGACTCATTATCTGAGACAGCAAAATCCGAATGGCGGACACCGTCGGTGCCGGTGTCCAGCCCGGTGGGCGCCGGTTCACGGCCCGGCAGAAACACCGTGTCGGGCTCCGCGCGTTTGCGCCGCCCCAGGATGATAAACGCCACCAGCGCGCCCAGAAGGACAATGAGGCTGGTCCAGACGTTGAGCCGGGCCGTGATCCCGAAGAGGCTGATCTGCTCCGCGTCGTCGATCCGCATCGCTTCGATCCAGACCCGGCCCAGGGTGTAATAGACCGCGTACAGGCAGAACAGCCGGCCGTGGCGGAACTGGAACCTGCGGTCCAGCAGCAGCAGAATGCCGACCCCGGCGAGGTTCCAGAGGGATTCGTAGAGGAACGTCGGATGGAAGAGCGTGTCCGCGGCCATGCCGGGCGGGAAGTTGGCGTTGTCGGCGTCGACCTGCAGACCCCACGGAAGTGTGGTGGGCCCGCCGAAGAGCTCCTGGTTGAAGTAGTTCCCCCAGCGGCCGATGGCCTGGGCCAGCAGCAGTCCGGGCGCGGCAGCGTCGAGGAATGCGCTGAGCTTGACGCCCGCCCTGCGGCAGCCGATCCACGCACCCACCGCGCCAAGCAGCACGGCGCCCCAGATCCCCAGCCCGCCGCGCTGGATCTGCGGGATCAGGGACAGGTCACCGGTGCCGTCAAAGCCGGGTCCGAAATACGCGTCAGGTGAGGAAACCACGTGGTAGAGCCGGCCGCCGATGATGCCGAAGGGGATGGCCCAGATGGCGATGTCCCAGACGCTGCCCTCCGGCGCGCCGCGCTTGGTCCAGCGCACCGAGGTGAGCCACAGGCCGGCGATGATGCCCAGCAGGATGCACAGGGCATAGGCATGGATGCGCAGCGACCCCCAGGGCAGCGGGATGTCGAAACCGGACCAGTCCGGGCTCGGAATGCTGGCCGGAAGCATCGCTGCCGCGTGGAGGACTGACTGCATGTGGTTAGGCTTCTTCCCTGGTAAGGCCGGTGCTCAGGTCTTTCGTCAAGGACGCTACGGCATCCGCGCCGCCGTCGCCGATTGCCACGACCAGCGCGGTGCCAACAATCACGCCGTCCGCGTACGCGGCGATCTCGCGGACCTGGTCGGCGTTGGAAACGCCCAGTCCGACACAGACGCGTTCGGCGCCGGCAGCGTGGGCGGCCGCGACGACGTCCCTGGCCGCGGAGCTGACCGAGGCGCGGGCGCCGGTGACGCCCATGATCGAGACAGCGTAGACAAACCCGCGGCTCGCCTCAACGGTGCGTTTCATCCGCTCCGGCGAGGACGACGGCGCGACCAGGAAGACCCGGTCCAGGCCGTACTTGTCCGACGCTGCCATCCATTCGGAGGCCTCGTCCGGGATCAGGTCCGGGGTGATGAGCCCGGCTCCGCCTGCTTCGGCCAGCTGGCGGGAAAATTCGTCCACACCCATCCGGAGCACCGGGTTCCAGTAGGTCATAACCAGCACCGCGGCGTCGGTCTTGCTGGTGATCCCGCGGACGACGTCGAAGACCTGCTTGACGTGGAAGCCCTTGGCGAGGGCCTCGGTGGTGGCGGCCTGGATAACCGGGCCGTCCATGACCGGGTCGGAGTACGGGATGCCGATTTCGATCAGGTCGGCACCGTTTTCCGCGAGGGCGATGCCGGCCGCGATGGTTTCCTCGACGCCCGGGTAGCCGGCGGGCAGGTAGCCGATCAGGGCGGCGCGGCCCTGGGCCTTGGCACGGTCAATGGCCGCTGCCGATTTGCTGGCGGTCCGGGCGGTACCCGGGTCCTGGACAGTGTTCACAGCTGCTCCCCCTCTTTGGCGATCGCGTGTTCGGGTGAATTCTTGTCCAGCAGGTCGAACCATTCCGCGGCGGTGGCCACGTCCTTGTCGCCGCGGCCGGAGAGGTTCACGATCACGATCTTGTCTGACACCGTGCCTGCGGCCTGGCCCGCGGCGGCGTCGGCGAGACGCTGGCCGACCTTGATGGCACCGGCCAGCGCGTGCGCGGACTCGATGGCCGGGATGATGCCCTCGGTGCGGCAGAGCAGCCGGAACGCGTCCATGGCCTCGCTGTCGGTGATCGGCTCGTAGCTGACGCGTCCGATGTCCGCGAGGTAGGAGTGCTCCGGACCGACGCCGGGGTAGTCCAGGCCCGCCGAGATGGAGTGCGATTCGATGGTCTGGCCGTCGTCGTCCTGCATCAGGTAGGAGCGGGCGCCGTGCAGCACCCCGGGCTTGCCGAGCGTGATGGTGGCGGCGTGGCGGCCGGTTTCGACGCCGTCGCCGCCGGCCTCGAAGCCGTAGATCTTGACCGTGGGATCGTCCAGGAAGCCGTGGAAAATGCCGATGGCGTTGGAGCCGCCGCCGATGCAGGCGCAGACGGCGTCGGGCAGGCGCCCGGTCTGCGCCAGGATCTGGGCGCGGGCTTCCTCGCCGATGACCTCGTGGAAGTAGCGGACCATGGCCGGGAACGGGTGCGCGCCGGCGGCGGTGCCCAGCAGGTAGTGCGTGTTGTCCACGTTGGCGACCCAGTCCCGGAGCGCCTCGTTGATGGCGTCCTTGAGGGTCTGGGATCCGTTGGTGACCGGAATGACGGTGGCTCCGAGGAGCTCCATCCGGGCCACGTTGAGGGCCTGCCGGCGGCAGTCTTCGGCGCCCATGTACACAACGCATTCCAGGCCCATCAGGGCGGCGGCGGTGGCGCTGGCGACGCCGTGCTGTCCGGCGCCGGTCTCGGCGATGAGACGGGTCTTGCCCATGCGCTTGGCAAGGAGCGCCTGGCCCAGCACGTTGTTGATCTTGTGCGAACCGGTGTGGTTCAGGTCCTCGCGCTTGAGGAAGATCCGCACTCCCCCGGCGTGTTCGGCGAAGCGCTTGGCCTCGGTCAGCAGCGAGGGCCGGCCCGAGTAGTTCTTGTTCAGCTCCTTGATTTGCGCGGTGAACTCCGGGTCGGCTTTGGCCTTCTCGAAGGTGTCCTCAAGCTCATCCAGGGCTGCGATGAGCGACTCGGGCATCCATCGGCCGCCGTAGGAGCCGAAGTAGGGTCCGGGGGCGTGCCGCAGGGATTCCCCACCCTGCAGGAACGCGTCCACGGCGCTCTCGTCGGAGCCTGCTGCTGGTGCATCGACCATCAGTCTCACCATCCTGTTCCACTGCTCAATAGATCTGGGGCCGCACGGAGCCGCTGCCGGCGTCCGGCCAGGCGTTGCCCGGCCGGAGCGCGGGTCAGGAACGTGCGGCGATTTCTTCTGCTCCGGCTGCCATGAATTCCGCGATCCGCTCCCGCGGGGCCGCGTCGCTGACCAGGGCCTCGCCGACGAGGACCGCGTTGGCCCCGTTCGCGGCGTAGTGCCGGACGTCGTTGACGCCGCGCACGCCCGATTCCGCGATGACGAGCGCGCCGGCGGGGATGCCCCCGGCGAGTTCGGCGAAAACGGAACGGTCGACGTCGAGCGTCTTGAGGTCCCGCACGTTGACGCCGATGATCCGCGCCTCCGCGGCAACCGCGCGCTCAATTTCTTCGGCCGTGTGCGTCTCGACGAGGACGTTCATGCCAAGTTCGCGGCTGAGGGCGCTGAACTCGCGCAGCTGCGCATCGGACAGGGACGCCACGATCAGCAGGATCAGGTCGGCCCCGTGTGCCCGGGCTTCCCAGATCTGGTACTCGTCGATCATGAAGTCCTTGCGCAGCAACGGGATGTCCACGGCTGCCCGGACGGCGTCGAAATCGGCGAGCGAACCGTTGAAGCGGCGCTGTTCGGTCAGCACGCTGATCGCGGCTGCGCCGCCGCCGGCATACTGCACGGCGAGGGAGGCGGGGTCGGCAATGCTGGCGAGATCACCCTTGGAGGGGCTGCGGCGTTTGATTTCGGCGATGACCTTCAGCTGCGCACGCGTTGCCGAGGCGCCGCCCAGGGCCGTCCAGGCGTCCCGCGCCGGCTGTGCGGCGGCGGCCCGGTCCTTCAGTTCCGCAAGCGTGACGAGGCGCTGGCGGGCCTGCATATCCTCCCTGGCACCGGCGTTGATGTCATCGAGAACAGTCACGCTTAGTGGCCGGAGTTCTTCAGCTTGCTGCCGCCCACACCGTATCCGGCCTTGCGCATGACGAAGCCGATGGCCAGGCCAATCAGCAGCACAACGCCGCCCACGATGAAGATCGTGGTGTTGGCGAGGACAAAGGCGATGGACATGATGAGGGCGCCGACCAGCATGACCATGACGGTGGTCCAGGCTGCCGGGCTGTTGCCGTGGCCGGTCGGTTCGCGGTGATCGATGTCATCGTAGGAGTAGCCGGTTCCGGCAGCGGGCTTGGGGGCGGAAACAGGTGCTTTGCTCATTGAAATCTCCTCAGGGTAAATACTGCTTACATTCTGCCATTTATTGGCAGTGATGTTGGCCGCGTTACTGGCGTGCCCGCGGCATCGGCTCAGGTGGGGTCGTCACCTCGTGACAACCGGTCCCAGCTGTCGATCTCGTCCGGGGGCCCGGCGGCCCCCGCGGACCCGCCGGCGGCGATGCCGGTTGCGGCGGTGTCGTATTTTGTCCGCGACGTCCAGTAACGGCCGGCGGGAATGACCAGCAGCGCGCTGAGGCCCAGCAGGGCGCCGGCCACGACGGCGAGGGCCGGGAATACCGTGACATCCACCAACACGTTGCTGCCCGTGATCCCGGTGGCGGCGGCGATGGAACCCTGGGCGGCGGCCAGCGGGTCTGCGATGACGATCGCGGCGGCGCTCACGATGCCGGCGGCGGCCAGCAGGATGAGCGCCGTGATGATCCAGCGGGCGACCCGGCCGGCGATCGACGCGGCCAGTCCGCCGGCGAGGGCCACGAGCGCAAGGGCCGTCACGGTGGTCGCGGCTTTGCTGCCCTGCACCTGCAGTCCGTCCTGGCTGTTGACGGCCTGGCCGAGCTGGGCCGGGTCGAGGTGGACGGTGAGCCACGTCTGCGTTGTGGTGCCGAAGACTGCCAGTGCCAGGACGGCGATGGCCAGGACCAGGGTGGATTTCCGGGCCCAGCGGGGAACGACGGGGCTGTTGCTCCGGACCGTGGTGCCGCTCATGACGGCGAGCCGGCGTCGGAAATGGACTCGGCCGTGATGTTGCGCAGTGACTGGGCCGTGTGGACGGCGCGCATCGGCGCGGCGGCCTTGTTGACAGTTTCGATCGCCTCGGTGGCGTTCACCGAGTCGGCCACGATGCCGCCGCCGGCCTGCACGTAGGCGCGTCCTTCGCGCAGCAGGGCCGAGCGGATGGCAATGGCCATGTCCATGTCTCCGGCGAAGTCGAGGTAGCCCACGACTCCCCCGTAGATCCCGCGGCGGTGCGGTTCCAGCTCATCGAGCAGGCGCAGCGCGCGGGGCTTCGGGGCGCCGGACAGCGTTCCGGCCGGGAACGTCGCCTTCAGCACGTCGTAGGCCTTGGCGGTGGGCGCCAGCTTGCCGACCACGGTGGAGACCAGGTGCATGATGTGGCTGAAGCGCTCGACTTCCATGAACTGCGTGACATCGACGGAACCGGCCACGCAGACCTTGGACAGGTCGTTGCGGGACAGGTCCACCAGCATCAGGTGTTCGGCGCGTTCCTTCTCGTCCGCGAGGAGTTCCTCGGCCAGGGCCTTGTCCGCTTCCACCGTCTTGCCGCGCGGCCGGGAGCCGGCGATGGGGTGCGTGATGACTTCCTCGCCCGTCACGGTCACCAGTGCCTCCGGGGAGGAGCCGACGATTGAATATTGCCGGCCGGCGGCGTCCTCGAGGCTGAAGATGTACATGTAGGGGCTGGGGTTGGTGTTCCGGAGCACCCGGTAGACGTCCAGCGGGTCCGCGCCGCATTCCATTTCGAAGCGCCGCGAGATGACGACCTGGAACACCTCACCGTCGACGATCGCTTCCTTGCTGCGGTCCAGGGCGGCGAGATAGTCCGTCTCATTCCAGCGTTCCTGCACGCTGGAGGCGAAGTCCAGTGCGGCCGGGTCGAGCACGGAGACGGGCTGCTTTACGGGAGTGCTGATTTGGGCGAGGAGGCCCTTGACCCGGGCGACGGCGTCGTGCCATGCCTCGTCGACCCGTTCGGAACTGTTGTCGAAGTTGATCGCGTTGGCAATCAGCAGCACGGTGCCGTCCATGTTGTCGTGCACGGCCATGTCGGTGACGAGGTTGAGCGCCATCTCGGGCAGCTGCAGGTCATCCTCCGGCGGGCTGGTCAGTTTTTCCCAGTGCCGGACGGTTTCCCAGCCGAGGAAGCCGACCAGCCCGGAGGTGAACGGCGGCAGGCCGTCGAAACGGTCGGTGCGGAGGGCCTCGACGGTGTCCCGGATCGCGTCCACCGGGCTGCCGCCCAGCGGTACACCGACCGGAGGTTCGCCGAGCCAGTGCGCCTGGCCGTCCCTGGTGGTCAGGGTGGCCCGTGACCGGGCGCCGATGAAGGAGTAGCGGGACCATGACCCTCCGACGGCCGCGGATTCCATCAGGAAGGTGCCGGGCTGGCCCTGGGCGAGTTTGCGGTACAGCCCGATCGGGGTTTCGGCGTCAGCCAGCACCTTCAGCCGGACGGGGATAACACGGCTGTGGCCTGCGAGTTCACGGAACTCCGCCAGGCCCGGGCTGATGATTCCAAGGTCCTGCATGGCTGTGGTTTCCGCCTGTTCTTTCAGTGGTCCTGAAGGTTGAGTTTGCGGGGCCGGTCCCCGATGCGGCGCCCGAAGCGCCGGCAGTGGCCGGGTCAGCCGGCCTGGCCGGTGACGACGTCGAGTCCGCGGCCATCGAAGCAGGTCCGGGTCCCGGTGTGGCAGGCCGCGCCGACCTGGTCCACGCGGACCAGCAGCGCGTCGCCGTCGCAGTCCATGGCCAGTGACTTGACCCACTGCACGTGGCCGGACGTGTCGCCCTTGCGCCAGTACTCCTGGCGGGAACGGGAGTAGAACGTCACCCGCCCGCTGGTCATGGTCCGGTGCAGGGCCTCATCGTCCATCCAGCCCAGCATGAGCACCTCGTTGGTGTCGAACTGCTGCACAATCGCAGCGACCAGGCCGGCGCTGTCCCGCTTCAGGGCTTCGGCAAGGCCCACCGGCAGCGGGCCTGCCGGCACGGCTGATCCGGGATCGGCGTTTCCGGTGACGGCGTTTCCACTGACAGTATTTCCAGTGAAAGGGGCGGGGGCGGGCTGCTCAGACATCAGATCCAGTGTAGTGCTTCGCGGCGCGGCGCCGCCCAGCAGCCCGGAACCGCGCTTAACATCGGCGTCACCGTGATGTGAATCCGCTCCCGGCGGCCAAACAACGGCGGTTCACGCGCCCACCCGGGGCTGTCTCGTGCTAGTTTCACAAGTGATGTATTTCGTCGATCCATCCCGAGAAGTTCTGGCCGAAACCTTACTGGCGGCCGGTCCTGACTCCCCCACGCTCTGTAAGGGCTGGCTTACCAGGCACCTTGCTGCCCACCTGTACCTGCGCGAGCGCAAAGCCGCCGTCGGACTGGGACTGCTGATCAAACGCCTCTCCAAGGCGTCGGACCAGGCCACCGCCGATCTCGCCGCCAGGCTCACCACGCCGGAGGACTACAACAAGCTGGTCAAATCCTTCCGCGCCGGCCCGGCCGCGTTCTCGCCGCTGAAGATCAAGGCGCTGGACGAGAGCGCCAACCTGATCGAATACTTCGTCCACACCGAGGACGTCCGCCGTGCCGTGGACCGTTGGGCGCCGCGGGCCTTGGACGAGGAGTACTCCGACGCTTTGTGGGATGAACTGGTCAAGCGTGCGGCCATACTTTACCGGGGCGTGGACCTCGGGATCGTGCTGGTCCGCCCCTCCGGGCCGCGCCACGTCGCCAAACGCGCGCCGGTGTCCGTGGCGATCGTCGGCGAGCCGGGCGAACTCCTGATGCACGCCCATGGCCGCACCCGCCACGCGCTCGTGACCTTCGAGGGCCAGCCGGACGCCGTCGCGCTCCTGCAGTCCGCCGAAGTCGGGCTCTAAGCCCCGACTCCCCAAATCCCAACAACGCCCCCTACGAACAACGCGGGGTCACGTAGCGCCCAAATCCCCGCCGGGATGGGCGCTACGTGACCCCGCGTTGCTTTAGGCGGTGGGCTAGCGGACTTCGAAGCCTGCGTCCCGGATCGCGGCCTTGACCTGCGCGATCATGTCCAGCGGTCCGAAGTGGAAGACGGATGCTGCGAGGACCGCGTCAGCGCCGGCCGCCACGGCCGGCGGGAAGTGCTCCGGTTTGCCGGCGCCGCCGGACGCGATCAGGGGAACTTTGACCGCCGCCCGCGCCAGGCGGATCAGTTCCAGGTCGAAGCCGTCCTTGGTGCCGTCGGCGTCGATCGAGTTGAGCAGGATTTCCCCCACGCCGCGGTCGGCCGCTTCCTGGGCCCAGGCGATGGCGTCGATTCCGGTGCCCTGCCGGCCGCCGTGGGTGGTGACCTCGAAGCCGGAGGGGGTGGGCTGCGAACCCGGCCGGGTGCGCCGAGCATCAAGGGACAGTACGAGGACCTGGGACCCGAAGTGCCGGGTGATCTCGTCGATCACGTCGGGACGGGCGACGGCCGCGGTGTTGATGGCTGCCTTGTCCGCTCCGCAGCGCAGGAGCCGGTCCACTTCGGCCACACCGCGGACGCCGCCGCCGACGGTCAGCGGGATGAAGACTTCCTCGGCGGTGCGGCGGACGACGTCGAACGTCGTTTCCCGGTTGCCCGAGGAGGCCGTGACGTCAAGGAAGGTCAGCTCGTCGGCGCCGCCGTTGTCGTAGCGGTGCGCCAGTTCGACGGGGTCCCCGGCGTCGCGGAGTCCTTCGAAGTTGATGCCCTTGACCACACGGCCGGCATCAACGTCCAGGCACGGGATAACGCGGACGGCTACTGCCATGACTTCTCCTGGTATTTGCTCACGGACGGTTCACTGGCGCCGAGTCAGATGCGGCAGGCGTGGATCGTGCTGACCAGGATGGCGCGGGCGCCCAGGTCGTACAGCTCGTCCATGATCCGGTTGGTCTGCTTTTTCGGCACCATCGAGCGGACGGCGACCCAGTCCGAGTCGCGCAGCGGCGACACCGTGGGCGATTCCAGTCCGGGGGTGAGGGCCGCGGCTTCTTCCACGAGTTCCTTGCGGATGTCGTAGTCCATCATCACGTACTGGTGCGCCACGAGGACGCCCTGCAGGCGGCGGATGAGCACCTCGGCGGCCGGGTTCTGCTCGCCCTTGCGGCCGATCAGGACGGCTTCGGAGTGCAGGATGGGCTGGCCGAAAATCTCCATGCCCGCGGCTTTGAGGGTGTTGCCGGTTTCGACGACGTCGGCGATCGCGTCCGCGACGCCGAGGCGCACGGAGGATTCGACGGCGCCGTCGAGGCGGACGACCTTGGCCTTGATGCCGCGCTCGGCCAGGTAGCCGCGGAGCAGTCCGTCGTAGCTGGTGGCCAGGCGCTTGCCGTCGAGCTGCTCGACCGTGGCGAAGTCTCCCACCGGTCCGGCGAAGCGGAAGGTGGAGGCGGCGAATCCCAGCGGGAGCAGTTCCTCGGCTTCGACCTCGGCGTCGAGGAGCAGGTCGCGGCCGGTGATCCCGACGTCGAGCGTGCCCTGGCCGACGTAGACGGCGATGTCGCGGGGGCGGAGGAAGAAGAATTCGATGTCGTTGTCCGGGTCCAGCATGACCAGCTCGCGGGTGTCGCGGCGCTGGCGGTAGCCGGCTTCAGCGAGCATGGCGGAAGCGGCTTCGGACAGGGATCCCTTGTTCGGGACGGCAACTCTCAGCATTGGGGAGGTCTTTCTTGGTGGGGACGAAGTCCGTTCAGAAACAGTCCGTCCAGGTCAGTCGGCTCAGGCACGGCGGGCCACGCTGGGCGCAGGATTCGCAGGACGGGGCCTGGCGGGTTTCCGGCGGGGACGTGGCTAGAGATGCTTGTAGACGTCTTCCAGGCTGAGTCCTTTGGCGAGCATCAGAACCTGCAGGTGATAGAGCAGCTGCGAGATCTCTTCGGCGGCGGCTTCATCGGATTCGTACTCCGCAGCCATCCAGACCTCGGCTGCTTCCTCCACGACTTTCTTGCCGATGCCGTGGACTCCGGAATCCAGTTCGGCGACGGTGCGGGAGCCTTCCGGACGGTCGGCCGCCTTCTCACTCAGTTCTGCGAACAGCGATTCGAAATTCTTCACACCCTCCAGCCTACTTGCTCGCGGGCAGGGGACGCCTGCCGGGCGCTTGCATGACGACCGGGATGTGAGCGATAACACAGACCACACGGTCCGGCCGCGTCCCTTCCGGGACGCGGCCGGCGTGTGCCCGGCGGCCTAGCTGAACTGCTTGAGCGTCACCGCGGTGGCGAGAGCTGCGGTGACGGCCTCGTGGCCCTTGTCCTCGGTGGAGCCCGGGAGCCCGGCCCGGTCGATGCCCTGCTGTTCCGTGTCACAGGTGAGCACACCGAAGCCGACCGGGACCCCGGTGCGCACCGAAACCTCGGTCAGGCCCAGCGTGGCCGCCTCGCAGACATATTCGAAGTGCGGGGTTCCGCCCCGGATCACGACGCCGAGGGCCACCACGGCGTCGAAGTGCGGTGCCAGCCGGGCGGCGGCGACGGGGAGCTCAAAGGTGCCGGGGACACGGAGCACGGTCGGTTCGCTGATGCCGGCGTCCTTCGCCGCGCGCAGGGCGCCGTCCAGCAGCCCGTCCATGATCTGGGTGTGCCAGCTCGCGGCCACGATGGCCAGCTTCAGCCGGGAGGTTTCCTCCGGCTTGAAGGTGCTGAGGTCAATTTGTGGTGCGCCGTGTCCGCTCATCTGGGAATCCTTGTTCTGCTCAGTCGTAGTGTGTCGTGTTGGCGTGTCATGTTGAAGCCGCGGCCGGCCCAGGGGGCCGGCCGACAGTCTTGGGTGTTTGTCAGTCTTGTTCGTGCTCAAAACCGCGCGGACCGGCAACCGGCGCTGCCGGCTCCATGTCCAGGACCAGCCGGTGGTCCATCCGGTCCTTCTTTGTCTGCAGGTAGCGGAGGTTCTGCTCCCGGGAGGGAACCTCAGTTGGCACCATCTCCACAACGCGGACGCCCGCCTGGGCCAGCCGGTCCTGCTTGTCCGGGTTGTTGCTCAGCAGACGGATCTCCTGCAGGCCCATGTCCGCGAGGATCTGGGCCGCCGCCTTGTAGCAGCGGGCATCCACGGGCAGGCCCAGCTGTTCGTTGGCCTCCACGGTGTCGAAGCCGGCTTCCTGCAGGGCGTAGGCCTTCATCTTGTTCGCCAGGCCGATCCCACGGCCCTCCTGGCCGCGCAGGTAGAGCAGTGTCCCGCCGAACTCGTTGATCATCTCCAGGGCGTAGGCCAGCTGCTCACCGCAGTCGCAGCGGTAGGATCCGAAGACGTCGCCGGTGAGGCACTCCGAATGCAGGCGGACCAGCGGCGCCATCCCGTCGACCGGGGGCAGCGGGGAACTGACCGCCAGATGCTCGGCACCGGTGGCCAGATCAGTCCAGGCCTGCGCCAAAAACTCGCCGAAGGCGGTGGGCAGCTGGACGATCGGCCCGGCGCTGACCGGGTGCGGCGGCCGTCCGGCCTCCCGCTGTTCTTGTGCTTCCGACGTCGTCATCGTTTCTCCTCCATCACAAGGGGTCCGTTGCGTGGCCGGCAGCTGGTCCGGCCGCCAGGTAGGCCACAAGGTCCGCAATCGAGATCAGCGGGCAGCCGTGCTCGACGGCGAAACCGCGAAGTCCGTCCAGCCGCATCATTTCTCCGTTGTCGTAAACCACTTCGGCGATCACACCAACGGGCTCGAGTCCGGCCAGCTGGCAGAGTTCCACGGCTGCTTCAGTGTGGCCGGGACGTTCCCGCACTCCCCCCTTAACGGCGCGGAGCGGAAAAACATGCCCGGGACGGGTCAGCGCCGCCGGCTGGCTCCCGGGATCGGCCAGGATCCGGGCCGTCAGGGCCCGGTCCGTGGCGGAGATTCCGGTGCTGACGCCGACCGCGGCGTCGCAGGACACCGTGTAGGCCGTGCCTTTGGCATCCTCGTTGATTTCGACCATCGGCGGCAGCGCGAGGGCGTCGGCCCGGCCCTCGTCGAGCGGCACGCAGATCACGCCGGAGCTGTACCGGATGGTCCAGCCCATCAGGGCGGGTGTGGCGTGCTGCGCGGCGAAGATGATGTCGCCTTCGTTCTCGCGGTCCTCGTTGTCGACCACCAGGACGGGACGCCCGGCGGCGATGGCGCGGACGGCGTCTTCAATCAGATCGAGGCCGGCCGGAGGAATGACCGGCGCGGGTGCAAGCCCGGCGGCCAAGGCGGTGCCGGCGGCGTCGGTGCGAAGGGGCTGCGTGGCAGGGATGTCCTTGACGTTGTTCACGCTGTCGCCCCCTCCGCGCGTACTGCTGCTCCGCCGGCTGCTGTGCCTGAAAATGCGAGCAGGCGCTCAGTGTACTTCGCCAGGACGTCGACTTCGAGGTTGACGTGGCTGCCGATGGCTTTCGCGCCCAGTCCCGTGTCGGCCAGCGTGGTGGGAATCAGCCCCACCTCGAACCACGGCGCCGTTTCAGCGGCCGGGCTCACCGCGGTCACGGTCAGCGAAACGCCGTCGACGGCGATGGACCCCTTCTCCGCAATGTAGCGCGCCAGCCCCGCGGGAACGCCGAAGCGCAGCCGGTCCCAGTTGCCCAGCGCCTCGCGCTCGAGCAGCTGGCCGACGCCGTCGACGTGGCCCTGGACGACATGTCCGTCGAGCCGGCCGCCGGCCGGAACGCAGCGTTCCAGGTTGACCGGGTCCCCGGCCGCGAGTTCGCCAATGGTGCTGCGGGTGAGGGTCTCGCCCATCACGTCGACGCTGAAGTCCCTGCCGTCGATCTCCGTGGCCGTGAGGCAGACGCCGTTGACGGCGATGGAGCCGCCGAGGGCGAGTCCCTCGGTGCTGGCGGGCGCGTGGAGCCGGACGGTGGCGCTGGTGTCGCCGTTGCGTTCAACGGACAACACCTTTCCCTGCTCGGCGATTATTCCGGTGAACATCAGTTGCCTCCTGCGGCGGTGTCCGCGCCTATGCGGAACGGGGTTGAGTCGGATGAATTGCTGATCGCGGCTGCCACTGGTGCCAGTGGGTCCGCTGCCCGGGCGGGGCTCAGATGCAGCCGCAGGTCGCGGCCAAGCGGCTGGACCGCCCCGCCGGAAGCGGGGTCCCATTCCCAGTGCTGGGCGGCGGCCAGGGTGGTGATGCCCAGGTCTTCCAGGGCCGGGGTTCCCGAGCCGAGGAGCGTCGGGGCGAGGTAGACGATGAGTTCGTCCACGAGCCCGGCGGCCAGGAAGGCGCTGAGGATGCGGGAGCCGCCTTCGACCATGAGATGCCGGACTCCGGCGGTAAAGAGCCGGTCCAGTGCTTCCCGCGGGTCCCGGGTAGGCACGTGGAGGACCTTGCCGTCGTCGCCGTTGATCGCGGCTCCTTCCGGTATCCCCCGGTAGCCCATCACCACGCGCAGGGGCTGCCGGCCGACCGGTTCCCCGTCGGCGCCGCGCGCGGTCAGGCGCGGGTTGTCCACCAGGACGGTCTGGGTTCCGACCAGGATCGCGTCGATCCGGCCGCGCAGGGCGTGGTTGTCGGCGAGCGACTCCGGGCTGGAGATCCACTGGCTGGTCCCGTCGCTGGCGGCGATGCGGCTGTCGAGCGTCTGCGCGATATGGAGCGTGACGAAGGGCCGCTTGGCCGCTACGGCGTCGAACCAGCGCCGGTTCAGCTCCAGCGCGGCCTGTGCGCCGAGTCCGGACCGGACACGGACTCCTGCGGCGCGCAGGGTTGCCGCGCCGCCGGCGGCGGGGTCGTGCGGATCATCGATCGCGTAGACAACGTCCGATATGCCGGCCTCGATGATCGCTTGGGCGCAGGGACCTGTGCGTCCGCAGTGGTTGCACGGCTCCAGTGTGACCACCATGGTGGTGCCGCTGAGTTCGTGGCCGGCGTCGCTTGCCTGCTGGATCGCGTCGGCTTCCGCGTGGGCAGTCCCCGCGCCACGGTGGTAGCCCGTAACCAGCGGGGTTCCGTCGGCGGTGATCACAACGGCGCCAACCAGCGGGTTAGCGCCCCGGGGCCCTTGCAGGGCTGCTGCCATGGCGGCATCCATGGCGGCGACCTCGGCGGCACTGAAACCAGCCAAGGCCAGGGCCGCGGCGTCGTCCGTTGCCTTGTGGATGAAGTGTTGGGGGCTCATCAACCGGTCACCAGGCTTTCAAAAACCGTGGTGTCGGCGAAGAGCCATCGCAGAGAATGCATGTGTTTGTCGTTCCTTCCCTCAAAAGCCGCGATGGCTCCGGGGGTATACGACAGCGAACTTCCGCGGCGCCAGTGGGGCGCCGCAGTAACAGCTGTACGTGCTTCTCTCATCCAGACTTTAACTGTCGGTACCGGAATTTCACCGGTTCAACCGTCTGCCGGCACACCTCCCAAGGGAAAGCGCCGGCTCGCGGGTCGCGGACTGTAACCGCCGGTTCGGACTTACACCGACCCCGGAGCACGTATGTGTCTTGCTATTCTGGCACAACCGCCGGGTAGCTTCGGGTATTCCCGCCGGCGCGTGTTACGCAGTGCGTCATTTTCGGCGCCGGCCAGATCCCCGGCACCGCACGCGTCACAGCGCGCCCCGGCCCGGTGCGTGACTAACGGCGCCCGGAGGCGCGGAGCCGCTCGATCGCCCCGGCCGGATCCTCGGCACCGTAGACGGCCGAGCCGGCCACGAAGACGTTGGCGCCGGCGTCCGCGGCCCGCCAGATCGTGTCTTCGGTGATTCCGCCGTCGACCTGCAGTGCCACGTCCAGACCGGACGCGTCGATCGCGGCGCGGGCCCGGCGGATCTTGGGCAGCGTGAGGTCGAGGAATTCCTGGCCGCCAAAACCCGGTTCCACGGTCATGATCAGCAGCATGTCGATTTCACTGAGCATGTCCAGGAAGGGTTCCACCCCGCTGCCCGGACGAAGCGCCAGACCTGCCTTGGCGCCGCGGGCCCGCAGTTCGCGCGCAAGTTTGATCGGTGCAATCGATGCCTCGGCGTGGAACGTCACCGAAGCGACCCCCGCGTCGGCGTAGGCCGGAGCCCAGCGGTCCGCGTGCTCAATCATGAGGTGGGCATCCAACGGCACCGGGCTGATCTCCTGCAGTCGCGAAACCACCGGCAACCCCAACGAGAGGTTGGGAACAAAGTGGTTGTCCATGACATCGACGTGTACCGCATCGGCGTTGCTGATCCTGTGCAGTTCGGCCTCGAGGTTCGCGAAGTCGGCGGAGAGAATGCTCGGGTTGATACAGCACTTGGCCATGTGGAATTCCTTGTCGTTCTGCTGAGATGTCCTGTGTGAAGGCACGGGTTACTGGCCCCAGTATCCCCTGTTGATCAGGCCTTTTTGCGGATGAGTGCCAGGAACATGGCGTCCGTCCGGTGCACATGCGGCCAGAGCTGGGCGGTGCGCTCGTGTCCGGCGTCGAGGTGCCCGGTGAGGCTGACCCGGTCCAGCGCCGCACCGGCGTCGAGCAGTTCAAGATCGTCGCGGTTGCGCAGCACATCACTCACGACGGCGGTCGTCTCCGCCGGGTGCGGCGAACACGTCACGTAGGCCACCACGCCCCCGGGTTTGACGGCCGCCAGCGCTGACTTCAGCAGCTCGCGCTGCAGCGGGCCGAGGTCCGTCAGGTCCTTGGGGGTCCGGCGCCAGCGTGACTCCGGGCGGCGGCGCAGGGCGCCGAGTCCGGTGCAGGGCGCATCGACGAGCACACGGTCGAAGCTTTCAGGCATTTCGGTGCCGACCTCGCGGCCGTCGCCGGTCCGCACATGCCAGACCTCGTGCGGAACAGCAGCGAGAGCCTGCCGGACGAGTTTGGCGCGGTGCGGTGCGGGTTCGTTGGCCAGCAGCGTAGCACCCTGCTCCCGGGCGAGCGCGCCGAGCAGGGCTGCCTTTCCGCCGGGACCGGCGCACATGTCCAGCCAGCGTTCAGCCGGTTTTTCCCGTTCCTGGCCGGGGCGGCTGTCGCCGTCAGTCTCCTGAACGCCACTCCCCTCCGTGCCCGGCACCTTCACGCCGGTGTCAAGGGCGACGGCGGCCATGGCGCGGGCCACGAGCTGCGATCCGACGTCCTGGACCCGGGTGGTGCCTTCGCGGACGGAGGCGAGCCGGCCGAGGTCTCCGCCGCTGGAGAGTGCGGAGCCTTCGACGAGTTCGCCGGGCGTGGCACCGCCTTCGAGGGCCTCGTCGAGGCTGCCAAGCCCTGGCAGGGCCACGAGGTTGACCACCGGTGCGGCGTTGTCCGCCTCGAGGAGGTCACTGATTTCGCTGACCGGGCGCCCATGGGCAACCAGGGACTGCCGGAGCGCCCGGACAATCCACTCCGGGTGGGCGTAGCGGATGGCGGCTTTTTTGGTTTCGTCCGTCTCGTCGCTGAGCAGGAGGTCCAGCCACTCCTCAAGTGTGTGCGCCGAAACCTTGCGCAGCACGGCGTTGATCAGCGCCGACGGCCCGGCGCCAATGACGGCGCGGGCCAGGCCCACGGTCTGGTCCAGCGCGGCATGGGCGGGGACGCGCATGGCCAGCAGCTGGTGGGCCCCGATCCGGAGGGCGTCCAGGATGGCGGGGTCCAGCTGGTCCAGCGGCCGGTCCACGCAACGGGCCAGGATCGCGTCGTAAGTGCCCTGGCCGCGCAGCGCCCCGTAGCTTAGCTCCGTGGCGAAGCCGGCATCACGCTTGTCGAGGCCATGGTGCCGGATGCGGGCGGGCAGGACAAGGTTGGCATAGGCGTCCTCGGCGGCAACGGCACGCAACACTTCGAAGGCCACGAGCCGGGCGGGATCCGCACGGCGGGTGCGCTGCGACGGCGCGTTCTCGGTGAAGCCGCGCTGGGGTCCGCGGTTGCGTTCCCGGCCCTGCGCGTTCCGCTGGCTGCCGTCCCGTCCCCTGCCGGCCTGGCCGGCGCCGCCCTGGCCACCCGATCCGCCGCGCCGGGGGCCGTTTCCACGGCCGCTTCCGCTTGTCCCGGACTCGCTCATTCGAATACCACGCTTTCCAGTGTTGCTTGTCCGCGCGCCCAATCAGCGGCGGTCATCATTTTCTTCCCCGATGGCTGGATCCGGGTGAGCTCCACCGGGTGGGAACCGGTTCCCACCAGCACACTCTTGCCCGCCAGGGCCAGCTGTCCCGGTTTCAGCGCCGCCTCCCCGGGCCGCATGACCACCGGCTCCAGCTTGATCCGCTGACCGTCGAGGGTGGTCCAGGCGCCAGGCTCAGGCGTGACCCCGCGGGCCCGCCGTCCGATCGCCAGCGCGGGCTGCTGCCAGTCGAGCCGGCCGTCTTCGAGGCTGAGTTTGGGGGCCAGGCTGACCTCGCCGTGCTGCGGCACCGCGGCGGCCCGGCCGGCGTCGAGCGCAGACAGCGTCTGGGTCAGCAGCACAGCACCGCTGTGGGACAGCCGCTCGAGCAGGGCCCCGGCGGTGTCGTCAGGCCGGACCGATTCGGTCAGGGTGCCGAACACCGGGCCGGTGTCCAGCCCTTCCTCCAGCAGGAACGTGACCGCCCCGGTGACATCGTCGCCGGCGATCAGGGACCGCTGCACGGGGGCCGCGCCGCGCCAGGCCGGCAGCAGGGAGAAATGCAGGTTGATCCAGCCATGCCGGGGAACGTCCAGGGCGGCCCTCGGGATGAGCCCGCCGTAGGCCACGATGGCGGCGACGTCGGGGGCGGCAGCCGCTATCTGCCCGGTCACCGCGGCGTCGACCTTAGAAGCGTGGATGATCCTGATGCCCAGTTCCGCGGCACGGACGGCTACCGGCGATGGCGTCAGCACTCGTTTTCGCCCGAGCGGCGCGTCCGGGCGGGTGAGGACGGCAACGACGTCGAATCCTGCCGCGACGAGCGCGTCGAGTGACGGCACGGCCACGGCCGGAGTCCCCGCGAAGAGTACCCTCACTGGGTGTTACCGAAGGCGCCGAAGCTTCCGGAACCCGTGGTGCCGGCACCGAAGCTGGTGCCGACCGTCCTGGCGCGCTTCGCCGTCGTCTGCTCGGCGATGGAGTCGTAGTTGGCGTTCCGGATGGCTCGCAGCGCGGCCTTGCGGTCGTCGCCTTCGAGCCGGTCGGTGAAAAGGACGCCGTCGAGATGGTCGGTCTCGTGCTGGAAAGCCCGCGCCAGCATGCCTTCGCCCTCGACCGCAACGGGGTGGCCGTGCAGGTTGACGCCGGTGACGCGGGTGTGCCGGTAGCGGCGGACCGGGAAGCCGAGACCGGGGATGGAGAGGCAACCCTCCATCTCGTCGGGCTGGAAGTCATCGCTGTTTTCGAGAACAGGATTGATGATGTGCCCCTCGACGCCGCGGATGCGGTAGGTGAACACGCGCTTGCTGACGCCGATCTGGGGCGCCGCCAGGCCTGCGCCGTCCACGTCCTCCATGGTTTCGGTCATGTCGGCAACAAGCTTCGCCAGCTCAGGCCCGAATTCCGTCACGGGATCGGCAACTGTGCGCAGCACAGGATCCCCGATGATGCGGATATTCAATACGGCCATGTGCAATCTGTCCTAACAGTGGGCGAGCAAGGGATCCAGTCCAGTTTAGTTGCACTCCGTCCTGCCCCCGGACGGCTCCGGTGATTCGGTTCGCGGACCTCCGAAATGTGTCGGACCCCTCTGAGAGACTGTGTTCATGGAAATCTTCAGGGGTTTCATTCCTTTCCAGGACGCGGGCCGGGGCGCAGAAACCGGAGTCGGGGCCGGAGCCGGCGTCGGCTACGCTGCCGGGGCCGGTCCGTCCGGGGTGGAGGGGGCTCTGGCGTTGCTGCGGGAAGCGGGCGTGACCGCGGTCGGGGACGCGGCGTTGTTGGGGTTCGAGGCGGCCGCGGAT